>CAMWBA010000054.1 GCA_947172355.1 uncultured Bacillota bacterium
GTGCGGTCTGGACCGGGTGAAGCAGGACGTGAAGAGCCTTATTAACTTGGTGAAGGTGCGCAGGCTGCGCCAGGAGGCTGGCCTGCCCGTCCCGCCCATGTCCCTTCATCTAGTATTCCTGGGCAATCCCGGCACCGGCAAGACCACCGTGGCCCGGCTGCTGGCCAAAATTTACCACGCCGTGGGGGTGCTGTCCCAGGGCCAGCTGGTGGAGGTGGACCGCTCCGGCCTGGTGGCTGGCTTTGTGGGCCAGACTGCGTTAAAGGCGCAGGAGGCCGTTCAGAAGGCCCTCGGCGGGGTGCTGTTCATCGACGAGGCCTACGCCTTGGTCAACGCAGAAAGCGCCAACGATTTCGGCCATGAGGCTATTGAGGTCCTTTTGAAAAACATGGAGGACCATCGGGACGACCTGATTGTCATTGTGGCCGGATATACCGACCGGATGGAGCAGTTCATCCACGCCAACCCCGGGCTGGAGTCCCGGTTCAACAAATATTTCGTCTTCGAGGACTATGATGGCAAGCAGCTGATGGAAATTTTCCGCTCTATGTGCAGCAAGAACGGCTATACCCTCTCCCCGGAGGGAGAACAGTTTATGGCGAAGGACCTCCAGGAGCTGTACGATACCCGGGACGAGAACTTCGGCAACGCCCGGGACGTGCGCAACCTCTTCGAGCAGGCGGTGGCCCGCCAGGCCGACCGGGTCTCCCAGCTGGAGGCCCCCACCAAGGAGCAGCTTATGGAGCTGCGGCGGGAGGATTTGGAGGAGCCGCAGCCGGCTGGTGAAAAATGAAATTTGTGTTGGATACCAATTATTCCGCAGAGGAATTGACTTTTCTGGAAAGCCTTGGTTGTGAAATTCTTTCTGAAATTAAGCTTTCTAAAACAAAATTTTCAGAATACGAAATACCGCGCCGGATGTTCCAATATTGCGGCACTTACATTGCTGAAATCATGGACGACGAAACAGAAGGCCTTGTGTGGGCGGTTTTGTCAAAATGGAAAGGAATTTATCATTTTTCAGCGTGCAGCGACAGCCTGGAGGCCATCATACAGGGGCTGTAAATCAGATATTCACAGGGAGGGAAGGTAGTTGGAAACCGCTGTGCTCTACAAAATGATTGACGAGATCGACTGGTCCCAGTATGAAACCGCCTACGGAAACGCCGCCCAGGATATTCCCCATTTCCAGTGTGGTCAAACCCCCAGCGTGCCCCATTCCCTGTGGGACCTGTTCTCCGGGAACCGGGAGAGAGCCATGCAGGCCACCGGCGGCCTGTGGGCGGGCTTGTGCCACCAGCACGCCTTTGTGTCCTCCGCCGCTCTGCCCGCCTACGACTTCCTGATGCTGGCCCTGCGGGAGATGGATGACGAGCTGAAGGTGGAGCTGCTGGACATTTTCCAGGGCTTCGCCGTCTGCACCGAGCGCTTCAGCTCCGATGCCCTCTGGCCCCGCCAGCTCCGGGAGAAGCTGAAAGCCGATCTTCCTGTTTTTACCGCTCTGTCCGGATCAGAAAACGAGGATATCGCCTACTTTGCCGGGAGTATCGTGGAGTCGCTTGGTCAAAAGGAGGCGTGATGGGATGGACACCTTTTACACCATTTTGGAGGAGCCGGAGGTCCGGGCCATCTGGGAGCGGATCTATGAAGAGTTGGCTTTTGAGCCCAGTATCCGGAAACATGTCCCGCCCTTTCAACTCTCGGCGCCCTACCTCATTCTGGACCTGGACTATGCCTCTGAGGAACAGCTGAACAGGCTGTTTGCGGAGGTCCCCCAGGCCTTTTCCCGCTGCTTGGGGGAGGACGGCTGGATCTACGCCCTGGACTGGCAGCACAGCGGCTTCCGCTACGACCCCCGCCTGCCCATTACGGAGCACGACCACTGGGTGGAGGATGAGCGCTTCCGCAGGCTCGGCGGGGGCTACAACGCCTATTTCCCCGACTTCTACCCCGACGGAGATTACTACTTTTTCGTCCAGCGGGATCTGGAGTGGGGATGGCTAGGCCACCCCTGGCGGCGGGAGATCTGGATCTTTGGCGCTCCGCTTCTGGGTGCACTGTCCCCCACACTGGAGACACTGGGCTTTCCGGTGAAAGAGAAATACACACGATAAAAAGGAGGAAACCGATATGTTGATTAACTTTGAACAGATTCCCGAGAGCATCATCCCCCATATGCGGGGGGGCGAGGGTCAGGTGGCCGCCCACATGTTCACAGACAGCTGCAACAAGATTATGAAGGGCTTCCTGGCTCCCGGCTGCACCATCGGCCTGCACACCCACGACACCAGCAGCGAAATCATTTATGTCCTGTCCGGCACTGGAAAGGTGCTCTATGACGGCCAGTACGAGCCCCTGTCTGCCGGGTCGGTCCACTACTGCCCCAAAGGCCATGAACACAGTCTCATCAACGACGGTGACGGCGATCTGACCTTCTTCGCCGTGGTCCCGGAGCACGGCGCATGAAGGCCGCCTTTTACACCCTGGGCTGCAAGGTGAACCAGTATGAGACCCAGGCCCTGGAGCAGCTGTTCACCGCCCGGGGCCACCTTCTGGTCCCATTTGAAGGGGAGGCGGACGCCTACATCATCAATACCTGCACCGTCACGGCGGTGAGCGACAAGAAATCCCGACAGACTATCCGTCAGGTCCGGAAGCGGGCTCCGGACGCCCTGGTGGCGGTGTGCGGCTGCTACCCCCAGACCCATCCGGACGACATGGCGAACCTGCCTGTGGACCTGGTGGCGGGCACCGGGGACCGGCAGGGATTTGTGGAGCTGGTGGAGAACGCCTATCGGGAGCGCCAGCCGGTCACCGCCCTGGACGACGTGATGAAGCGCCGGGTCTTTGAGCCTCTCCCTGCCGGGGGGCTGGAGGGGAGAACCAGGGCTATGCTCAAGGTAGAGGACGGCTGCGTCAACTTCTGTACCTACTGCATCATCCCCTACGCCCGGGGGCCGGTCCGCTCCCTGCCGCTTCAAGATGCCGCCGCCCAGGCGGCCAAGCTGGCCGGGGAGGGGTACAAGGAGCTTGTCCTCACCGGCATCGAGATCTCCTCCTGGGGCCGGGATTTGGCGGGGAAGCCGGAGCTGATCGACTTGATCGAGGCGGTCTGCGCCGCCGCGCCGGACTGCCGCATCCGGATGGGGTCGCTGGAGCCCCGGACCATCACCGAGGAGTTCTGCCTCCGGGCGGCGAAATTGGACAACCTGTGCCCACACTTTCATCTGTCCATGCAGTCCGGCTGCGACGCCACCCTGAAACGGATGAACCGGAAGTATGACACCGGCCGGTTTATGGAGAGCGTGGGACTGATTTGGAAATACTTCCAAAACCCCGTCCCTGCCATCACCGCCGACATGATTGTGGGGTTCCCAGGTGAGACCGACGAAGAATTTTATGAGTCGATGGACTTTATCTCTCGGTGCGCCTTTGCCTCCATGCACATCTTCCCCTACTCCAAGCGCCCCGGCACCCCGGCAGCGGCTATGCCCGGACAGGTGCCAAAGGCTGTCAAGGAGGAGCGGGCCCGGGAGGCCGCCCGGGCGGCCTCCCGGATGGAGTGCAGCTATATGGAGTGGTGGGACAAGGTAGTGGTCCTTTTTGAAGAGGAGCGGGACGGCCTGTGGTGGGGCCATACCCGTCAATACTGCAAGGTGGGGGTGAAAAGCAGGGAAAACCTCCACAATCAACTGCGGAAGGTCCAGGTCTCATCGGTGGAGGACGGGTATCTTCTGGGAGAAATATTAAATTTGGAAAACGGGTAGAAACTTGGATATAATGGTGGTATAATGTCCCAGGAATTTTGAACCGACGAGAGGAGTCCTGCTCCATGAGCGAGGAAATGAATTACAGCGCCAATCCCGGTAAAAACCTGATCCGCACGGTGGACGGTGTGGACTATCTGCGCATCCCGGTAAAAACCCACCTGATTACCAAGGAAGACGACATGGCGGATGTGGTGAACAAATACCCCAAGGACAAAATGCAGTTGGGAGATATCCTGTTTATTTCGGAAAAGGCGGTGGCCTGTACCCAGAGCCGGGCTATCCCCATGGAGGACATACGCCCCCGGAAGCTGGCGGTCACCCTCAGCCGTTTTGTCACAAAGACCCCCGCAGGCATCGGCCTGGGTATCCCGGAGACCATGGAGATGGCCCTCCAGGAGTGCGGAACCCTGCGGATTCTCTTTGCTGCATTCTGCTCGGCGGTGGGAAAACTGCTGGGAAAGCACGGCTGGTTCTATATTGTAGCCGGCCCTAAGGCCCGGGGGATCGACGGCCCCACCGAGGGCACCATCCCGCCCTATGACCACTACGTGGTTCTCACCCCCGCTGACCCCATGGGGACGGCCAAGCGCCTGTCCCAGACGCTTGGATACCCGGTTGCCATTGTGGACATCAACGATCTGGGGGCCAATATTCTGGGCTTTTCCGAGAAGCAGCCCACCATGGACTGGCTGGCCAAAGCCCTGGGAGACAACCCCTTGGGCCAGGGAGAGGAATGTACGCCCATGGGAATTTTGCGAAAAGCATAGAGGAAACGGAGCGAAAACAGGGCCGGGCGGTAAAACCGCTCGGTCCTGTTTTAAGCTATGCCATTGCCGTCCATGATGTCCTTTAAAAACGCTTCAAAGGAGACAGCAACCTGCCTGCATTCCTCAAACTCCGGTTCCGAGCCGTACACCACCGAGCCGTCCGCCATGGAAATGGCGTAGTAGGCATAGCCGTCCCGCACCGACAGAACGATGGGGAGGTGGCTGTCCCAAAAGGCACGGATCCCGCTGGTCCAGTCCTCATCGCCCTCCGCGTTTATCAGGCTGAGCTCTTCCCACTCGTTCCAGCGCCACGCATGATCCGGCCGGGTGTCGTAGTCCCCGGCGCATAAAAACCAGGTCGTCTCGTCGGGGCTGAACAGCTCCCGAACTTCGCCGATAAATTGGAGCCACAGATCTGGAAGGCTGGGATACCGGCTGGTGATCCATCTGGGGAGAGGAAGGTTCGAGCCGGTCTCCGCCCTCCAGCCCTGCGTCTGCATATGGTTCACAAAGCGGTGGATCATGTCTGGCCCTCCCTGGGGTCGGGCAGGTCGATGTAGATGGGCGGGTGGCCGGTGGACTCCACAAACCGCAGCATATCCTCCCGGCTGAGCTGAAGGGTGGAGGTGGAGATGCCTGGGTGGCCGCTGATAAACGCATCGTTCATCAGGTCTTTGTCGACGACCAGCTGGACGTGATGTTCCGTGTCAAAGAGCAGTTCCAGTGCGGAGACCGAGCCGGGGATGGTCTGGAGATAGTCCCGCATAGGGCCGTCGCCCGCAAAGGACAGCCGGGAACAGCCCAGCTGGGCGGAGAGGAACTTGGTCTTGAACGGCTTGTCTCCCGGCATCATCAAGAGGTAAAAATCGGTCTGCTGCCGGTTGCACAAGAACAGGTTTTTGCAGATCTTGGAGCCAAGTACCCGTTCCACCTCATGGCAGAACTCAATGGTGTCGGCGTGGTCGTGGTCCACCCGGACATAGGGGATGGCCAGTTCCTCCAGCCGGTCGTAGATGGCAAATTCCTGAGGAATCCGGCCGTCGGTGGGACGGGTGGTGTATCGGGTTGGGTCGATGTACATAAAAAAACTCCTTCCTCTGACCTCTTAGGGAGCAGTTGCCCCATATGAAGGCGGGGCGAAAAACTTCTATCATACCCCCAGCAGTTTCTGGGCATAGCCGCCCAGGATCCCATCCTTCTCCTCACGGGTGAGGGGGAGGCCTTCGATGAGGGCGATACCCTCGTTCTGGTCCCGCCAGGGGCTGTCGGTGCCGAAGAGGACCCGTCCGGGGAACTTGCGAACCATGCGGACAAACTGGGCGGTCTCCATTAAAGGCAGGTCGGAGGGGCCGTAGTAGCCGTCCCCCAGGGGGGAGATGCGGCCTAAGGCGAAGGCGGTGTCCAGATAGACTCCGGTGTCAGGCAGCAGTTCCTCCACCCGGTCCCACTCCCGCCAGCCCCCCATGTGGGCCAGGATGAGCTTGACCGGCCCCACTTGCCGCAGGGCGTTCAAGGTCATCTCCGGGGTGCAGTTGTCCCGGTCCGGGAAGCCGATATCCCGTCCGGCGTGGGTGAGGATGGCCAGCCCAAGCTCGCCGCAGCGGTCCAGGATGCGAAGATAGCGGATGTCGTCAAAGTCGACTCCCTGATAGATGGGGTGGAGCTTAATTCCTTTCATTCCCAGAGCGGCAATGCGGGAGAGCTCCTCCTTCCAGCCGTCGAAGTCGGGGTGCATACAGCCAAAGGACCACATTCCGGTCTCTGGTCCACGGTTGTTGAGCTGGGCGGAGGCGTTGTTGACGTGGACCACCTGTCGGGCGCTGGTGGCCACGGGGAGGACCAGGCAGCCGTCCACCCCCGCTTTGTCCATGGAGGCCCGCAGCCCCGCCTCGGTGCCGTCGGAGAACGCCACAGTGTGACACATGGATTGAAGTTTTTCGATGGTGGCCCCGGCGATTTTATCGGGGAAGGTGTGGGTGTGAAGATCGAAAATCATAACGAACGGTTCCTTTCTGGGGCGATGCTCAAACTTGCAAGGTATCCAGCCCAAAAGGGATGGGTACTAAGAGCGGCTCTGGAAATATGGGGGCAGGCGTGAAAATTGGCAAAGCCTGCAGCATACCTAAGCATACCACAGGCTCCGCCAGTTGGAAAGAGGAAGAGGGAAATTTTTTATTGAGAGTCGCCCAGGGCCTGGCTCTTGCGGACGGTGACCTTCTCCTCATAGCAGGAGAACGCATTGTCCACCAGCTCCTGCTTGGGCTTGGCGGTGAGAAGGGACACCACCGGCACAAGAATCAGCCCGGCAATCATACAGAAGGCACCGCAGTTGATGGGGGAGACCAGAAGGGCGGGGAAGCTGGCTTTCAAAGGGGAGATGTCGGCCAGCATGACCGCGGTGGAAAAGAGGAAGCTGACCCAGCAGGCGATTTTGGTGGTCCCTTTCCAGTACAGGCCGTAGAGGAAGGGGGCCAGGAAGGCCCCGGCCAGGGCGCCCCAGCTGACACCCATGAGCTGGGCGATAAAGGTGACGCTGGACTTGTGCTGGATAATAGCCAGCACCACCGAGATGGCGATAAACACCACGATCAAACAGCGCATAATAAACACCTGCTGTTTCTCGTCCATCTTTTTCACCACATGCCCCTTGAGCAGATCCAGCGTAAGGGTAGAGCTGGAGGTGAGCACCAGGGAGCTGAGGGTGGACATGGAGGCGGACAGCACCAGAATCACCACCACCGCCAAAAGCAGGTCAGGCAGTCCGGAGAGCATAGCGGGAATCACGGCGTCGAAGCCGCCCACGGGGGTGCCGCTCTCGGTGACCCCCACCACATCGGCAAACAGCCGGCCGAAGCCGCCCAGGAAGTAGCAGCCGCCGGCCACCACCAGGGCAAACAGGGTGGAGATCACCGTGCCGGTGTTGATGGATTTCTCGCTTTTGATGGCGTAGAACTTCTGCACCATCTGGGGCAGGCCCCAGGTGCCCAGGGAGGTGAGGATCACCACTCCCAGCAAGTTTACCGGGTCGGGACCAAAGAAGGAGGCGAACACACCGGGGGCCTCGGCCACCGGGCCGGCGGCGGTCTCATTGGAGACCTGGGCCAGCTTGGTCAAAGCCGCCATAAAGCCGCCCTGGCTGCCCAGAACCGCCACAATGACGGCGCAGATGCCGAAGAGCATGATGATACCCTGAATAAAGTCGTTGATGGCGGTAGCCATATAGCCGCCGGCGATGACATAGATGCCGGTGAGGATGGCCATAACCACCACGCAGACCGAGTAGTCAATGTCGAATGCCATGCCAAACAGACGGGACAGGCCGTTGTACAGGCTGGCGGTATAGGGAATCAGGAAGATGAAGATGATCACCGAGGCGGCGATTTTCAGTGAGGCGGAGCCAAACCGCTTGCCGAAGAACTCGGGCATGGTGGCGGAGTCCAGGTGCTGGGTCATAATCCGGGTCCGGCGGCCCAGCACCACCCAGGCCAGCAGCGAGCCCAGGATGGCGTTGCCGATGCCCGCCCAGGTGGCGGCGATGCCGTACTTCCAGCCGAACTGGCCGGCGTAGCCCACAAATACCACCGCAGAGAAATAGGAGGTGCCGTAAGCGAAGGCGGTGAGCCAGGGCCCAACCGACCGTCCGCCCAGCACAAAGCCGCTCACGTCGGTGGCGTTCTTGCGGCAATAGAGGCCGATACCTACCATCACGCCGAAGAATACCAGCAGCATAATCAATTTAATTGCCATAGAAAACAGTCCTCTCCTTTGCGCCGTTACTTTGGTGCTTTGTACTGTTGAAGTGTAACGCAAAGAAGTGATAAAGTCAAGAGAAATTTTTCACATTTTCAAATTTTCCGGCATAGAGACAGGGCGCACCGGCTGGCGCGCCCTGTTTTACGGCTCCTCCAGGATGTGGTCCTCCGCCTGGGTCTGCGCGTCCTCCAGCAGCCTGACGGCTGCGGCCACGTCCAGTTTTTCCAGTGATTCCCGCGCGTCGGTGACGGCGTTGAAAAGCAGATGGTACAGCTTTTGGTAATCGGTCATAATATTCTCCTTTCTGGCGTATACCTATATAAGAATATACCGAAAATCGTTGGTTGTCAACAGCGGTATAGCTTTAATATGATATATATTAAAGAGAGGGTATTATGATGAAGGTGGTACGGCTTTGCTTAAATAAATATTTAGATGCTAATGGCATTAGTCGATATGATTTGGCGAAGCGTACCGGCATCCAATATCATGTCATCGACGGCTATTACAAAAACAAGGTGTTCCGGCTGGACGGCTACAACCTGGGCCGCATCATCGAGGCGCTGGACTGCCAGCTGACCGACATTCTCACTGTGGTGGACGAATAAAGCGGCCCCATCTCCAAGCACAGAGACGGGGCCGTCCGCACCCTTGACATACAGAGGAACGCTATAGCAGAATTTTTCCCGATACCAACAAACAAGGGCCGTCCCGACCGGGGCGGCCCTTGCGCTATGCAGTTACATAGACTCCTCGTCGATGACCTGGGCTTTAATCAGGTTGGTGGAGCCGCTCCTGCCCAGGGGGACACCGGCGGTAATGACCACGGTGTCGCCGTTCTCCACCAGCTTCTCCTTTAGGGCCACCTGGGCGGACAGGGAGAAGATGCGGTCGGTGGAGTTGACCTCCCCGGTGAGAAAGGGGGCGACCCCCCAGGAGATATTCAGCTGCCGGCGCACCTTCTCATGCATGGTGAGGGCGGCGATGGGGCAGGCGGGCCGGAACCGGCAGATCATCCGGGCGCTTCGGCCGGAACTGGTAGCGGTAAGGATGGCTTTGGCGTTCAGATCTTTGGCGGTGAGGCAGCAGGTGTGGGTGATGGCGTCGTTGATGTTGGAGGCAGGGAGGACCCGCTGCTTCTGGAACTGCTTCCAATAGTCGATGGCCCCCTCTGTCTCGGTGACAATGGTGACCATGGACTGAAGGGCCTCCACCGGATACTTGCCCCCGGCGGTCTCGCCGGAGAGCATGACGCTGCCGGTGCCGTCGTAGACCGCATTGGCCACGTCGGATACCTCCGCCCGGGTGGGCCGGGGATTGCGCATCATGGAGTCCAACATCTGGGTGGCGGTAATCACCGGCTTGCCCACTTGCAGGCCCTTGCGGATCATCTGCTTTTGGAGGATGGGCACCCGGGCGGCGGGGATCTCCACCCCCAGGTCGCCTCGGGCCACCATGATGCCGTCGGCGGCCTCCAGAATTTCGTCCAGGTTGTCCACACCTTCCTGGTTTTCAATTTTGGCGATAATCTTCACGTCGTCGCCCCCGCACTCATGGAGGACGGCCCGGACCGCCTCCACATCTGCCGCCCGGCGGACAAAGGAGGCTGCGATGAAGTCGAAATCGTTCTCCACGCCGAAGCGGATGTCGTCCACATCCTTTTCGGTGAGGGCGGGGAGCTGAATATGGACGCCGGGGATGTTGATGGACTTGTTGGCCGACAGGGTGCCGCCGTTTTCCACCGTGCAGATAATCTTTGTCCCCTCAATCCGGTCCACCCGGATGGCCACCAGGCCGTCATCAATGAGGATCTCCTGGCCGGGCTGGAGCTCCTGGTGGAGCTGGGGGTAGGTGACGGAGACCCAGCCCTGGTTTCCGGTCACATCCTCGGTGGTGAGGGTGAAGGGGTCGCCGGGCTCCAGGGAAATGGACTTAGTTTCAAAGCTCTTAATGCGAATTTCGGGGCCTTTGGTATCCAAAATGGTGGCGATAGGGCGGCCCATGGCGTCCCGGACAGCCTTGAGCATGTTCAGCCGGGCCAGGTGTTCCGGGTGGCTGCCGTGGGAAAAATTGAACCGGGCCGCGTCCATTCCGGTGCGGATGAGGGTGCGGATCATGTCTTCGCTGTCCACCGCGGGGCCCAGAGTACAGATGATTTTTGTTTTTCTCATACTTACCTCCTTCGGGTATCAGCATTCTTTGAGTTCGGACGCCCCTATGTTACAGGAAAAAATCCCGGATGAATAGAGGAGATTTTCATAAAATTGCAGGCGATCCAAAGAAAAAAGTGTGCTGTCCCTCCAAGAAGGACAGCACATGCTGCATTTTACTTAACACATTTTCGCCCCAGCTGGGATCTTGCCGTCCAGAATCAGGAGGTTAAGCTGTTCTTCTCCCTTCTCGGTATGGACGGCAGAGATGAGCATCCCGTTGGACTCCAGGCCCATCATCTTCCGTGGGGGCAGGTTGACGATGGCCATAAGGGTCTTGCCTACCAGGTCCTCCGGCTTGTACCACTTGGCGATGCCGGAGAGAATCTGACGGTCGGTCCCGGTGCCGTCGTCCAGGGTGAACTTGAGCAGCTTATCGCTCTTTTTCACCGGTTGGCAGTCCTTCACCTTCACTGCCCGGAAATCGGACTTGCAGAAGGTGTCAAAGTCCACCTTCTCCTCCAGCTGGGGCTCGATCTCCAGGTCGGGAAGAGCGGCTTTTTTCGCCGCCTCGGCGGCGGCCTCCAGCTCCCTGAGGGCCTTGTCCGCGTCAACGCGGGGGAACAGGTTTTCTCCCCGCCGGACGGTGAGATCTCCGGCCAGAGCGCCCCACTGCCCGGCGCTGTCCCAGCTGGAGCACGCCTCGCAGGCGCCGACCTGCCGCAGCACCTCGGCGGCGGAGGTGGGGATGAAGGGGGTGAGCAGGATGGCGCAGATGCGCAGGGTCTCCAGCAGGTTGTACATCACGTGGGCCAGACGGGGGCCGTTGGCCTCCATGTCCTTGGCCAGTACCCAGGGGGCGTTCTCGTCGATATACTTGTTGGCCCGGTCGATGACCTTAAAGATTTCCGTCAGGGCGTTCTGGAAGGCGAAGTGCTCCATTGCGTCCTCGTAGCGGTTCCGGAGGGATGCAGCCAGGGCAATCAGCTCCAGGTCACAGGCGGTACCCCCCGGTTCGACGCCCGCTCCGATGCAGTTGCGCTTGGCGCAGCCCTCCGCAAAATGGAGTTCCTCCTCGATTGGGCCGCAGCCGGCGGGTAGCTGTCCGCCGAAATACTTGCCCACCATGGACACGGTACGGCTGAGGAGGTTGCCCAGGTCGTTGGCCAGGTCCACGTTGATGGTCTGGATCAGGGCCTCGTTGGAGAAGTTGCCGTCGGAGCCGAAGGGGAAGGTGCGCAGCAGGAAGAAGCGCAGGGCGTCCACCCCGAACATCTCCGCCAGAATATAGGGGTCCACCACATTCCCCTTGGACTTGGACATCTTGCCGCCGTCCAGCAGCAGCCAGCCGTGGCCGAAGACCTTTTTGGGCAGGGGCTCGCCCAGGCTCATAAGCATGGCGGGCCAGATGATGGAGTGGAACCGGACGATCTCCTTGCCCACAAAGTGGATACCGGGCCACCAGCTGTCGTAGTCGTGATACTTGTCGTTGCAGTAGCCCAGGGCGGTGATGTAGTTGGACAGGGCGTCCACCCACACATAGACCACATGGCCGGGGTCAAAGTCCACCGGGATGCCCCAGGTGAAGGAGGTGCGGGAGACGCACAGGTCCTCCAGGCCGGGCTTGATGAAGTTGTTCACCATCTCGTTCACCCGGGAGCGGGGCTCCAGGAAGTCGGTGTCCTCCAGCAGATGCTGCACCTTGTCGGCGTACTTGGACAGCTTAAAGAAGTAGGCCTCCTCCTCTGCGTCCTGGACCTCCCGGCCGCAGTCGGGACATTTCCCCTCCACCAGCTGAGATTCTGTCCAGAAGGACTCGCAGGGCTTGCAGTACTTGCCCTTGTAGATGCCTTTGTAGATGTCGCCGTTGTCGTGCATCTTCTTGAAAATTTTCTGGATGGCGGTTACATGGTAATCGTCGGTGGTGCGGATGAAGCGGTCATTGGAAATATTCATCAGCTTCCACAGGTCCAGCACACCCCGGGGACCGGTGACGATGTTGTCCACATACTGCTGGGGGGTGACGCCGGCCTCCTTGGCCTTGTCCTCAATCTTCTGGCCGTGCTCGTCGGTGCCGGTGAGGAACATCACCTCACAGCCGGTGAGCCGCTTATAGCGGGCCATGGCGTCGGTGGCCACGGTGCAGTAGGTATGGCCGATGTGCAGCTTGTCGCTGGGGTAATAGATGGGGGTGGTGATATAAAAACGTCTTTTTTCCATGGTAACGGTCTCCCTTACTTATCATAATGTGGGGAACGCTGTGCGAGGGTGCGGATCGGACAGGAACCAATCCGCACCGCCGGAATTGCGGGCAGAACGCACCGCCATCAAGGGTTCTCGGTTTGGTCGGCTTCCTCCCCGAAAGGAGGCATTCGCTCCGAACTCAGCCGCTTGGGCCAGGGCGGGCCGAAGGTGGAGCGCAGCAGGGCCTTGGAGAAGCCCAGGGCGGACAGGGAGAAGGCCGCCAGCCCGGCGGTGTTGAACAGGTCCGGGCTGTCCGCCAGGGATAGAATGGCCAATACCGCCCCGAACAGGGACAAAAAGGCGGTCCGGCGGCGGCGGGGCCGGTCGAAGAAAAAGGCGGCGGTATAGTAGTGGGCCAGGGTTAGCAGGCAGATTGCCGCCAGCCGGAAGCCATATTTCATCAGCACCGGTTCCGTACCGTTGTTCAGGTGGGAGGTAAAGAGCCACACCACTCCGGCGAGGGCGGGGAAGGAGGCCAGCAGGCTGGCCGCATCATCCTGCGTCCCACGGTAGGCGGCCTTTCCCATCTGGAGGACGGCCGCTCCGGCGGGGATGCACAGCGCGCCGGTGAGCAGCTGGGCGGCGGGGGCGGAGAGCGGGTGAGACTCTGGCATGGCCCGCCACAGCTGAAGAGAGACAATGCCGTCTTTCAGCCCCAGCGCTCCAGCGGCCATCATCAGCAGGCCGGCGGCGGCCCAAACGGTCATCTGCCCTGCCTGGGGGCAGGTGAACGCAGAAAGAAAGTCCTGGGGCCCCGCATCTGGCTTTTTCTCCTGCACAAGCAGGGCGAACGCCAGGGCCAGCAGGGCGATCAGACCCAGCAGGAGCCAGGTGGCGGGAGCGCCGTGGACAAACAGTCCCATCGCCGGCACATAGGCGGAGGCCATCTGCCACCGCCGCAGGAGGAAGCCTGCCAGCCCCCCGGCCGCGGCCAGGGTGGGCAGGGCGATATCTTTTCTCATACGCGGTAATTCCTCTCGTCAGGAAATATTTTGAATAAACGTTATCATATACCAAATGCCGTGAAAAATCAATCTTTTTTCAGAGAACCCCTTACAGCCGGGGGCCTTTGCGCCTGGGGCGGAACTGAATCCAAAGGGCGATGAGCAGCAGGATCGCGCCGATTATGGTACACAGCCCGCTGACAAAGTTGGAGAGCAGTCCGTTGGCATAGAGCAGGGAGGAGAGGGCCAGGAAGATCAAATCGCCATACAGCAGCGCCCGTGCAGCGGGGTTCATCTGCTTTCTGGCACGGTCCTTCTCGCCGGCCAGCCGCTCCTGTTCCCGCTGGCGTTTCAGCTCCACTGTCCGGCTGCGGGGACGTTTTTTGTTCTTTTTCTGCGCCATAGGGGCCTCCTTTCAGTCTGGGACGGGGGCGGAAATGACCGCGCCGCCCACCACGGTGTCCCCCTCGTAAAACACCGCCGTCTGGCCAGGGGTAATGGCCCGCTGGGGCTGGTCGAAGGTGAGGCGGACGGTGTTTTCCCCGGTCTGTTCCACAACGCAGGGCTGCTCCGCCATGCGGTAACGGATCTTGGCCCGAAGGCGGACCGGGCCGTCCAGACGGGCGCAGGCGATCAGGTTCAGCCCCTCCCCCTCCAGGGTGCGGGCATAGAGGCTGCCGTTGTTCGAGAGGACCACCGTGTTGTCCGCCGGGCGGATTGCCTTTACATAGAGCCGCCCAGCTTGGGAGGAGACCCCCAGTCCCCGGCGCTGGCCCACGGTGTAGTCGATGATGCCGGTGTGCCGGCCCAGCGGAGTTCCGTCCTCATACACAAACGGGCCTTGGAGATAGTCTTTCCCGGTGTACCGGCGGATGAAGGCCCCATAGTCCCCCCCGGGGATGAAGCAGATGTCCTGGCTGTCCCCCTTTTGGGCGTTCACCAGTCCGGCCTCTGCGGCGATGGCGCGCACCTCCTCCTTGGAGTAGTTCCCCAGCGGGAACCGAGAGCGGGAGAGCTGTTCCTGGGAGAGCAGAGCCAGCACATAGCTCTGATCCTTGTCCCCATGGGACGCTTTTTTCAGTAGCCAGCGGCCCGAGCCGGAATCATATTCGGTTTGGGCGTAATGGCCGGTGGCCAGACTGCTGCACCCCAGCGCCTGGGCCTTTTGGAGCAGCGCACCGAATTTCATGGTCCGGTTGCACCCCACACAGGGGTTTGGGGTGCGGCCCCGTTCATATTCTGCAATAAAGGGCTGGATAACCTTGGACCGAAATTCTTGGCACAGATCCAGCGTCTGGTGGGGGAAGCCCAGTTGTCCCGCTACAGCGGCGGCATCTGCGCAGGCACAGTCCTCCCCGCTGTCGAAGAGCCGCAGGGTGAGCCCCAGCAGGGGCCGACCCTCCCGCCGGAGAAGCAGGGCGGCGGCGGAGCTGTCCACGCCGCCGCTCATGGCGACGGCAGTTGTCTCATCCATAAAAACCTCCATGGGCATTTTGCCGAAATTTTTCCTAAAGTATACCACATTTCTCCGTCTCTGGCAACCGAAACCCTTGAAGCGGGCGGAAAAGAGGGAACCAAAAGGAAAAAATACATCTTGTATTATTCGGGAGAATGATTCAAAAGCGAACACAAGATGTTGTAGACAACAGGGCGGAGATGTGCTATAATTCCCATTGCACTTCTGGTTGAAAAGAACTCGCCTCCGGTCGGGGCGCGGTTTTTTAGCGCCTTTTTCGGGTCTTGTCCAAGGTCCGATTGGTTTTCTGAACCCTGCATTCCTAAGAGGCAGGAAGGATACGAAAGAAGTTTGAGTTTTACCAATGAGAGGAGAACAGGAATGAAGGTTATTAAACGGGATGGGACCAGCGTGGATTATGACCGCAGTAAAATTGTCATCGCCATCGAAAAGGCCAATGCCGAGGTCCCTGAGGCCGACCGGCTGAGCCGGGAGGATATCAATGCGATTATCGACGGCATCGAGGCCCTCAAGCGGCCCCGCATGCTGGTGGAGGATATCCAAGATCTGGTGGAGCAGGGACTGGTGGAGCGCAACAAATTCCACTTGGCCAAGACCTACATCATCTACCGCTATAACCGGGCCCTGGTTCGGAAGGCCAACACCACCGACGAGTCCATTCTGGCCCTGCTGCGCAACGAGAACAAGGAACTGGCGGAGGAGAACTCCAACAAGAACACTATGATTGCCGCCACCCAGCGGGATTACATCGCCGGCGAGGTGAGCCGGGACCTGACCCGGCGCATCCTTTTGCCGGAGCACATCTCCAAAGCCCACGACGAGGGGGCCATCCACTTCCACGACGCGGACTACTTTATTCAGCCCATCTTCAACTGCTGTCTTATCAACATTGGCGACATGCTGGAGAACGGCACTGTGATGAACGGCAAGCTGATTGAAAGCCCCAAGACCTTCCAGGTGGCCTGCACCATCACCACCCAGATCATCGCCTGCGTGGCCTCCAACCAGTACGGCGGGCAGAGCGTGGACCTGCGCCACTTGGGAAAATACCTGCGCCGCAGCAAGGAGAAGTTCAAGGCCCATATCTCCTATGAGTGCGCCGGCAAGGTGGACGAGGAGACCATGGACCGCCTGGTGATGGACCAGCTGAAATGCGAGCTGAAAAATGGAGTTCAGACCCTCCAATATCAGATCAACACCCTGATGACTACCAACGGCCAGTCCCCCTTTGTCACCCTCTTCCTCAACCTCCAGGAAGATGACCCCTATGCGGAGGAGAACGCCATGATTATTCAAGAGGTGCTGCGCCAGCGGCTGGAGGGCATCAAGAATGAAAAAGGGGTGTTCATCACCCCCGCCTTCCCCAAGCTGGTCTATGTGCTGGATGAGCACAACTGCCTCAAGGGGGGCAAGTACGACTATCTCACCGAACTGGCCGTCCAGTGCTCCGCCAAGCGGATGTACCCCGACTACATCTCCGCCAAGAAGATGCGGGAGAACTACCAGGGCAACGTATTTTCCCCCATGGGCTGCCGCTCCTTCCTGGCCCCTTGGAAGGACGAGAACGGAGCTTACAAATTCGAGGGCCGGTTCAACCAGGGGGTGGTCTCCCTCAATCTGCCCCAGATCGGCATTCTGTCCGGCGGCGACGAGGAGAAATTCTGGTCCATTCTGGAGGAGCGGCTGGACCTGTGCTTCGAGGCCATCATGTGCCGGCACAACGCCTTGAAAAAGGTGCGCTCCGACTCCTCCCCCATCCACTGGCAGTACGGCGCCATCGC
>CAMWBA010000055.1 GCA_947172355.1 uncultured Bacillota bacterium
GTAACGGTTTGTGTCGGCAAATCGCCTTTCAGAACCCCAAAATGCAACTCGCCCAACGTAGAAAAGTCGATTGCACCGACAAAGTTCAAAGCTACCGCAATGACAATGGGTAAAAGAAAGGTCATCAGGCAAAACTTGTCATGCAACACGCTTTTCAGTTGGTAGCGTAAACCTTTCATATTCAGCCCTCCTTTCCCATTTCGGTACTGTAAAGTTTTACAGCTCTATTCTCAATTAAAACCCTTCATTTTCAAGGATTACACCACTTTTTGCAAATAAAAAAGCAATGACCCCCTTTTTCGTGTATAATGTAGTTCCCACACAAACAAAATACGAAAGGTAAATCATTGCTTTATGGATAACATTATACTATATTTATTTAAAATCATTCAAGAACAATATCAGCAAATCTGCTGGCTTGTTCTTTTTATCTGCAGATACATCCCTCTCAAGCAGTGGGCACATGAAGAACTCCATAGCCCTAAATACCAAAAGTTCCTCACAGACAAACTCCCTGTCATCAAACCTTTTATCAAACAGGACTGGCAGCTCTGGAACGAATACTACCGCCTCCGCTACGGCAAAGCCGTTAAACCCGTCAAGCCTCATAAAGGCAAGCCCCGTAACGTTCCCTCTGACACCGTCTGCCCTCTCTGCGGCGCCCCTCATGACTACCTCTATGACAATTCCGGCGGCCGCGGACAATTTAAGTGCAAGGTCTGCGGGCAAACCTTTGTCAACGGTGAAAAAGTAACCTCCCAGTTAAAACTACAGTGCCCTTACTGCGGCCATGCACTCCAGCCCGTCAAAGACCGGAAACATTTCCGTATCCATAAGTGTGTCAACGACAACTGCACTTACTATCAGCGGAATCTCCGAAAGCTCCCCAAAGGGCTTCCACAATCCGAATACTGGAAATACAAACTGCGGTATCTTTACCGTGAGTTTTCCGTAAACTTTTTTGATATGGAACTGAACCAGCTCCCAAAGTGGGCAGCCTCCTTCCGGTATAAGAAAAACAACGCCTATATCATGGGGCTGTGCCTTACCTATCGGGTAAACTTAAAGCTCTCCCTGCGTCAGACCGTACAGGCCCTGAAAGAAATCCATGGCATTGACATCTCACATACCATGGTCAACAACTATGCCAAAACAGCCGCTGTCATCATCCGTCCCTTTGTCGATTCCTATGGCTACAATCCTTCCAACGAACTTGCCGCTGATGAAACTTACATCAAAATCAAAGGGGTCAAAGCATATGTCTGGCTCATCATGGATAAAGTGACGCGCTCCATCCTCGGCTATCAGGTCTCCACTTCAAGAGATGTGGGGCCCTGCATTCTTACCATGCGTATGGCATTTGATAAATTTAAGGAATTCCCCGGCAGAACCCTGAAATTCATTGCTGACGGATACAGCGCGTACCCGCTTGCCGCCCAGCAGTTCAAGATTGAAAAAGGCTGGGACGTATCCATCACACAGGTGATCGGCCTTACCAATGACGACGAAGTATCCAAAAAATTCCGGCCATTCAAACAGCTGATCGAACGCCTGAACCGTACATTCAAAGAATCTTACCGTGTCACCTGCGGTTACGGTACGGATGGCGGTGCAATACACAGCGTTTCTCTCTGGGTCGCTTACTATAACTTCCTGCGTCCTCATGAGAAATCCGGCGGCAGGGAACCGCTGAATAAAGTGGAACTGCTGGAAGGCGCTGGGAATATGCCCGGCAAATGGCAACTCCTGATCTATCTGGGCCAACAGGAACTCTTAAAGCAGCAACAGGGCTAAGCCCACATCTGTTCTTAGATTCCGAGCCAGAGGGAATTACCTAGCCATCCCGAAGGGACCTGCCCTTGATGGCACGCCAAAACAATGCTACAATGCTGTGAATCAGACGGAGAAACTGGTATCTGTTCTTGAGTTCTTCGCCGTCGGTAAGACGTTCAGAGCATTGTTTTGGCGTGCCGTCAAGGGTGGCGGACACTGCCAAAATCAATCGTATCTACCATTATCAAGGTTCTACTGGAGCCTATTTTTTTGACTCCAGTTTTTCATAGGCTACTTTACACTACCTCTACAAAAGCGTGAACAAGACTGAGCTCAGCACCGACAGCGGCACAGCGATGGCGGCGAACAGCGCCCAGAATCTGCCGCGGCTCACGGGCAGCTCACCCACCAGCCTGCCAGTCTGGCCGTTCATGGCAAACAGAAAATCTTTTCCGTTCCACTTGGTATTAAGCATCCAGACCGGCATGAGCGCATAGTGGACTTTGCCGCGCTTGAGGGAAGTACTGCCCCCCTTGGACGTGCAGGTATTGTAGCCCTTCAAGGTATCCCGCAGTGCGGCGGCCAGCGTGTTCTCGCAGCGTTTGTCAGCCCGCTCCCGGCTCTGTTCTACCGTCACATCAAACTTGTCAGCGAGAAAACCGGGCAGATATGCCGTGGAAAAGGGTTTCAGTTCTGTATAGTCATAGGGTTCAATGGAATCCATGTAGTCGTCCGGCATCTTGCTGGACGCATCCACCGGAACCTTTTCAAACGCGACGGAACCGGAACGGAAAACGTCATAATGTTCTGTCTCGGTGACCTCATAATCGCCGGAGCGGTAGGTACGGGAACGTGTGGCTGCATACCGGGCATCGCCCTCCGCCTCGCCGTCAAACATCCAGAAAGGGACGTAAACCCCCTTGATCTCCTGGATGTGGTTCCCAGCGGTAAAGGATTTTGGCAGAAAAACCTTGCCCTTATAGTGCTTTTTAAGGGCCGCGACCGCATCCTCCTTGCTCAGCTTGAATGGAAGCACAAAATCGGGCCGCAGTGTACCGCCGAACTGCCCTGGCACTACGGTGGGGTTCCCGCAATAAGGACAGGATGTGGCGGCGGTACTTTCATCACAGATCAGCTCCGCTCCGCAGGAAGGGCAGTTATAGGCTTTCATCCCTGCGGCATCCGCGCCCCAGTCACCGCTCAGGCCGGAGGTGTCCCAGCCGTCATCTTCCGCACCTTTGGTCTGAGCGTCCTCGTGGGCTTTCACGGCCTGTTCTTCTTTCTGCTGGTACAGCGCCTCTATCTCGGAGATCTCGTAGGCGCTCCCGCAGTAATCGCACTCCAGTTTCCCGGAGTCCCCGGCAAAGTGCAGCGGGCCTGTGCAGGCCGGACACTGGTAATTTGTTACTTGTGAAGGCATCTTTTATCTCTCCTCCTACTGGTTTATCTTCTTCAGATCAGCTTGGATCCGCAGTATTGGCAGGACGAAGCCCATCCGGGCCGTATGACGTTCTCTCCGCCGCAATGGGGGCAGGTAACCGTTTCGTACTGCTCTTTCTGGGCAACTTTGTTAAAGGCTGTCAGCATGATACGCTTGTTAGGCGTATCAAGACTGATGTTTTCTAAGTATCCTTTTTGGATCATATGGCGTACCTTACGTTCCACGTTCTTTCCGCCAATGGCTCTGGAAAGCTGGTCAAAGGAAATCTCTGGCTCAGGGCTGGCGAAGAAGCATTCCGCAAGCCGATGGGCAAGCCGGCTGGCGCTCTGGCGGCGGACCGGGCCAAGCGTACCCTTCCAGATACATAGGACACCCATTGAAAGCATGAACAGCTCCGCAAGCACACTGCCCAGGTCAAACTCCAGATCCACCTCGAAAACCGATGCCGCAATAATCACGCCCAAAAGTGCGAATGCCGCCATACGGATAAGTTCCCCCGTCCTGTAGCCCAGCCGAACTTTTTCAGTCAGGTAAAGCTCCATATCAAACCTCCTCAATCAAACTGTTCACGACAGGACCCGTAAAAACGAGTCCCGGATGGTGTCTTTTGGATACCGCCCCAGCAGACACTCCTTTTCTTTCCGGATCATCCCGCCAGCCATCTCCGCATGGCCGCCGCCATCTCCATAACCGTGGAGCGCATCACGGACTAAATGCCCCGCATGGACAGCCGGATCCTCCGAGCGGACAGAAAACTTGATCCCATCCTCCCGTTTGGAGAATACCACGGCGACCTCCACCTCCTGCAGCGCCAGGATGAAATCGGAGAGGATCGCAATCAAAGCGTCCGGGCAGGGAAAGGGGACATTGGATATGCCTACCTTGTCGTAGACCTCAATGCTCTCGATGGCCGCGCCATATGCTTTCAGATCGTTGAACTCCATATTGTTGCGCTCCAGCCGCGCCAGCATTTCCTGGTCACACAGAGGGAACAGGAATGCGAACATTTCAATATCCAGTTCCGTCACGCCCCGCGTAAACTGCAGCGTGTCCATTTTCAGGCCATAGAGCAGGGCAGTCGCCGTGTGCCTGTCCGGCAGGCACGGAAGCTGTTTATAATACTGGGCGATGATCGTGGCGCAGGCCCCAGTGGGGCGGATGTCCTGGTAGCGGTATTCAATTGGCACAAAAATGGGGTGGTGGTCGATGCAGGCCACCTCATCCCCAACAAAATCCGTGATATTCCCACTGTGCTTCTGCGCGTCCACACAGATCACATAGTCTTCCTCGGCCATGTCCGGACGCAGCTGCTCATAGGGGAACATCTGGATCTGGAACGCCTCCAGCATCTTGGACGCGCTCAACTTGTCGATCCTTCCATCGTAGCAGAGGGTAGAGGGGATTTCATGCTGGGCCAGAAGGCGCTGTAAGCCGAAGGCGGAGGCAATGGCGTCCGGGTCTGGGAAATTATGGGTCTGTATGTAGATATGCTTGCCGTGGCATAACGCCGCAAGCTGGTTAAAGTCGTTCATTTTCGTATTCACTCCTATCTATTCAACGGTTGCCGCCGGCCTGTCAGCCCTGACCGTTTTTCCTTTCGTGCGGCAGTGTCAGCTTATCTTTGATAGATTCTCACTCCCGCAAGACGATAGAACGCATCAATCAGTTCATTACCCGCATTGATCGGGGCATATATAGAGTTGCCGTCCGCGAATTCAAATGACGTCTGGTATGTGGTTTCATCAAGGGCGAATATGTCATTGTCCGGCGGCTCTTCATACTCTTTCACTCTTGTAACGAGCTGCTGCTCCTTTACGATGCGGAGTATCTCCTCCGCATCGCTCTCTCCAATCCGCTGGTTTTCCACTTCCGTGTGAGCGCCACTGCGGTTGAGTGCAGCATCAAATGAAAAGAACCAATCATCTCCTTCTTTTTCGATGGTAAACGAATAGGAAGAGGAATGATCCATACAGCTGCTGTGGACGGAAACAGCCCTGATCTCAATTTTCTCAGCTGCCTCATAGTGCCTGTCGGCAAGCGCATAGAGATAATCGAGCGTCTTATCACCGAACGCGGTTTCTTTGTCTATACTGCTTCCATCAGTGAATGTCATTCCAGAGATGCGCATCGGCGCATCGGATATGTGAAAAAAGTGTATCGGCTCACGGTATTTTCTGAGCCGTTTTATCTCGCCTTCCTCAAGAATGATCTCAAGGAATCCTTCTGCATCTTCAGGCGGGATCTGGACGGAACTGAACGATGCGTAATGCTCCTTCCGGCTTCCCACATAGCAGCTTGCAGAAAAGAGCCAGTTCTCGTCTTCCTTTCGCAGTGCAAAAGAATACACTGGGTATCTTTCCATGCCAGAATAAGAGGTATAGAACGAAACAACCTCATCGGCAGTATATTTTTTGCTTCCGCTACATCCGAAAAGTCCGGAGAACATCGAGAGGGCTGACACGATAATCATCACTTTACATACATTTTTCTTTTTCATAGTTCACCCCTGAGAGATTGAAACGGTCTGCCGCACTCGGTGCAGAACTTTCCCCTGTTCTCCGCTCCGCAGGAGCAGGTCCAGCTTTCACGAGCGGATTTCGGAGCGGGAACAGGCTGCTGTCCCACCTCCAATTCCTCCTCGCTATAATACCGCTCTACATCGCCCAGTTCCATCCAGCCATAGTCATACCAAAATGTATCCGCCAGCCACGCAAACTGGGAGGAATCCAGATAGCGCAGACAGTAAATCGTATCGTCGCCTCTTCTGTCACCGATCGTCAGGCCGCTGACCTTCTCCGCAAAATCCGCCTTTATGGTCAGAACGCCGTCTTCGAACATATGCTCAAATTCGCCACTCAGCTTCGTGAAATCCGCATCGTAGCACTCGATCTGACACCCGTCCAGATTCATGCCGCGGTAATAGAGTTTCATTTCGCCCGAGGTGTATACGGTTTTCAGGATATGAAAATTATCAAACAGGACTGCGGTTTCCGGATATTGATACACGACCTGATTGCTGTTCTGTCCGCAGGCAGCAAGCCCCAGCATACCCATCAGAATACTTATCGCGGCAAAACCCGGGGTTAATTTCACGGTAGTACCTCCTCATCTAAAATAGCCATACGGCTCCCGCCCCAATTGGGACGGGAGCCGATCCCATACGATTGTTACCCGCTTTTTCCCGCCGCTTTTTGGAGTGACGCAGGACACATACCGCCGTCCGCCGAAGACCCGCGCTACTGGAACTTCATGTTGGTGAGAATGATGTCGGGCATCGTTCCCTGGACGCAGTCCATATTCCGCAGGCCGATGGAAAGGGCGCGGGTGTCGTCAATCTGCGCGATATACTCAATCCATTCGTAGCCGATGTACTTATAGGTGCGGCCGTGGAAGGTGATGCCGCCAATCACGCGGTCTTCTATATCCTGATAGTTTTCGAACTTCTCCTTGTAGAAGTCGAAGTCCTCCAGCTTTTTCCTGACCTCAAACCGGATGCTGCCTGCGCCGAACGCGGTGGGATCGTTGTTTTCCACCAGACAGCACTTCCCCTCGTCATACGACCACCCGCTATCCGGAACGGTCGTCTTGATTGTTATGTTGATCTCATCGTGGGCAAACATGGCAACCTTCGCGGAGAAGTCCTTCATCGCAGCGTTCGCAGAGGCGGCCTTGTTCTCTTCGGCGGCCTCTGCCTTCACGATGTCGAGATACTTCGCGATGGCTTCCTTGCCGGAGAAGCCGCTGGTGTTGAAACCGCTTACCTCATAAACGCCCGTCTCCTCTTCCTTGAAATTGACGTAGATGAAATGTGAGTCATTGTCCGCAGAGATCCACTTATAGTAGCGGTAGTTTGCCTTCATGTGGTCGCTGTACTCTTCCTTGACAAACTCACCTTCCACGCCGAAGTAAGCGACAACCTCCTCGTAGGTGGTGTCGAAAATATTTTTATTGACATCGTTCATCCAGACATAGCCCTTTTGCACCTGTTCTTCTGTCACGATGCCGTCCCCTCCGGCTGTGTTTCCACCCAAATTCGATTCCGGAGCGTCTGAATCAAGGCTGTCCGGCATTGGCTTGCCCGCCTCAATCAGAGGCAGATACCAGGTATCATAAAGATCAGGCAAATCCTCCTCGTCCACATCGACCCAATAGGTTCCCCATGGGCGCAGATAGATATCATAGTGGAATTCATCCCCGCTGTTTTCATAATCACCGTCAATGTGGATCATGTCTCCGTAGTCCGCCAGCCCCGGATCAACAATCCAGTCCGCGTGCTCAAGCGCAATATCCGTGAAGGAGCCGCCCTCGGACATCATAGTGCCATATATACTGGTCCCATTGCCACTGAGGCTGACCGATGCGGAAACCATAGGCTCCGATTTTGTGTAGTCCCCATCCCAGAGGATGACGGTGCCCATGCCGTCTGCACCGATGTCAACGGCGCCACAGATATCCCACCAAGCGCCCTCCATACCCTTATCCTCGTAGTAGCCCGAACAGCCCGTCATAATCCACGAGCCGTACCAGTCGCCATTCCACCAGTCGAGCAGCGCGTCTCCGGTCCCGGCAGACTGTGCCGTACCGCGCCCAGCTGATTCCCGGCTGAGTGTGGACGGATCGACGGTGATTTTACCGTTTTTGTCACCGAACGCCTCCTCAAATGTCACTTCGACCTTGCTGGTCGTATTCGCCAGCACAAAGGCTGTGCGGATCTCAAGGGTCACACCCGGCGCGACATCCGTAAATTGATCTTCGATCACCGTAGCATCATAGGAGTCCGGATTGGAATAGACGATGGCAGCCGCCAGCTCCACACCGTTCTGCATGGCTGTTTCGGAGATCGACCAGAGATAAGAATGACTGTCCTCGCCGTTGTTCGTAAAATCCAGCGTCAGAACGACCGCGTCGTTTCCATCCGAATCCTCCATGATGCACGCGCCCTTATAGAGCAGCTCATAATCGCCGAGCTTGAGCAAATTGGAGTCTGCCAATGCCTTATCTGTCGATTCCTTATTTTTACCACAGGCGGTGAGACTGAGCAGCATCAGCGCCGCAAGCAGCAGGCACAAAAGTTTGGTCTTTGTTTTTTCATAGTTCCCTCCAAAATTTACGGAACACAAAGCTGCTATTTTTTTGCGAAAGTTCCGCTGATACCGTAACCGGAATTTTCGTTCATGGTAAGGCTGCTGCCATCCACAGAGAACGTGTAGGTAGACGGATCGCTCCAGCTTTCCAGCGTTACCGTAAGCTGGTCTCCGTCAATGGTATAGGTGCCCTTTTGTTTCATGTAGGAATTCTCCATGGTGCATTTGCCTTTCCCATCGAACGTCCATGTGATAACGCCGTCATCACCCAGGTCGGCCGACCATGTGCCGGAGAGGGCGTCCTTGCTGCCTCCACAGGCGGCCAAACACAGAACCATCGTGAGCGCTAAAAGAAGCGCCAAAGTCTTGCTTAATTTTTTCATCATCATGCTCCTTTGTTTTATGTATTTGCTCTATCCATTGACAGCGCCGCCGCAAAATTCACAGCAGCCGCTGGCATCTGGTGTGGTGGTGGCTCCACAGAACGGACAGGTCAGCGCCGTCTTAGGAGCTGCGGCTGCGACCGCTTCATTCCTTACCTGCTCCCGAACCTGGAGCAATGCATCCCGGATCTCGCGTCCCATCTCCTCATACTGCCGGTACTCCATACTGGAACGGACCTCATCCGCATTGGATGTCCGGGAACCGCCCATGAAGGGCCGTGCGCCAGGGCGGGAGCCTCCAGGCATACCGGGGCGGATTGGCCCCGCGCCTCCGGTGCGGAGACCGCCGCCCTTGACGCTGGGCTGTGCATCCGGCCCGTCCAAAAGGGTTTCCTCATCATTGTCAACAGAAGAACCGTTCAGCTTGAAGCGAATTTCATTAAAGTATGGGTTGTTGACATTGATTACAATGTAGAAATCATAAGAAAAGGCGTAGCGTCTGGGGGAAAAGCTCTGCCGTTTCCCCTCCGCATCCTTATACTGGATTTCTGTCTTGCTCTCGTCAATGTCCAGCTTGCAGCCAGTCACATCGGAGAAGGACAGTACATCCGGATTGGCCTCCTGCCAGTTCCGGGCGGATGTGACCATGAATCTCCCGTCATCCTCGTCCAGCAGGACTTTCATGCCCTCTCCCAATGTACGGGTCACCCGGAACGCCGCCACTTTCTCCTGGTTGGCTTCCC
Organism: uncultured Bacillota bacterium; assembly: GCA_947172355.1. Classification (GTDB taxonomy): domain Bacteria; phylum Bacillota; class Clostridia; order Oscillospirales; family Oscillospiraceae; genus Lawsonibacter. Next base: position 9,425 of record CAMWBA010000055.1, read on the forward strand.
GGTAAGCCAGCTGCTCTTTGATCTCCTCCACGGTGCTCTGCCTCCGGTCACTGAACCAGGGGGAGAGCTTTGCCGCGCAGTTCTTACAGCAGTTCCCATCCTCCAGCTTCCGGTTGCCCAACAGCCCGATCTCGCCGCCGCAGATGGCACATTCCTTTTTCTCAAACAATTTTCCGAACAGTGCCATAATAATCTACCTCCTTTGCCTTGCCTTTATGGCGATCATTCCTGGGAACCATTCTTCATCTGAATAGCGCCATAGATATACAGACCGGGCACAAGCAGGTTCAGGACCAGGCTGGTAATGCTGAAATCTCCCCCGGCGACAAGACCGATGACCATAGAGATAATGCTTAAAACGGCAATGATGACGCCCCACTTGATGCAGACGGCCGCTTTCTGCGGCGCGTTGCAGGCGCCGATGCCCTTAATGCCAGCGACAAACTGAATGACAGATGCCAGCGTTACAATAGTGGAACTGGCATAGAGCAGACCGGTACCTTCGCCAGTCTCCATAAGCGCCGCCAAGGCGCTGATGCCGAGGATGGCGATGATGCCCGCGATGACACCGATGACGCCGCCGATAATCATGAGAATGGAAGTGACCTTCAAAAATTTTTGACCTTTCATGTGTAATATCCTCCTGTTTATGTTTTGTTAATCGTTTTAAGTGTTATGTCTGTTCGTCCAGCAGTCGTATGGTCAGACTACGGCTTTTCTGCCTCGTTTCATCCCTGGATGTCTCCGTCATCAAAGGGATCTCCGCACTCCGGGCAGAACTTGGGCGGATGGGCGGGGTCGTCCGGCTCCCAGCCGCACTTGTCGCACTTGTACTGCGGTACGCCTGCAGGCTTAGACTTGCCGCACTCGGCACAGAACTTTCCTTTGTTCACCGCTCCGCAGGAGCAGATCCAGCCGCTTGTATCCGCAGGCTTGGCCTTCCCGCACTCCGGGCAGAACTTTCCGGTGGCTGTGGCCCCGCAGGAGCAGGTCCAGCTATCCCCTGCGGGTTTAGGGACGGGCTTGGGTGCGCCGCATCCCGCACAGAACTTGCCGGTATTTCCGGTCTGCCCGCAGGAACACGCCCATCCCTCCATGGCAGGAGCCGCCGGAACGGGTTGCTGTACCGATTGCTGCTGACCCATCTGGAAGAGGCTTTGGGCGTTCATGCCGCCGGCCTGACCGGCCATCCCCATGCCCATGAAAGCCATAGCGGGACCGGCATTGGGGTTGGCGGCTGCCGCCTGCATGGCGCCGGCCTGTGCGCCGACAAGATGCGCCGCCGCGCGGGTGGGGTCCATAAAGGCCGTATTGCGCTGCAGCTCCTTGATCATTTTTTCATCTTCCTCGTTGGCCTTGACGCTGGAAACGCCGAAAGATACGATCTCAAGGCCCCGAAGATCCCGCCACTTTGCGGACAGTTCCTGGTTCAAAGCATCTGCCAGCTCTGTGGTGTGGCCTGGAAGGGCAGAGTATCGAATGCCCATATCGCTGATCTTTGCGAAGGCGGGCTGCAGCGCGGTCAGCAACTCGGTTTTCAGCTGGCCGTCAATGGTTCCGCGGTCAAAATCCGCTTCCACATTGCCGCAGACATTGGTATAGAACAGCAGGGGATTTGCCACCCGGTAGGAATACTCCCCGAAACAGCGGATAGCAATGTCGATGTCGATCCCTGCCCGCTGGTCCACCACCCGGAAAGGAACCGGGGAGGGTGTACCGTACTTGTTGCCTATGATCTCCTTGGTGTTGAAGTAATACACCCTCTGGTCCTTGGGAGCCTCGCCGCCAAAGGTAAAACGCTTGCCGATATTCTGGAACACCTGCCCGATACTCTCCCCCAGGTCGCCCGAAAAGATGCTGGGTTCCGTGGAGGCGTCGAAGGTGAATTCGCCGGGTTCGGCGCATACCTCCACCACCTTGCCCTGCTCCACGATCATCATGCACTGGCCGTCGGCCACGGCGATCACGGAGCCGCTGGTGATAATGTTGTCGCTGCCTTTGGTGTTGCTGGAGCGCCCGGAGGCCCGTTTCCGCCCCTTGACCGCCAGCACGGTAGCGGGGATCGCCTCACAGTAGAAATACTCCTTCCACTGATCGGCCATCACGCCGCCTGCAGAGCCTAATGCCGCTTTAATAAGTCCCATAGTTACATCCTTCCTTTCGTGATTTATTTCTCTTTACTGACGATTAAAATCCTTCATTTCTTTCTTTGCGCTTTGCTGTGAGCATTGTCCCACAATTGGGGCAAAAGATCGCGTTGTCCGAAAGCACAGTTTCGCATACTGGACAGCAGTGGTGTAAATTAAGGTAGAACTGGTAAAGAGTTTCCTGGGGAAGTCCACTGCCGCATTCTCCACAAGTTTGCTGCTCCGCAGAGACGGTTGCGCCGCAATTAGCGCAGACTTTAAGCTGCTTCATAGCTTCTGGCCCAAATCCATATTGCTTCATGCTTTCCAGACGGATCTGCTCAATTTGCTGCCGTGTCATCTTATAACCCTTCTCCTCCATATTGAAGCCGTTTGCCGCAGCGTGGACAAAATATTTCTGCGGAGGTAATCTCTTTGCCGCAGTGGGAGCAGTAACGAGGCGGATCTTCCCACGGCGCACATTCCACACATTCCGCCACATCAGCGTTATACATGGCATTCGATACCCATTTGCCGCACTTGTGACATCGGTTAAAATATTTCCGTGCGTCTTCCCATGCGGTCTCCAATTCCTGCTCCTGTGTCTCTGCTTGGATAGGATCGGTCGTATGTAACAAAGCACCTGTGATGTCACAAAAGAAGCTGTACCGATTTCCTCCCGAGTCGGCGATCACCTTGTAGCGTGCTGTTTTATGGGTAAGCGCCATCAAATCCCTCCTTTCTTTTCTTTGACCCTCGATTAAGTCATGGTTATATGGTATAATAGGAATCAAAGGAGAGCGGCCTCTGTTTGTTGGCAACGTAGTCAGAGGCTTTTCATTGGAGACAAAGCCCATACCCTCCTTCGGCATTGCCTGCACCCATAATTTAAGCGATTTCCACACTTTTGTCCCCACCCCAAACCCCCGAAAGGGTAGGGTTGAAAAGAAAAAATCTGATTTTCTTGCCACCCCGAACCGAAAAATGGGTAGGGGAAACAAAAAATCAGGTTTCTTTCAAGGCTAAGACTGGAAATGCTGTAAATGAGATACCAAGGAAGATATGGTGATGAGAGTTGTATTTCGCGGGGAGGTGTCCACGCATGACTAAGCAGAATCAAAGAACGGGAGTCCTGGTAGCTGTGCTGATCGTCTGTGCTATCTCTGCCCGCGTTTTGGGAAAGTTTGATGTTTTTCCCGTACCGCTGGGTTTGGTCCGCACGATCCTTTATATCAGTCTGTACATTGGCTGGGGTCTCTCTGTCAGCCATCGCATTTTACAAACACAGGTGCGCCGCTATATGGTCGGCGTTTCATGTCTGACCGTCTTCTGGTTTGTTATACGGTCAATAAAATATTTTTTTGTGGTCGCTCCTGAAGCGATCCGGCATCTATGGTACTGGTACTATTGTCCTATGCTGTTCATACCTCTGCTTTCCGTGTTTGTTTCCATGTCGCTGGGTAGGCCGGAAAGCTACCATCTGCCGAAATGGACAAGACTGCTCTATCTTCCCACCCTGTTCTTTCTGCTGCTGGTACTGACAAACGATCTCCATCAGCTTGTTTTCTCCTTCCCGGCCGGAACGGTTTGGAGCGATACGGATAACGGATACGAGTACGGATATTATTTTGTTATCGGGTGGGAGATCATCTGTGCGCTGGCCGCCTTTGTGATCATGCTCATCAAATGCCGTTTGGCGCAAAGGAGAAAATACTTACCGGCGCTTCTGCTGTCCTGCTCCATTCTATATGCCTTTATCTACGCCAGCGGAGCCAGGTGGATGCAAGTGATAGGCGGAGATATTACAGCGGTGCAGTGCCTGATGTTTACCGCCATACTGGAAAGCTGTATCCAGTGCGGATTGATTCAGACCAATACTGGCTATGATGAGCTGTTTAAGGCCGGGACCTTCGGCGCCCAGATTGCTGATCACGACCATAAGGTCCGCTACGCCTCCGCAAATTCGCCTGTGCTTTCTGAACAGATCATGTGTACGGCAGAGGCGGGCGCTGTTAACCTTGATAAACATACCCTGCTAAAAAGTTACCCTATCGAAGGCGGTCATGTGTATTGGCAGGAAGATATAACAGATATTACCATACTGCTTGAAAAGTTAGAAGAAAACAAGGAAACCATTGCAGAAAGCAACCATCTGGAACAGGAAAATTATCGTATCAAGCTGGAGATCCACACCTTGCGGGAAAAGAATCGGCTCTATGACCTTTTACAGGAAGAAACCGCTCATCAGATCGATTTATTGAATGACCTGTTTTATCTATATGACGAAAAAGAAAATCCGGAAAAGCGCCGCAGTCTGCTTGCGAAAATCACTGTAATCGGCGCTTACATAAAACGCAGAGGCAACCTGATCTTTATCCGTGAAAAAACGGAAACCATCGATACCACAGAACTGGCCCTTTGCATGGAGGAATCCTTTTCAAATTTGAAACTGATGGGGGTCGAATGTGAAGCGGACATTCCGAAGGGCAGCAAAATCTTTACCCAGGACGCAATCCTGGTCTACGACTTTTTTGAGAAGGTGATGGAGACCGCTATAGATGATATGAGCTTTGTTTGGTTGAAAGCGCGTATTCTTGCAGATTCGATCATCCTCCGTCTGGAGGTGGAATGCGAAAGCTCCCTTGCAGATTTTCGGGATACCTGTGAAAGCTGCTCCTTTGAGGATGGCGTATGGCGCTTTATCCTCCGCATCGGAAAGGCGGGTGGACAAACGTGACAACATTCTATTTATCCTCCGAAATGGAACAGTCCGTATGGATGATCTGCCTGTTCTTTTCTTTGATATTGGATGTGTTTCTTTTTCTTGCATCCCCTGACCGAGGTGGGAGCAGACGGTGCAGGCTTCTGAACGCCGGGGTATTTATCGCTTTGCTGATCCTGCTGTGCATTGCCGGGGATGCCTTTGACAAAAAGGCCGATGGACTTCCTATCAATCCTTTGCTGCCATTTCCAATGTGGTCGCTGTGGTGCATCGCTGGCATGGTGGGTACTTTGCTCCTTGGTCAAACCGCTGTGTTGATCCATCGGAAAGGCCGGACACTTATCCACAATTCCGTGAAGCAGGCAATCGATATGTTGCCCAACGCGATCTGCTATTTCACCCCATCGGGTGAGTTCAAACTGTGCAATCTACAAATGCACCGCTTGTTCCACATACTGGCACAAAGCGATCTCCAGCACTTCGATGAATTGCGGCAGGCACTTACAGAGTGTGATAAGAAAAGCGGTGTTGTAAGGCTACCGGATGAAGAGCAAACCTATCTGTTCCCCGATGGTAAGGCTTGGCGCTACTCCCAGACGGAGATAACGGTACCAGACGGCACAGTTTACACAGAGGCGATCTTCTCAGATGTGACTGAACTTTACGAAAAGGGACTGAGACTCAAGGAACAGACTGAGCAGCTCAAAAAATTCTCCCGTGACTTAAAGATTCTTTCGGATAATGTACTGACATTGACAAAGGAAACGGAAGTCCTGTCGGCAAAAACCAAACTGCATGACCAGATGGGGGCGGGGATCATTGCTATGCGGCAGATTTTGCAGCAAGAGCAGGTATCCCAGGAGGCCGCAGACAGCCTTCTATTGTTTCAAAAAGCAATCAGAACCATTAAAAATGACAATGAATACCCCCAGGAGCGCGGGGAGCTTGCGGAATTTTTGCGGGATACCAGTACCATCGGCGTAAAGGTAGAAATGGCTGGCGAATTACCAAAGCAGGAGGAAATATATCGCATATTTGTGATCGCCATGCGGGAATGTCTCACCAACGGCGTCCGCCATGCGGATGCAACGGCCCTTTATGTCACCGCCCGGCAGGACGGAAACAACATTTCCCTGCGTATCACAAATAACGGAAAGCCCCCTGAAAGCGTCATTGTGCCGAGGGGCGGGTTACTCAACCTTCACCGCCATGTTACGAACTTAGGAGGTACGATGGAAATACAGTGGTCACCAGCCTTTACGCTGATAATCGTCATGCCCGTAGAAAAGGAGGCGGCAGAGTGAAACAGGTGTTAATTGTAGAGGATCAGCGGATGCCCCGCAAATATATGGAGAGAATGATCTCCGACAGTGAAAAATATGCCCTGGCAGCCAGTATAAGCGGCGCGGATGTTGCACTTGCCTATTGCAAGCGTCAGATGATCGACCTGATCTTGATGGATGTCTGTACTGCTGGAAACAAGGATGGCATCGAAGCTGCCGCCGAGATCAAAGTGGCGTTCCCAAACATAAAGATCATCGTTGTCACATCAATGGTCGAGGTCGGTTTTTTAGAAAGAGCCAAAGCCGCAAAGGTAGACAGTTTTTGGTACAAAGATTTAAGTCCCGAAGACCTGATCGATGTCATTGATCGCACAATGGCAGGAGAACATCTCTTTCCCCATGAAACGCCACAAGTGAAATTAGGTCTTGTAAGCAGCACCGATCTGACTGCAAAAGAAATCCAGGTACTGCGCCTTGTATGTGATGGTCTGGAATACAGCGAGATCGCCCAGACTCTTTCTATCACAGAGAGGACCGTGAAATATCATGTTTCCAACATCCTGCAAAAAACAGGCTATGCCAACAAGACCCGCCTTGCCATAGCAGTTACAGGCAAAAAATTTATTATTCCGAGCCTCCCGGAGGATCTGGACTTTGACATAACCAAATAACAGAGCACACAGCTTTATTTCCCGGTTTCAATGAAGCCGGGAAATTTTTTTGAGAAAACTTCAAAAAACTGTACTCAGGGACAGTGCGAGAAAATGGCTTCTTCGCTATACTGGTATCATCAAAGGATTCAAAATGATTGATAGGAGGCCGCCTTATGCGAAGAATCGTGATTGATATGCAGAATGTCCTGTTTGCGGACGCAGTAGCCGAAGCCTTACGCAACTTTGATTCCAATCTGGAACCAGTCATGAGCGAGAGCCCTGACAAAACTCTGTCGCTATGTGATGCTGTGTTTGCAAATGTTCTGATTATGGAAGTTACCGTATACACATCCTGGACACTGGAGGAGCGGCTAAAAATCCGAAACGCTCTGAAAAAGGCTCAGCCAGATTGCAAGATCGTGCTGGTGGTGGATGAAAACACAGAGAAAAAGCTGGCGGACAGGGTGCGGCAGGCCAAGAAGGATGGTCTGGTAGACAATTTTATTTACGGTTCCGTTTCTTCCAGCTATCTCTCCGCTGTCATTGACGCACTTTAGGACAGAGGCTGGTGAGGACCATGCAGGGTA
>CAMWBA010000056.1 GCA_947172355.1 uncultured Bacillota bacterium
CCAGGATATTTTTATACTGCTCCCCCTGGATTCCCTCCAGCCGTTCCAACTCCCGAAGCCGGTCGAATACTTCTCGGTGTGTATTCCCGTGCTGCTCGTTGGCCCGCTCCAGGGCTTCCACACGGGGGACCAAGGGGCAGGGGTCGTTTCCACATTTTTCCGGCATGGATATCCCTCCTTTACAGTTTCATAATATAGGCTAGGACGCAGTATGGCGGCATGTTGTTGTGGGGCGTGTCTCCTCGTTTTGTCAAATCCCGCTGTCTGAGAGGGTGGCTTTTCTCATGTGTCAGACTGCGGGGCCAGCGATAAATGTACCTGTCCCAAGATTATTGTAGAATTTATTCTCTGCTAAATCATATAACCCTACAATTCCAGACGGATTTATACATGGAATGTATTGCCTAATGTATCCGCCATCAGCGTCCCTCGTAATATCAAAGCCATAAAGTCTCATTTTAGAAAACTCAGTAGCTGAATTGCTGTACGCATTATGTGTTGCAAAAATGAACATAGAGTTATATGATGTCGTAAAAGCAGTTGAAGTTAAAAATTTATCATCATTAACAGAAAATTCTCTTCCGTTTGTTCTTACTTTGCAATGATATTTTTGATTTCGAGCTATTGCTCCAAATACATGGCGGTTAGTTGCATATAGACAATTTAATTGATTGTCTGCGGAAACATTAAACCCAAAAAATAAATAGGTGCTGGAATTCCTACGGCTTGATACGAAAACACTCATATTTTGAGAATTATCTTCTGTAAATTCTATAACACAATCAACGCTTAGCCCAGGAAAATCAGAAATATTGGTATCAATATATTGTGTACCACTGGATTGGATATACTCAACCTCTGTATACCCCTCTGGCAGCCTTGAGGGCTTCGACACACTGAACACCGCCACTAGCTCCACATCCTCGGTCACGGTAAAGGTGTACTTTGGCTCCTCGCTGACAGTTTTGCCGTTGTCCTGCCAGATGTTGAAGCTGTATCCTTCTGCGGCTTCTGCATTAACCGAGAGGGTCATTCCATCCGATGCCACTCCGCCACCCCGCACGGTGCCGCCCTCGGGCGGGTTAGCAGTCAAGACGATGGTTTGGATATCCTCAGGCAGTTTGCCGCCTACCTCAATAGCCCGTATCCGCTCCGGGAAATCGTTGGCTGGGATTGGTTCTGCAGTGCCGTCTTTTTCCCGGATGGCGTCGGCTATAGCTTTCAGTTTTTCTTCCTGCGTGCTCAATACGCTCCCCCCCAACTGTTAAGAACGGCGGACTGGATTGCGGCATTGACTTGTTCCATCGTTACCCCGTCTAACGCAGGGTCTGGAGCAACTTTGATAATGTAGCACAGAACGCAGTAGGGCGGCATGTTGGGGTGAGGGGCGGAGTTTCCTAAAGAATTTGTATATTTTGCGGTAGTGGTACTACCTTCTGTGTTTTGTTTCATCAAATTGTAAGAGCCGCCATTTGAACTTAATACATTGCTGGTTCCATTCGCCTTGTAACTATAAGAAAATTTATGCGCAGGCAGCTGCGCCACTGTCATCGTAACCTCCTCGCTGCCGCCTGTGTCCCCTGGATTATAGGTTCCGCCGGTGCCAAGTACAAACCGGCCGCGCAGGTCTGGGGTCCCATTGGTTCCGTCGCACAGCGCCCAGCCGGTAGGGATATCTTCCACCGTCCCCGACCATACCACAATAGTGCCAACAGGGGCCTTGACCAAATATGGGCGGTCGTCTGCATATGCTTTTACCTTTTCCCAAAAATAGGCCAGCCCACGACTATCTAAATATCCCATAGGATTACCCCGCAGTAATTTCGTCGATCTCCCCATTGGAGATGGCCTGAATTTCAAAGGACTGGCCCAGGGCGTCCCAGTCCTCGCCGGTCCAGGCGTAGTTCATGCCGGTGGCCTCCACATTCCAAACGTCGCCCGTCACGTTACCCGAGCTAGGCAGGGAGGCGTAGTTGGTCACGCTGCCCTTGTAGCGATACAGGCTGGTCAGGTCGCTTTTCAGGGCCAAGTCAGGCTTGTTCTGTACATTGGCCCAATCCACGCTGTCCGCAGTGCCGCCGCCGGTGGCGGAGAGGACGCCTTGGTTGACGGCCAGCCCGGCCCCCACCTTAACACCGCCCAAAACGTCGGCGGAAGCGGCGGGGAGGGTGTAATTTTCCAGCCCGGTTAGCTTTTCTTTCTCCGCCGTGGTAAAGTCGTTGGTACTCAGGCCCTTGCCCGCCTCTTTGTCCACCTTGCCGCCTGCCAGGGTCTTAATCTTTCCCCAAAAGTACAGCAGGCCATTTTCATCCAAAAATTTACTCATTTTAGCATATCCTCCAGTTCAGTATTTGTCAGAGCCTCAACAGGCTCTGGAATCCGCTGCAGCTCCTTATCCAGCCCGGAGATGGATGTGATAGGATGTTGTTCCGCCGCGTCCCGGTGACTCAGCTGCCGGTGGTCGATGGTGCCGCTGGGAGGCGGATCCGGGATATCTGGAGGTATGTCCTCCAAAGAGACCGCACCTTCCTGTATCAGCCCCAGGTTGGCCCAGACAGTAGGCAGAACTATACTGTCTCCTGACTTGCCGCATACCCCTGCTATGAGGAAATACCCGGCTGTATCCAGCACCTCCGGCGGGATGGTACAAGCCCCGCCGGTGAGGGAAAGGGTCTTTTCCGCACAACCGGACTGGAACATCACCGCCTTGGTCAGTCCGTCCCAGTCGGAGGAAAACTCGAACCGCACCGGGTACACGTTGACGCTCCCGCTGGTGACCGGCTCCTTCTCCCGGACAGTCAGCTGGTTTTTCTCTGCGTAGAGTACAAACAAAAAATCGCCTCCATTTCATCGGTTGACAAAACGGGGGCGTTTGGGTATAATAAAAACAGAAAGGGCGCTGTTACTGACGGTTAGCCCAGAACAGATTCAACTTCTGTTGACCGCTTGGGTACCAGCCGAGCGGTCAACATGCTTTTGGGGGGCAGTGAGGGGCAAAATCATAACGACAATGACCAAACACACAACGAAACGAAAGATAACCTTCCGAAAATCGTTTCCCATCCGCAACCACCTCCCCCATTTGGTATTTTCCTGGGGTAATAACGGTGAGCCAACCGCCTATATGTAACAGCGCCTTTCTGGCCTCCCCTTTCGGGCCGGCACATCTACCATACCGAAAACGCCGTATTTTGTCAAACTCCGCCGTCCCGATGGGACGTTTTTCTTCTGGCCTCATCTATAGGCGGAGACCCTGGAAAACATGTATAGTTCTGTACATCAACTCATCGCCGCCACCTTGTCCAGCAGAGCATCCAGCTCTTCCACTCGGTCCTTTCCGGTGGCGCAGTCAGAGCCGTACCCGCAAGAAAGCGGGTACGGCTCTGACATTTGATTACATCAGTTTCATATCAGTTCATTAAAAATAATTTCTTCCACCTGTGCCTTGCAGGTGTTCATTAGCCCTACCCAGCGCATGGAGTCACGGGCTTTCCGTTCCTCGGTAGCCCCGGCCTCCTTTGTAAGTTCTGACATCATCAACTCCAAGCGTTTGCGGGTGGTCTGGCCGATTCCCGACAGATGCGTGTGCAGTGTTCCAGACAGCAACAGGCTGTTATAGCGCCCCGGCTTATGCGCCTGGAGGTACTGCCTTCTCATGCGGCCATACTTGCCGAGATTTTCGGTAGCCGCTTCCGATAATCCAATAGCGGGAATTTCGTAGTCGCTCATTGCCATTTTCTCCGTTTTGTAACAGCTTTGTCGGATGTCAATGCCGATTTAAAACTGTAAGAAAACGCCGAACAAATTTTGTCGTTTTTTAGCGGCAGGTGGGATCACAAAATCAAGCGTTTCCTTGCTCAAAGGTAAGTATTTCGTCCCAAATGTTTCGGGCGGTTTGTTCCACCAGGCGAAAGTCTACCTGGGGATTGTAGATGGCCTCCAGGCTGTCGTGCATGGCCTTGGCCTGTGCTAAGGAATCCACCGCCTCATCTTCCAGGGCAGCGGAGACCTTTTTGGCGAAGCGCAGGCGAGACCGGCTGCGCCGCAGGACCTCGCTGTCGGCTGCCGTATCCAGCCGGATACGGCGGTAGGGCTTGGCTGGAAGGGACTGTGTTCCGGTCAAAGAGAGAAAACCCAACCTTAGCTGGGGGATGAGCAGGTGAGACAGACGGTCGGGGGACATAGGATCGGGACAGGCAACGACATCATAGCCGTTGGCCACCGCTCCGGCCAACAGGTGGATGAGCAGTTCGTGGGCCAGACCATAGCTGTCTGACAAGGCATAAATGCGTCCGCACTGGGCCAATGCTGTGTCATATAGGCAGAGAACTCCCTTGTGACTGACAGCACCTAAAAAACGCTGTTTTACCTGGCCTGGCAGTTCGTCTTTGTGCCGGGGGATCTCCCGGGCCAGAATGCCGTGGGCCCGCTTGGCCAGTTTTTGGGACAGAGAGTCGGTCAGCAGCGCGGAGCGCTGATCCTCCATGATTTCTGCCGCCGCACCCAAACAGCGGTAGGCTCTCTGATAGCAGCCCTTGTAGCCGGACATGCAGTCCATAATATTTTGGCGAAGAGGCCATAGAGCCTCCTTGTTGTAGCAGTCCCCCATGTTTACATAGCGCTCTACTGCGCCAGGATATTTAGGTTCCACCACATGGGGCGCGGTAACCTAAGGACACAGGACAAGCTATTTGAATGTGGCGTAACGGCTCAATTTTACACCCAAATAGAGAGGGCTAGCTCGATGTTGAATCATGTAACTTCAAGTGATTCAACATCCTTTTTCTAAGCCATCGATATAGCCTATCCGGCGTTCATCCATCCTTTTCTGCGCATACGCCATATATATCACCTGCCCAAGCATAAAATCCGACTTCAAAGAGAGCTCGCTGATCAAGGTAATGGTATATTGTCTTGATATAGGGAAACGCTCCATTTCTCTGTTTTCTGCCATTAGTATAGTTCAGTAAAGCCTTTTGGTCAATTTACAGGCCAGTTTCGTCATATAAAATTTTCATATATGAGCTTGACGCTTGCGGGTATCAAGCTGCTTTTATGCCCGGAACGGCAGACAGCGGGCCCGCCCTTTCGGGAAGGCCCGCTGCTTTATCTCAGGTCCAGATCCAAATCCACATCTCCCTGGATTCCGGCCACCTGGCCGGTGTGGCTGTACTGCCATAGATCAAAGTGATAGTAAAAATCCGGTTCGGTATCATACTCCGCCAGCCACAGATGGTAGTCCGTCAGTTCCCGCAGGTCATAGCGCAGATAGCCCAAGCTCTGATTAAAATAGACCGCCGGGGTCAGGCCCGCCTCTTTAATTTTTTCACAGAACGCGGCGGCACACTGGGTCAAAACATCGTTGCTCAAGCTGTCAGTGCGGGCGTTATTGCCTGGGGCAATGGGTTCCCAGTCGAAGGCCACCGGATAGGTGACCGGATACCCCTCCAGTGCGTTAAGGACATAGGCGGCCTCCGCCTCCGCCTCCTGAGGGGTGATCGCCTGGGAAAAGAAATAGACTCCCACCTCCAGGCCGGCATCCAGCGCTCTGCTAATGTTCTGCTCGAAGGTCTGGTCCAGAAACAGTCCGCCTTCGGTATATCCCCGGTAGCCCAGACGGAGTATGGCAAAGTCGATGCCGTCCGCCGCCACCGCCTGCCAGTCAATTTCCTTCTGATAGGCGGACACATCAATCCCCATTTTCGCCCGCTTCCCATCCTGTTCATAGACCACCCGGCCCTGTTCATCGGTGGAGAATCCCTGCCGGTTGTAGGGATTGAGAGGCATCCCCTCCAGCGGCGTCATCGTCCGATCCCCAAACCGGAAGGTGACCGGTTCCTCTGCCGAGGCGGACGGGATTTCCTCTGCCGTCTTTTCCCCCCGCAGGACAAGGAACAGCGCGATCCCTGCCAAAATCATGGCGGCCAGAGAAAAGACTATGGGAAGATAGTCTGTCCAGCGCTTCGTTCGGGACGGATGGCGGCGGGGTCTGGGTTCCGGGCGCTGGCGTACCGGCTCCGGAAGCGGCGTTTCCTTCGACTCCTCCCAGTTGGGCGGATATTCGTTCATGGCGGTCCCTCCTTGGTTCGACGGTTTTCTCCATTATAACAGGGAATTTCGCTCAGTGCAACGAAAAAATGGTCCCAGCCCGAGGGCTGGGACCACATCTTCTTTATCCAATCACCTGTCGGGCCACATCCACGCTCTCCTTGGCATCCTTGGCATAGAAGTCGGCGCCGATCTTCTTCGCGTATTCCGCTGTAAGCACCGCACCCCCTACCACCACTTTGCAGGGGATCGCCGCCTCTTGCAGAAGCCGTATGGTGGTCTCCATACTGCCCAGGGTGGTGGTCATCAGGGCGGACAGCCCCACCAGAGGGGCCGCGTGCCGCTTTGCCGCCTCCACCACAGCGGCGGGCTCCACATCTTTGCCCAGGTCAATCACTGGATAGCCATAGTTCTCCAGCAGTACCTTGACAATATTCTTGCCAATGTCGTGAATATCCCCCTTGACTGTGGCTAGAACAATGGCCCCTTTGGGTCCCTTTTGCCCTCTAGGCTGGGCGGACAGACGTTCCCGAATGACCTCGAAGGCGGCCTGGGCCGCCCCGGCAGCCTGGATGAGCTGGGGCAGAAAGACCTTCCCCGCCTCAAAATCCGCCCCCACCCGGTCCAGGGCGGGGATAAGGACGTCATCCACCACCGCCATGGCGTCCATGGTCTCCAGCAGCTTTTTTGTGGCGGCGGGGACCTCTCCTTTTAGGCCTGCGGCCACAATCCGGTCCAGGGTCCGCTCCCCGGCCGGGGCGGCGGTCTGAGCGGCTCCGGCGGTGATGGAGGTGGACACGGTGGCATTTCCATAGGCAGCAATATAGTCCCGGGCCTCCGTGTCAATGTTCATCAGCAGATGATAACACCGGACGGCAGCCATCATGGCCTCCAGGTTTGGGTTGATGATGGGCAAATCCAGGCCGCAGGTCATGGCCATGGTGAGGAAGTTCTGGTTGACCAGGGGGCGGGCGGGCAGGCCAAAGGAAATGTTGGACACCCCCAGCACCGTTTTCAGCCCTAGCTCCCCCTTCACCCGGCGCAGAGCCTCCAGCGTCTGGGAAGCCGCCTCCTGTTCTGCCGAGACGGTAAGGGTGAGGCAGTCGATATAGACATCTTCTTTTCGGATTCCGTAATCCAGGGCCTTGTTCAAAATTCGCTGGGCAATCTCCATCCGGGCCTGCACCGATTTGGGGATGCCCTTCTGGTCCAGGGTCAGCCCCACCACCGCCGCGCCGTATTTCTTTACCAGGGGCAGGATGGCCTCCAGCGTTTCCTCGTCCCCGTTCACCGAGTTGACAATGGCCTTGCCGCAGTATACCCGCAGGGCTCCCTCCAGCACCTCCGGACGGGTGGAGTCCAGCTGAAGCGGCGCATCGGTCACCCCCTGGAGGGCCTTCACCACCTTGATCATCATCCCGGCCTCGTCAATCTCGGGCAGGCCCACGTTCACATCCAAAATGTCCGCCCCGGCCTGGGTCTGTTCCAACGCCTGGCCCAACATATAATCAACGTCGTCCCGAAGCAGCGCTTCCTTCATCCGCTTCTTGCCCGTGGGGTTGATCCGCTCTCCAATGACCCGCACCCGGTCAATGGGCACCGCACACACCGGGCTGCACACCGCGACGGGGACGCGGCGCGGTACCTCCCGGATTGTCCGCCCCTCCAGGGCGCTGCATAGCTTGGCAATGTACTCCGGTGTGGTGCCGCAGCAGCCGCCGTAGCACTTTACCCCCAGCTCGGTCAGGTCGGCCATGGCGGCGGCAAACTCGTCCGCTGTGATGTCGTAGCCCGCTCCGCCGGGGTCAGGCAGGCCGGCGTTGGGCTTCACCGAGATGGGCAGATTGGTCCAGCGGGTCAGCTCCTCCACCAAGGCAGGCATCTCCCGGGGGCCCAGAGAGCAGTTGATGCCGATTGC
This sequence comes from uncultured Bacillota bacterium, assembly GCA_947172355.1. GTDB lineage: Bacteria > Bacillota > Clostridia > Oscillospirales > Oscillospiraceae > Lawsonibacter. The sequence goes on from CAMWBA010000056.1 coordinate 7,967, forward strand.
ATCCGCCCCCATCCCCTCCAGGGTGAGGGCGGCACAGGCGGGTGAGTGGCCCAGGAAGGTCCGCCCCCGCTCCTCGTAGGTGAGGGATACCAAAACGGGCAGATCGCTGTTCTCCTTTACGGCCAGCAGGGCAGCCCGGCACTCCTGGAGGTCGGTCATGGTCTCAATCATCACCAGGTCCACCCCGGCAGAGACGGCGCAACGCACCTGCTGGGCAAAGATGTCCACCGCCGTCTCAAAGTCCAGGGTTCCGGTGGGCTCCAGCAGCTGGCCGGCAGGGCCCAAGTCCAGGGCTACCAGCGCCCTCCCTGCCGCTGCTTCTCTTGCGATGGCAATAGAGGGCGGAATCACCTCTTCCACCGTCTTGCCGGTGCGTTTCAGCTTCTCCCGGTTGGCTCCAAAGGTGTTGGCGCAGAGAATCCGGGTTCCCGCCTCCACATAGGCCCGGTGGATATCCAGCAGCCAGTCGGGATGCTCCAGCGCAGCCAGCTCGGGGTGTTCCCCCAACTTCAGCCCCTTTGCCTGGAGCATGGTGCCCATACCGCCGTCCAGAATGACAGGGCCGGGGCCCCTTAACAATTCACGAAATTCCACAGTGTCCGCCCGCCTTTCGATATTGACAGCTGTCTTGGGCGGGACAGCCCAGACAGCTCCTCTTTTTTTCCTCTATCTTCCCGTCGGCCATCCCCAGGATGGCGGTCACCGACTTCCGCGGGGTCAGCAGATGACTGGATGCTGCACACAGCCCCACCCGCCGGGGAGCATCCAACAGGTCCAGCAGGGGGCCCTGGACCTCCAACGGCAGATCCCCATAGCCCGGGCTGTACCGGAAAGGGAAGGAGCAGCCTGGGAATTTCCCTTGCAGCTCCTCCTCGATCCGGTCGCACACCGCCTCCACCGCGGCAGAGGCACAGCAGTCCAAAGTGAGGGCCTTTGCCATATCCAGCCGCTCGGTCCGGCGGATTATGGCGTCCGTCTCCGCCCCCAGGGTGGCACAGAACACCGCCGCCCGGCCGCAGCCCGCCAGATGGGCTTTTAAATCCTCACCGGGCAGAAGCAGTCCGCCCTCCAGGGCAACCCCCTCCGGCGCCAGCGTGATCTCCACCACCCGGTAATTCCACCGGGGCCGGATGGCTTGCAGCAGTTCCTGCGCACAGGAATCCACCTGCAAGCGCAGGGTGGCGCCGGCCTTGTCCGGCGGACATCCCATATACCGCAGAACTTCGTCCGTGTTCAGTTGGGTGATGGTAATTGGCATGGCTTCTCCTTTCGTCTCCGCCGCAGCGGGCAGTCCTCCTTGGGTGCAGCGCGGCCCGGAGGGCTGTGCCGGAGGACAGCCCCTTTGGAAAGGGGCCTTGAAAAACCGTTCTCGCTCACAGCAGGGTAATCCCCGCCGCCTCGGCAGCGGCAGTGTTGGCCTCGTCCCACAGGGAGGACTGGACTTCGCCGATGTGGGCCTTTCCCAGCAGAAGCATAGACACCCGGCTCTGGCCAATTCCGCCCCCCATGGTCAGGGGCAGTTCGCCGTTGAGAAGCATTTTGTGGAAGGGCAGCTCCCGGCGCGCCTCGCAGCCGGCCAGCGTGAGCTGACGGGCCAGGCTCTCCTCGTCCACCCGAATGCCCATGGAGGACACCTCAAAGGACCGCTGTCCCACACTGTCCCACACCAGCAGGTCGCCGTTCAGGTCCCAGTCATCGTAGTCGGGGGCCCGGCCGTCGTGGGGTTTACCGGATTTCAGCGCGCCGCCGATACCCATAAGAAAGGTAGTGGGGTGGTCTTTCACAAAGGCGTCCTCCCGCTCCTTGGGGGTCTTGTTCGGGAACCGGTCCTCCAGCTCCTGCGCCGTGAGGAAGGCAATGTCAGTGGATACTTGGGGCAGAACGGACAGCTGGGGGAACACCGTGCGCAGGAAGGACTGGGTTTCAAACAGGGCCTCTACGATGGAACACACCGTTTTCTTCAAAACATCGGTGTTTCGCTCCTCCCGGGTGATGATCTTCTCCCAGTCCCACTGGTCCACATAGGCGGAGTGCAGAGAGTCCAGCTCTTCGTCCCGGCGGATGGCGTTCATGTTGGTGTAAAGCCCCTCCCCCGGGTGGAACTGATAGCGCTTGAGGGCAAAGCGCTTCCACTTAGCCAGGGAGTGGACTACGGCCGCGTCCCCCTCCACATCGCGAATGTCGAAGGCCACCGCCCGCTCCACGCCGTTCAAGTCGTCATTCAGGCCGGAGGCAGCCGATACAAACAGCGGGGCGGATACCCGGTGCAGCCGCAGAGCCCCGGCCAGCTTGTCTGCAAAAAGCCGGTTGCCCAGGTCGATGGCCCGCTGGGTCTCATAGATGGACAGCAGGGGCTTGTACCCCTGGGGCAGTTTTATATCTTTCATAGAAACAACTCCTTCTCTCCTCTGGATTTTCCCATTATACTCGCTGAAGCCCGGAATTGCAATAAAAAATAGGGACGCACTTCTATGCGTCCCTATATTCACACTACAGAATGGAATATCCCCCCCGGACCAGGATCTTCACCGTCCCGGAGGCGGTGAGGGTACGGCCTTCGATGGTGGACAGATACAGGTGATTTCTGGTCAAGGCCGCCCCGGAATTGACCGTCCCGCTGGAGGATAGGTCGATCAAGGCCGGGCTGCTGTCCGCCTGGACGGTAACTCCGCCAACCCGGAGCAGTACTTCACAGCCCACCTCCAGGCGCATGACCTGACCGTCGCTCATGGTTACCAACGTATAGCCAGCGGAGGCTCCAACGGAAGTTCCGGTATTCTGTCCGCCCTGGGGTTTATACTGGCTCAGCAGATTGGAAAAGGTCTGCTCCAGCTCCTTCTGCTTGGCGTCGGTCTTTTCCTCCACCTGCTTGACAATCTGGGGAATGGCGGTCTGGTTTAAGTAGCTCAAGGTAACCAGAGGATCGTCCTGGTCCCCACCCTCGGCCAAAGCCACAGCGGTGCCCAACAGCAGGGTGGACAGGGCCAGCGCCCCCAGACGGATGGTCCAACGCTTGTCCGTTTGTTTCATAAGTATGCTCCTTTTCTTATGTAGGGCGGGGGATAACCCCCGCCGTTTCTGCTTGGACCGGCCGAAACAGCTCCTTTTCCGCCCTGTCCATTTAGACCATAGTCTCCGGGTGGAGGCCGAAGCTCACGGCAATGGCAGCGTCCACCTGCTTCATCACACTGTCATCCAGGCGGCCCATCTTCTCCCGCAGACGGCGCTTATCCAAGGTGCGCACCTGCTCCAGCAAAATCACAGACTCTTTGGGCAGACCGCAGCTGAGCGGGGCCACCGAAATATGGGTGGGCAGCCGGGCCTTCCCGGTCTGAGAGGTGATGGCTGCGGCAATGACGGTGGGGCTGTGCCGGTTTCCGGTATCGTTCTGCACGATGAGGACAGGGCGCACGCCCCCCTGCTCACTGCCCACCACTGGGCTTAAATCGGCGTAGAAAATGTCGCCTCGTTTTACGCTGTTATCCAAGTATACTCACACTCCGCTGGAAGATAGCACTGCGTTACAGCCGAGGTCGTCGTATGTAACGCTGTACTATGATTCTCCCACGGGGCGGCGGGCTTTATACCTTTTTGGGAAAGAGAATTTGAGCATTCAAATGGCCAAAGCCGGCCCAGGCCCACTCCAGAGCCCGCCGCGCCCTGTGGCCCCAGGGGGCCGGCGCCCCTGTGCTCCAGTTCATCCTATGTGCGGACAGGCCGGTTGGTCACGTACCCGGGTCACTCCCTCATAAAATAAACCCGGGGGACCCGCGGGGTGAGTTGACACAGCAGTTCATAGGAGATGGTCCCGGCCAGCTCCGCCGCCCGGTCCGTCAGACCGGGGCCGTAGACCTGGGCCACATCCCCGATTTTCACATTTGGAGCGTCTGTCACATCCACCATACACATATCCATACAGATGCGGCCCAGGACCGGGCAAAGCCGGTCCCCAAGGCGCACCTCCAACTTGTTGGACAGTACCCGGGGCAGGCCGTCGCCGTAGCCTATAGGCAAAACGGCGACTTTGGAGTCCCGCTCCAAGGTGGCGGTACAGCCATAGCTGACACAGCTTCCGGCGGGCAAGGTCCGGACAGCCGATATCCTGCTTTTGACGGTCATCACCGGCTTTAAGCCCGGGTTGTCCATTCCAGGCGCAGGACAGCAGCCATAGAGGGCGATGCCAGGGCGGATCATGTCCATACTGGTATAGGGATAGTTTAACACAGCGGCACTGGCCGCGCAATGGCAAATTTTGAACTTCACGCCGCAGTCCGCCAGTACCTGGACCGCCTCTTGGAACCGGCGTTCTTGGAGCCGGGTATATTCTTGACTGCCGTCAGCGTTGGCAAAGTGGGTAAAAATCCCCTCTGCCTCCAGGCCGGGCAGGGTGGCCAGCACAATGATATCCCGGGCGGAACCGGCTGTGGGCGGCTCTCCCCACACAAACCCCAGCCGGCCCATGCCGGTGTCCAGCTTGACGTGGATCTTCAGCGTCTTTCCGGCCGCCACGGCGGCGGCAGAGAGGGCCTGCCCCGTCTCCAGGTCCCCCACCGTCTGGGTAATATCGCAGGCCAACAGGTCGCCGGCGTACTCCACCGGCGTCACCCCCAAACAGAGGATGGGCAGGGTAATCCCCCAGCGGCGCAGCTCAATGGCCTCGTCCAGACAGGCCACCGCCAGCATATCCGCCCCCAACTGCTGGAGCTTTTTCGCAACGGGGACCGCCCCGTGGCCGTAAGCGTTAGCCTTTACCAACCCCAAAAATTTTGCCTTGGGAGCCAGCCCCCGCAGAATCTGGTAGTTGTGCTCCAGGGCGTCCAGGTTCACCTCCGCCCAGGTTCGCATCATTCGTCTGTCTGTCATTGGTATCTTCCTCTACATGGTAAAATCAGAGAACTCGCATAAAATCACCCGGAATCCATCCACCGAAATTTCACCCCGAGTGAGGGCGTGGGTGAAGGCGTCAAACCACAGGACGGTCTCGGTACCTGTACCCGAACTGCCGGTGGGGTCGCCGCAGTCTATGCGGAGCTGGGTCCCGTCCTCCTCCATGGCACAGGCGGTGATGTAGCCCGAACGGGCTGCTTCCAAAAGGGCGGGCAGCGCGGAAACCGGGGTCAGTCCGGCATCATCCAGCGTCCCGGTCTCCACCGACACACCGTCAAACTCCAAAACGCTGTCCTTTCCGGTCAGACGAGCGGTCAGCCCTGCCACCGTCTCCGGGGCGGCAAGGACCAGAACGGTCTCCCCCCCGCTGACCGAGACCGCCATCTCATACTCATATACCCGCTGTCCATAGTCGGCGGTCACCGCAGCCTGGACGGTACAGGCGTCCATAGCCAGATACTCCCCCCGGATGGTCAGGGCTAACTCCTCCGCCTCACTCACCCCTGTCGTTTTGCAGCCGGTGAGGAGGATCATCATTAGTACGCAAAGCAAAAATTTGCGCACAGATGTTACCTCCGTTTCCGTTCTTTTCTTTAAAAAGAAAAGAGCCAAAAGAAAATTTCCGGGAAAAACTTCGTTTTTCCTAGCGCTCTGACCACTGTCTCAGCACCTGCGGAATGGCCTCGACCACATCGGTTGGCAGCATGGCATACTCGCCCAATTCCCGGGCACAGGCGTCTCCCGCCGCACCGTGGTAAAACACAGCGTCCGCCGCCAGCTCCGGGGCGTTACCCCCCTCCCGGCCCAGGTGCTTCTGACCCAGCAGGGCGGCAAGCATCCCGGCCAGCACGTCTCCCGAGCCCCCCTTGGCCATGCCGGGGCCGCCGGTAGTGTTGACCCAGGCGGAGCTGTCCGGGGCTGCAGTAATGGTACCCCAGCCCTTGAGAACCAGAATGCAATGATGGTCCCGAGCGAAATCCCGGGCCGCGGTGAGCCGGTCCGGGATGGGCAGGGCACAGCCGGTCAGCCGGGCAAACTCCCCTTCGTGGGGGGTGAGTACGGTGAGTGCGGAGCGTTTGTCCAAGATATCTATATGCCCGGAAAGGGCGTTTATGCCATCGGCGTCCAGAACGACAGGAACAGCCAGGTCCTCCAGCATACGGAGAACCAGCCGTTTTGTCTCGGCCGCCCGCCCCAGACCGGGGCCGATGAGGGCTGCATCACAGCTTTGGACCTTTTCCAACAGGGCGGCATAGTTCTCAGGGAGCGGGAAGGGCATGGCCTCGTCGCACTTGACCGCCACGATGGGGTAGATGTCCCGTGGGACTCCCAGAAACACCAGCCCTGCTCCGGTGCGCAGGGCAGCCCGGGCGGCTAACACAGGCGCGCCGGTATACCCCTCCGACCCGGCAAGGATGAAGAGCTTCCCAAAATCTCCCTTGTGGGCGGCGCGGGGGCGGCGGGGCAGGCCGTTGTTGGGCGAGTCCACCATCTCCAGCCGGGCCTTGTCCCGGAACATCTCCCACTCCAGGTTGTGGGGGATGCCGATGTCCACGGTGCGCACCTCTCCGGCCCGGGCAGCCCCCTCCCCGATGTACAGCCCCGGCTTGGGCCGGGTGAAGGTGACGGTCACCTTGGCCTGGACGGCCTCGCCCAAAATCTCCCCGGTATCGGCGTTCACACCGGAGGGGATGTCGCAGGAGACCACCGTCCGCCCGTTCATCAGCCGGACGGCGGCGGCGAAGGGGCCGGTAACGGGCCGGGTCAGGCCGATGCCGAACAGGGCGTCCACCATACAGTCGCAGGTGGACAGCCAGGCGGAAATCTTCTGCTGTTCAAAGGTGAAGGTGGCCTCCGCTGTCTCCCGGTCGGTCAGGTCGATGGTGAAGTCCTCCAGACGGCCCCCGGCGGCGATAAGCTTATCCTCCATAACCCTCTCGTCCGGGGTCATTTTGGCCCGGTCTCCTACAAAGTAGGCCCGGACCTGACATCCGCCCCGCTCCATAAGCAAGCGGGCGCAGGCCACCCCGTCCCCGCCGTTGTTGCCTGGGCCGCAGAAAACCGCCACCCGGGGGGTGGGGTCGGTGTTCTTAGACTCGACGATCTCCCGAATTTTCTCCTCCTGACGTTGTTCCTCTTCAGTGGGCGGGGGAGCGTCCTTCTTGTGCATCATGATAACGCCGATGGAAGAGGCGCAAATGGATTCGTCGGGCTGGATCAGCTCCCAAACCGTATCCGCCACAGCCTGGGCGGCGTGCTCCATCAGCTCCAGCGAGGGAACCCCCCGCTCCTCAATGGCCCGGCGGTCCAGCTCTCTCATTTGGGCGGCGGTGGCTAAGGGCAACATTATAGGATACCTCCTCAAATATGTGGGCGGCCACAGGCCGCCCTACAAAGGCATATGGCGGTAACGCCCCAGGCCCAGGGCGTCGAACTCGTCCTTGCCGGGGCGGTGCCACACGCCGATGGCTTGCAGCAGGCGGTTGATGGTCCCGGCTCCCTCAATGGGGCCCAGGGTCACCACTCCCTTTTCCACCAGCACTCCGGCCTGGGTGCCATAGCCGCCGGCGTAATCAGTTTCGATGTAGGCAAGGGGGCCGGGGCGGGCGGCCCCCTCCAGGGCCCAGCGGATGGCGGAGGTAAACAGGGCCAAGGGGGAAGGCGGCTCCCGATCCGGCTCGTCAAACAGCTCGGTGATATCGTCAAAAAGAGTGTCCGTGAGATAGACCAAAGCGCAGTCCTGGGGCAGATCCACCACTCGGGCCTGTACCCAGCAGTCTGCAAAAACTTGGATGGCCTCCCGCTTGCCAATAACGGCTTGAATCTGATGGCCCATTACTTCAAAAATCCGTTGACAATCTGCTCCTCGGCCTCTTTTTCGGTGAGGCCCAGGGTCATCAGCTTGGTGAGCTGTTCCCCGGCGATCTTGCCGATGGCCGCCTCGTGGACCAGCTGGGCGTCCAGGCAGTTGGCGGTGACTTCGGGAATGGCGGACACCACCCCCTCGTCCATGATGATGGCGTCGCACTCGGAATGGCCGTAGCAGGCGGCATTGCCGTTGATCCGGGCCAGGAAAATCTGTTTGGACTGGCCCCGGGCCACCGACCGGGAAATCACGTTGGTGTGACAGCCCTCTCCATCCAGGTCCACGGTGAAGTCGGACTTGGCCAGCTGCTTGCCGTGGGTCATCACCTTCTCCTTGATGATGAGGGTGGCCCCGGGGCCCAGCTTGGCCTTTGTGGTGCGGACGGTGGAGTCCACCCCCTTGATCTGGGTGGTCTCCATCTCCATGTAGCCCCCCTCGTCCAGCTCTACCACCGTGGTGGGGTTCATGATGTTTTCGCCGGAGCCGTCCCCCTCGGCATAGTGCTTCTCCACATAGCGCACACGGGCGTTTTTCCCCACGTGGAAGGTGTGGATGCCCGAGTGCTCGGAGGCCTGCACCCCGCAGTTGTGGATGCCGCAGCCGGCGATGATGGTCACGTCGCTGTCCTCGCCGATAAAGAAGTCGTTGTACACCATGTCCTTCAGGCCGCTCATGCTGAGGACCACCGGGATGTGGACCGACTCGTTCCTCGTCCCCGGCTTGATGATGATGTCGATGCCGTCCTTGTCCTTCTTGGTGACGATGTCGATGTTGGCGGTGGTGTTCCGGCCCGCCTTCTGGCCGTT
>CAMWBA010000057.1 GCA_947172355.1 uncultured Bacillota bacterium
AAGAGTTGCATCTAATTATACTCTATACGTCGAGTTTTGTCCATAGCGTTCTGGATTTAACACGCCTAGTTCGCTCATAATATGGATAAAACATCGACGCAGGAGGGATAGCGGTGGACTTCAAGCAGGGAGGACAAGCGATACAGCGCATACGCAAGGAGAGAGGCATGACCCAGGAACAGCTTGCGGAGATAACGGATGTGGCCTCCAACTCGATCTCACGGATTGAACGTGGGTTGCTGATGCCTGCCCTACCTACCTTGATCGACATATGCAATGCCCTTGGAACCGGAGCTGATGCCATCCTGTCAGCCTACGTTGCGGTGGATACTCCCATTCGATGGACACCTTTGGCGGAGAAGCTGGGAGGGCTGGACTTGGAGAAGCAGAACAAGATTGAAGCTATTCTTGACTGCCTCATTGAGACAATCTAATCAAAATCTCTGCTTTCATAAAAAATAATCTCCCCGTGCCGCTTTGAAGGCGGCACAGGGAGACTTTGCAGCTACTTGATTAAATATCGCGCTGTAGAAATTCCTCTGGAGTAATTGCCTGAACACGAGAATGATTGAAGTCATCAACATTTCTCGTCACAATATAATCTGCGGATACTTCCTGCGCACATTCATCTTGCAGACAGTCTTCAAAGTCCGAAAATTCGCCCCGCGAAATCGCGTCACAAACCCTCTCATGGCTTGCTCCTGTCACCCGAAGGATCAGGCAGAGTTTTTCCAGCATAGAACGTCTGTCCTCATCAGTATAGCTTTTACGGAGAATGTAGAAGATATTGGGCAGGGAGTGAAAAGCAATGTAGCCTTGCACGTTATCGCTGGCACAGGCTTTCAGGATCGCCTTTGCGCTCTGATAAAACGGCTGCCTTACCGTCAGAAAGTCCAGTGCAACATTTGTGTCAATCAGAACGACCATATTTCTCATCCCTCGCGTCTTCCAATTCTTTCTTGTAGTCCAGCTCCGGCACGGACCTAACCATTTTCTCTAGTTCTCCAAATGCTTTCATTTTTGGAGAACTAGCAGATTTGCTTTCAAGGGAATGGTCAATCCCAACTTTTCTTACGAGGGAATGGAGATATTGGATGATGTTTGGCATTTGATCTTCCGGAATCTGTTGAACGAGCTGCACAGCCTGCTGTCTCAATACTGTCATCATCTTCACCGCCTTTCTGCTTATCTATAGTATACCTCTGTAGCAGGAAAATTTCAACCGGAAGATGTTGAACTTTCCTTGCTTTTGCGCTATAATGACTGTACTCAAAGGCAAGAGGGATGTGCGGAGCTTGCCCAAGTCGTGCCCAAAATTTGCCCAACACAGAGAGAACTTCTGGATGCTTATAGCGGATTACCAGTTGAAAAGAGCAGCTGAAATTCTGTTATATAGGTATTTATAGGAACTTATAGGGCATCATTTCCGATGTTTCTCTGTTCCCCACGATGAAACCCCAGGATTGACACAAAAACGCCCTTCCCAACGATGGGAAGGGCGTTTTTTTATCGCGCCAGCACAAACAAATTGCTGTCAGAGATAAAGTTGGCAAAGGAGTAGAGCACAATTACTGCGTCGATGTTGTGTTCTTCCGCATACCCCTTGAGGCTGGTCAGGTTGTCTCGGGGGTCAAAGAGATGGATTTCGGAAAACCGTTCCGTCAGGAAGGGGGTCAGGGAATCGGAGTAGGAGTCCCGGACGATCAGGACCTTGGGACCGCCGCTCCCTTCCTTCTCCACCACGCACAGGGGCTGGCGCCCCCCCAGAAAGTAGGAGTATTTGTCTTTTTCCGCCAGCCAGCTGTCCACATACAGACTGCCCGGCTCGGGAGTCCCTTTGAAGTAGGAGGTCACCTTGATGCCCTGGTCCGGAATATAGGTGTCGATGGAGTCCGGAGGCAGCCAGCGCACGCCGGAGGATGAAAACAGCGTGCCGTTGAACTGGTTGGTAACGGTGGTTTTCTGGTAATCGGCCAGCTCCAGCGGCTCCAGCCCCATGGACGCGAAGATGGCATTGGCCCCGTAGAAGGCCCCCAGGCTGGTCCAGTGGTGGTCGGTGCGGTAGTAGATGTCCCCGGTGCTGTGGGCCTCCAGAGCACCGTACAGGTCGATGGTGCTGGCTCCGGTGGAGAAGTACAGCTGATCGATGATGGCCTTCTCGTCGGCGGTGGGCGCTCCGACAGGGAGCCGGCCCTGCCAGATCGACCCGGCGGAGGGGATCAGTCCAAAGTACACCGGAACGGACACGTTGCCCACCAGGGCGTCCACATAACCCATGTCCCTGTCCAGCTTGGCGGGGTCGGGCCGGTCCACCCGGTTGATGAGGGTGTTCTGGGCGGCAAAATAGACGCCGTTGTTTTCCTGTTTGCCGGACAGACGCTCACTCCAGGCTTTGGCTGCCACCCAGAAGTCCCGGCCCAGAATGTGGTCGGAGACGTAATCCTCCGCGTCCTCCATAAATTTGCCGCTGCTTAGGTTCTCTATGGACAGTTTTGGCGGCTTTTGGGGATAGCGGTTCTCCAGAGGAAGGAAATCCTTATCCGGCAGGAGCAGACTGCCCACCGACATACACCCAAGGAAGGCGCAGAACAAAACGGTAATAAATATGCTGAATTTTTTCGACATACGCAGCCTCCTCAGAAATTGGAATATAGGAAGGGGTTGTAGGTGCCGTCCACCAGATAGGCGGTACACACCAGCAGCCCCCCGGCAATCAGAAGGGTGCACAGGACCTGCTGTGCCCGGGTCCCCAGCCGGCGGTAGGCCGCCCGGCCCAGAGGAGTGGAGGCCAGCGCCGACACAAATAGGATGGGCAGATAGCTGGTAACGTGATAGAAGAACGTCAGGTCCAGCAGAGCCGCGCCGGACAGGCCGAACATCACCTTCAGATAGGCCCCCAGCTGGGAGAAGTCCCGCAGGTCGAAGATGGCCCAGCTGACCATGACAAAAAACAGGGTATAGAGATGGCGCACCAGGGCGGGGGCCCGCTCCAGCAGGCGCAGAAGGAAGAACTTTTCTGCCATCAGCAGGGCGAAGAAATACAGCCCCCACAGCAGAAAATTCCAACTGGCCCCGTGCCAGATGCCGGTGGCCGCCCAGACCACAAGCAGATTGAACATCCACCGGGGCTTTGACCGGCGGTTGCCCCCCAGCGGGATATACAGATACTCCCGGAACCAGGTGGACAAAGAGATGTGCCACCGCCGCCAGAACTCGGTGATGCTTTTAGAGATATAGGGGTAGTTGAAGTTGGGCAGAAACTCAAAGCCCAGCATCCGGCCCAGGCCGACCGCCATGTCGGAGTAACCGGAGAAGTCGAAGTAAATCTGAAAGGTGAAGGCCAGCACCCCCAGCCAGGCCCCGGCCACCGTCAGCTCAGCAGGGGCCATAGCCTTGTAGCTGTCCCACAGCATCCCCACGTTGTTGGCAAGGAGCAGTTTTTTTCCAAGGCCCACCATCAGGAGCTGAACCCCGGAGGCAAACCGTTCGGTGGAACAGGTTCGCGCATCGATTTGATCCCCCAGGTCCTTGTATTTGATGATAGGTCCGGCAATCAGCTGGGGGAACAGGGTGACAAAGGTGCCGAAGTTGAGGATGGACCGCTGGGCCCGGGCGTCTCCCCGGTAGACGTCGATGGTGTAGCTCATCGTCTGGAAGGTATAGAAGGAGATGCCGATGGGCAGATGGATGTTCAGTACCGGCATGAAGGTCAGACCCGCCGCCTGAAGGGACCCGGCGATGAAGTCCCAATATTTAAAGAAGCACAGCAGAGCCAGATTGAAGATGACCGAGGAGGCCACCGCCCTCCGCGCCCCCTTGTCGTTCCCTTTGGCTTTGCACCGCTCCACCAGCAGGCCGTGGGTATAGTCGATGGCGGTGGACAGGAACATGATGGCCACAAAGACCCGCTCCCCCCACCAGTAGAAGAACAGGGAGGCGCACAGCAGCACCGGGTTGCGCAGCTTCCGGGGCACCACATAGTAAACCGCCAGGGTGAGGGCCAGGAAGTAGAACATGAAAATGGGGGTGGAAAAGACCATAGCGGTCACCTCATTCAGCATTGTAGGGGCCGGCGCCTTCGCCGGCCCGCTTTTACAGGAAAGAAGGGCCGCCGAGGGCGGCGGCCCCTACTCAGGATGCCTTAAAACAGGGCGTTAAATTCGTTGACGATATCGTCGCAGTTCTCATGGACGATCATCATCACATAGTTGCCGTTGGAGACAATACGGGAGTTATTCTCCCACTGGTCCATAGCCATAGGGTACTGCGCGCCACCGGGGCCGTTGCCGTCGCCCACCATGTAGTCGATCCGGGACTGGAAGGCGGCCTTGACCGCGTCTACATCCTTGCTGTCCTTCACCTGGACCAGACCAAACTCGCCGTTGTTCATGGAGATCATGCAGACATAGACCAGCATCTGCTCGGCGCTGATGCCGGACAGGCCGGGGTAGACATTGTCCAGAATGGAGCTGTCGGCCAGCTCCAGGAAGCCGAACTCATACTTGCCGGTGGTGGCGTCGTAGAAGGCCTGGAGGTCTACCTTGGAGGCGGAGCTGCTGGAGTCGCCGCTGGAGGAATCGCCGGAGGAGCTGCTGCCGCTGCCGTCCGGCTTGGGATCGGGCTTGGGCTCAGGCTTGGGTTCGGGCTTGGGCTCAGGCTGGTTCTGTACCTTCCAGTCACACTCCACAGAGACGATGACTTGGGAGGCACCGTCACACTGCACTGTAACGCCCGCCTTGCCGGGGGCCACGGCGGTGATTAAGCCCTCGCCGTCCACAGTGAGCACCGACTTATCGCTGGAGGTGAAGGTGATTTTGCCGCCCTCGGGGGCAGTTTGAGCCTTGAGCTGGAAGGTGGCCCCGGCCTTGGTCAGCTTGACCTCGGTCTTGTTCAGGGTGAGAGTAACCTTCCCGGGCTCAGAGAGGTCTCCGCTGCCGTCCGGCTTGGAGCCGTCGGGATTGGAACCGTCCGGCTGAGAGCCGTCAGGGTTGGAGGCGTCGGGCAGGCTGGAGCTGATGCCCGAGTTGTCGGAGGAACTGCTCCCCGGGTTGGAGGAGGAGCCTCCGCCGCTGTTGTTGCCGCAGGCGGCCAGGGACAGGGCCATGGCGCAGGCCAGGACCATCGCGAAGATACGTCTTTTCATAGTAAGTAAACTCCTTTTCTATTGGGGGTGTAACAGACCATTTTGGAGGGTCTGTGGAGTTTGACGCAGGAAGAGAAAAAAGGTTCCCGGCGAAAGAAAAAATTTTTTGCAGCGGGGACTCGGGCTTGTTTGAAAAATGTCAAAACGCCCAATCGGCGGGTCTTTTGGCCCCATGTTTCCCCAATTTTTCTTGAAATCCACCCAGGATTCCGGCGAAAAATTGTGTTTGCCTGGGGCCAAAATTCCTCACCGCTGTGCATTCTTCCATTTTTTAAACAGCGCCTATTATACTGTCTTTTTTCGATGCTGGCAAGACCGGCAAAAAATTTTTCATCCCCCCCTTGACAAACAGGGCTGGAAGGAGTATCATATAGCCAACATATGAACAAATGCTCATATATTAAAAATGAGAGGAGGAGACGATGGAGAACCGAAATGTCCCCTGCTGTGAGGAACCTTGTGTTCACAGCGATGCGGTAGCCCAAGTCCGGGCTCAGCTGCCCCAGGACGAACAGCTCTATGACCTGGCGGAACTGTTCAAAATCTTCGGTGACAGCACACGGGTAAAGATCCTGTACGCCCTGCTGGAGTCGGAGCTGTGTGTGTGCGACATCGCCAAGCTGATGGAGGTCACCCAAAGCGCTGTGTCCCATCAGCTGCGGGTGCTGAAAAACAGCAAGCTGGTCAAATTTCGCCGGGAGGGCAAAACGGTGTATTACTCCCTGGCCGACGATCACGTCATTCATATCCTGGCCCAAGGGATGGAACACGTGTTAGAATAGCGCCCAAGCCGGCGAGGCGTGAATCAAAATCGCCCCAAAGTTGCAGGAAACCATCTATCAAATTGGAAGAATGAAAGGATGTATTATTATGAAAAAGACCTTTAAACTCATCGACCTGGACTGCGCCAACTGTGCCGCCAAAATGGAAAACGCCATCAAGAAGATCGACGGCGTGGCCGGCGCCACCGTCTCCTTTATGTCCCAGAAGATGACCGTGGAGGCCGACGATGCCCGCTTTGACGAGATTATGAAGCAGATCGTAAAGACCTGTAAAAAAGTGGAGCCCGACTGCGAGATTGTTCTGTGAGCACCTTCTGGGACCGGGTTGCCTGGCTGTACGACCTGGTGGAGCGGAGCAATCGGGCGGCGAACGCTGCGTCCGCAGCCCGGGCCGCCCAGCTGATTCCCGTTGGGGCCCGGGTGCTGGACTGCGCTGCCGGGACGGGGGAGTTCTCCCTGGCGGCGGCCAGCCGGGCGGGCTGCGTCCTGTGTACCGACCAGTCTTTGGCTATGCTGAAGCAGGCCCGAAAAAAGGCGGAAAAACGAGGGCTGGCCAACGTCTCCTTCGCCCAGCGGGATGTGACCGCCCTGCCGGACCAGGATGGGAGCTTCGATGCGGTGCTTGCTGCCAACGTTCTCCATCTGCTTCCCCGGCCGGAGCTTGCAGTGCGGGAACTGTGGCGGGTTACCGCCCCCGGCGGACGTCTGATTCTGCCCACCTACCTCCAGGGCAAGGTGGGATCGGCCTATGGGACCATGATTAAAATTTATCAGGGTGTGGGCTTCCACTATGAACACGCCTTTACTCCGGAGACCTATCGGATGCTGCTGGAGAGCCTGAAGCTGGCCCCGGTGCTGGTGGAGGTGATCCCGGGCAGGGTGCCCGAGGGTATCGGTGTGCTGGAAAAACCCGCATAAAGAGGTGTTTGTAATGACCCGAAAGCAAAAAAAGACGCTGTACCGTATTCTCACTGCCTTTGTGCTTTTTGTCGCGGCTCTGCTGGTTCCAACGATTCCGCACTATCCCCTGTTGACGCTGGAGCTGTTTGGCGGCAAGCCCATTGTATTGGGCAATTTGCTGCTGTTCCTGATTCCCTACTTGGTGATCGGCTGGGACGTGCTGTGGAAGGCGGTCCGAAACATCATGCACGGTCAGGTCTTTGACGAAAACTTCCTCATGTGTGTGGCTACCATCGGGGCTCTCATCATCGGTGAGTTTCCCGAGGCGGTGGCGGTGATGCTCTTCTATCAGGTGGGGGAGCTGTTCCAAAGTGTGGCGGTCTCCCGCTCCCGTCAATCCATCTCCGCCCTGATGGACATCCGTCCCGATTATGCCAACGTGGAGCGGAACGGCCAGCTGGTCCAGGTGGACCCCGACGAGGTGGCGGTGGACGATGTGATTGTGGTCAAGGCCGGGGAGCGGGTGCCCCTGGACGGCGTAGTTCTGGAGGGGACCTCCGCCCTGGACACCGCAGCCCTTACCGGCGAGTCCCTTCCGCGGGACGTGTCCGCCGGGGACGAAGTAATCTCGGGCTGCGTCAACCTGTCCGGTCTGCTCCATGTGAGGGTGACCAAACCCTTTGGCCAGTCCACCGTGGCCCGCATTCTGGACTTGGTGGAGAACTCCAGCGAGAAGAAAGCCCAGGCTGAACATTTTATCACCAAATTTGCCCGGTACTATACCCCGATTGTGGTCTTTGCCGCTCTGGCCCTGGCGGTGATTCCCTCGCTGATGGACGGCCAGTGGGGGACCTGGGTCCCCCGAGCGCTGAACTTTTTGGTGGTGTCCTGCCCCTGCGCCCTGGTAATCTCCATCCCCCTCAGCTTCTTCGGCGGCATCGGCGGTGCCTCCAAACAGGGGATTCTGGTCAAAGGCAGCAACTATCTGGAGGCACTGGCCCAAGCGGGAATTGTGGTCTTTGACAAGACGGGCACCTTGACCCAAGGGCGGTTCTCGGTGATTGCGGTCCACCCGGAGAACATAGCAGAGCAGGAGCTGCTGGAGCTGGCCGCCCTGGCGGAGCAGGTTTCCTCCCATCCCATTTCCCGGTCCATTGTCACCGCCTGGGGCGGTGTCCCCGACCAGAGCCGGGCATCGGAGGTGGAGGAGATTGCCGGTCACGGCGTCCGGGCGGTTATCGACGGACGGGAGGTGCTGGCCGGCAACCAGAAGCTGATGGATCGGGAAAATATCCACGTTACCTCCGGCCATAACCACCCAGGCACCATCATTCATGTGGCAGTGGACTGCCAATACGCCGGACATCTGGTCATTGCCGACCAGCCCAAGCCCACCTCCGCCCAGGCCCTGCGGGAGCTGAAGGCGGCGGGGGTCCGGCAGACCGTCATGCTCACCGGAGACGCCCAGGGGGCCGCCCAGGCGGCGGCAGAGCAGCTGGGGCTGGACCAGTTCTTCGCCCAGCTGCTCCCCGCCGATAAGGTGGAGCGGGTGGAGGCGCTGCTGCGCGAGAAGGACCCCAAGGAGAAGCTGGTCTTTGTCGGAGATGGTATCAATGATGCGCCTGTCCTCTCCCGGGCGGACATCGGCGTGGCAATGGGGGCCTTGGGCTCCGATGCGGCCATTGAGGCGGCGGATATCGTTCTTATGGATGACGATCTGTTAAAACTCCCTGTGGCGGTGCGCATTGCCCGCAAAACGCTGTCCATTGTCCGACAAAATGTGGTCTTCGCCCTGGGAGTGAAGCTGCTGGTGCTGGTGCTCTCTGCGGTGGGACTGGCGAACATGTGGGCAGCCGTGTTCGCCGACGTGGGGGTGTCTGTGCTGGCCATTTTGAACGCCAGCCGGATGCTGAAAGCCAAATAAATACAAGCATCCCCGTCCGGTTGGGCGGGGATGCTTGTAGTCAGAGGTGTTTTACACGACCAACGATATAATCAATTGAGACTTTAAAAAATTTGCCAGCGTGATTAGGGCTTGTTTGAAAAATGTCAACACGCCCAAGCGGCGGTTCTTTTGCCGCCATACTGCCCCAATTTTTCTTGAAATACATCCAGTATTCCTGCGAAAAATTTTGTTTGTCTGGCGACAAAATTCCTCGCCGTTGTGTATAGTTCCGTTTTTCAAACAGCGCCTAAATGATGTACCGGAATTTCTCGTTTTCCAGTTTCATAATTGCTGTAAGTTCGCTGGTCAATACCAAGCAATGCCGCGATTTCTTTCTGGCCCATATCCGCGTCTTGACGTAAATTTAGCAGTTGGGGAAAATACACAAAAATCATCTCATATTTATGTTATTTACTATCGAATGATAGTCTAGATTTTACTATAGTAACTCAACGATTGAGGTGGCGTAAATGAATGAATCATCTTGGCCAGATAACTTCGATGAGACCTGTCAGGATATTCTGGAAGATGCTTTCCTGCTGGATGCATTGTCTATGTACTTGTTCAGCGGCGGGGAGTTCACAAGCGGTGAACGGGCAGATTATTTTCCTTATAGTTTCCGCCGCCTGTGCAGGTAGCTATCTCAACACGCCATGGACCTGCATCAGCTGGAGAAACGAGCAGGACTGGACCTAAAATAAGGCCCAGTCCTGTGTCTGTTATTACGCTCTCTTGGCCCGGTTGATGGCGGACAGGATGGCGCGGAGGGGGGAGAGGTTGATGTTGTGGGACAGGCCCACACCCCAGTACTGCTTACCGGTGCGCTTATCTTGAAGGAGAATATAGGCCACGCTCTGAGAGTCGGATCCGTCCGTGATGGCGTGGGAAGCGTAGTCCAGGAAGGCGAAGCGGTCGATTTTTTCCCCTTTGATGGCGTTGAAGAAGGCGTCGATGGGGCCGTTGCCTTCGCCGGACACCTGGAAAACGGTGTCAGTATGCCGCAGAGTGCCCTGGAAGGCTACATGGGAGTGGCCCTCGGCGTCGATGGTCTCCTGGAATGTGTGCTTGAGCAGCTGATAGGGCTCCTTCACCTCCACATACTCCTGATGGAACAGCTCGTTGATGCGCTCGGGGGCCACCTCCTTGCCCACCTTGTCGGTCTCCACCTGCACAATGTGGCCGAACTCTGGGTGCATGGACTTGGGCAGGTCGAAGCCGAAGTCGTGCTCCATAATATAGGCCGCTCCGCCCTTGCCCGACTGGGAGTTAATACGGATGATCGGTTCGTACTCCCGTCCCACGTCGGCGGGGTCGATGGGCAGGTAGGGGATCTCCCAGAACTCGGTGCCCGAGGTCTTCATATACTGCACGCCCTTGTTAATGGCGTCCTGATGGCTGCCGGAGAAGGCGGTAAAGACCAGCTTGCCGGCGTAGGGCTGGCGGTCGCCCACCGGCATCTTGGTGCAGCGCTCGAACATCTCTTTTATTTTGTTGATGTTGGAGAAGTCCAGCTCCGGGTCCACACCCTGGGTGTACATGTTCATGGCCAGGGTCACCATGTCCACATTGCCGGTGCGCTCGCCGTTGCCAAAGAGGGTGGCCTCTACCCGGTCAGCTCCGGCCAGCAGGCCCATCTCGGTGGTGGCAACCCCGCAGCCTCGGTCGTTATGGGGATGGAGGGAGATGATAGTGCAGTCCCGGCCGGGAATTTTGCGGCAGAAGTACTCCAGCATGTCGGCAAACTGATTGGGCATGCAGTTCTCCACGGTGGTGGGCAGGTTCAGGATGACCTTGTTCTCCGGCGTGGCGTGGAGGTGGTCCAGCACCGCCTGGCAGATTTCCACTGCGTAGTCCATTTCCGTGCCCATAAAGGATTCCGGAGAGTATTCAAAGCGGAGGTTCATACCAGATTCAATCATGGGCTGGGACATCTCATAGATGAGGTCAGCGGCGTCGGTGGCAATCTTGGTGATGCCATCGCAGTCCATCTGAAAGACCACCTTCCGCTGAAGGGTGGAGGTGGAGTTGTAGAAATGAAGAATGACGTTCTTGGCGCCCCGGATGGCCTCGAAGGTCTTTTTAATGAGGTGTTCCCGGGCCTGGACCAACACTTGAATGGTTACGTCGTCGGGGATGTGGCCCCCCTCGATGAGCTCCCGGCAGATTTCGTACTCCGTCTCGCTGGCGGAGGGGAAGCCGATCTCGATCTCTTTTACGCCGATATCCACCAGGGTGTGGAAGTACTCCAGCTTTTCGGCCAGGTTCATGGGGTCCACCAGGGCCTGGTTGCCGTCCCGCAGGTCTACGGAGCACCATACAGGAGCTTTCGTAATGATCTTGTCAGGCCAGGTACGGCCCTGAATGCACTGGGGCTGGAAGGGAATGTACTTTTCAAATCCGGGTTTCATAGCGATATATCCTCCTTTAAAATGTCACTAATATTTTTGTTGCAGCTTTTGCAGCTTTTTTACAAGCCGCTCCCGATGCTTTGCCGTTTTCATAAAGGTTGGCAGCATGTCCGCCTGGGTCCGCAGGCCAGGGTTTGCCGGCGGTTTTTCCCGCAGGCCGGCGCTGAGATAGCCGATGAGATAGGCCAGGTGTTCCCGGTTCAGCGCCCAGACCGGCTTGCCGTCAAAGCCGGTCCGGAACCACAGGTCAAAGCCGAAGATGGGGTCCTGCCCCCGCCGGAGCATTCCGTCTCCGCCATACCACACCGACTGTCCGGTCCGCTCCACCCGTCCCGGCATCACAAAGCCGCAGTAGGGGCAGGGCACCCGGAGCACAGGATAGGTCTGCTGGCGGCGGTCATAGAGGGGGACGTTGTAGAACCGGCCGCAGGATTGGCACAGGTTCTGGACCCTGTAGCGGAATCCGCACAGTACTTTGTCCTCTCCACGGCCGCAGCGGGAACATTGGAAGCGATACCGTCCGTCTTGAACGGTGACCAGGCCCATCCCGCCGCACCGGGGACAGGCGACACACAGCCCGGCCTTCAAAGCGGAGTAGATACTGTAAGTCCCATAGGGCTTGTCTTTGATTCGATTTTCAGGCATTACGGCCTCCTTTCCCCATACGGGGACGAAAAAAGCCCCCGACTTTTTCAAGTCAGGGGCGTAAAAACTACGCGGTACCACCCTGGTTCAACGGAAGGTTGCCCATCCGCCCTCACAGCCTCCAACAAGGCTTTGGTCCGTAACGAGACCAGCCGTTCCGCCCTACTGTGGTTCAGGCGGACTGCTCGGGGGCCAGTTATCCACAGCTTCTCTGCACACCGGCTCACACCGACCGCCGGCTCTCTGAGTGGGAGGAAGCTGTCTTTTTCCCCTTCATCGCATTTGCTTGTTGGATATTCTAATGGATGAAAGGGCGTTTGTCAAGGGGAAATTCTTGCTTCCTGTTTTCCGGTGGGAAAAAGGAGGTGTTCGAGGCAAAAAGGTGTACCCTCTTATGCCGGAAGGCTGCTGGCCTCCTCGCGCAGCAGAGCATATATACAGGAGTCGCAGACCTCCCCCCAGATGAATACGCTTTGGCGCTGAGTGCCCTCCAGCGTGAAGCCCGCCTTCTCCAATACCCGGCGGGAGCCAGAGTTGTGGGCGTAGGGCTCGGCGTAGATGCGCCGAATGTCCCACCGGGAGAAGCCCTCCCGGCAGATTTGCCGGACTGCTTCGGTCATAATTCCCCGGCCCCAGTACTCCTCTGCCAGCCAGTACCCCAGCTCGGCTTTCGGCCGGTACATGCCGTCCTCTCGGGACAGGGCGATGCTGCCCGCCGCACGGCCGTCCACCTCAATGGCCCGGAACAGAAGGAAGCTGTCCTTCTCCAGACAGGCATCAATAAACTCCTGCGCATCCTCCAGGGTGTAGGGGTAGGGAAACACATCCCGCAGATTGCGGGCAATCTTCTCGTTGTTGGCATATTTCGCCAGATCAGCGGCATCCTCCCGCCGCCACTGTCTCAAAATGAACTCCATTTCTATTCCTCCCAAAATTCCTTGCGAGGCTTCCAGCCCTCCACCAAGGGGCCCAGCTGGCCGATCACCTTGGGGGGGCAGACGGCTGTCACGTCGATGGTCTCGCTGTAGTCCACCGACTCCACCTTGGCCTCCAGATAGAGCTTGTCCAGCAGGCCGCCCTTGTCGTAGGGCAGGTGGATGGTCACCCGGCGGGCACCGTTGTCCAGCACCTTTCCGATGGCGGACAGCAGGTCGGGCACCCCCTCCCCGGTTTTGGCGGAGATGGACACTCGGCCCTCTCCGTGGGGGCGGATGTCGCCGGTCCACAGGTCGCACTTGTTAAAGACCTCAATGCGGGGCGTCTCACTGGCCCCCAATTCCTGAATAAGCTGGTCCACCACTTCGGCCTGTTCCTGCCACTGGGGGCTGGAGGCATCGATGATGTGGAGGAGCAGGTCGGCGTACTCCAGCTCCTCCAGGGTGGCCTTGAAAGCCTCCACCAGATGGTGTGGCAGCTTGCGGATGAAGCCCACCGTGTCGGACAGCAGGACGGTGCAGGTATCGGAGATCTCCAGCGTCCGGGTGGTGGTGTCCAGGGTGTCAAAGAGGCGGTTGTTGGCGGGGATCTCCGCTCCGGTGAGGTGGTTGAGCAGGGTGGATTTCCCTGCGTTGGTGTAGCCCACAATGGCCACCACCGGGACCTCGTTTTTGATCCGCCGCTCCCGCTGGGTGGCCCGGACCCGGCGGACGTCCTTCAATTCGTTCTCCAGCTTGACGATTTTCCGCCCCAAAATCCGGCGGTCGGACTCCAGCTGGGTTTCGCCGGGACCTCGGGTGCCGATGGCGCCCTCTTGGCGCTCCAGGTGCTTCCACATGCCCAGCAGACGGGGCAGCAGATATTTGTACTGGGCCAGTTCCACCTGGAGCCTGCCCTCTTTCGTCCGGGCCCGCTGGGCGAAGATGTCCAGGATCAGGGCGGAGCGGTCCAGCACCCCCACCTTCAGCTCCCCGGCCAGATTGCGCTGCTGGGAGGGGGAGAGGGGGTTGTCAAAAATCACCATGTCGGCGCCGGCAGCCTCTACAAGCTCCCTCACTTCGGCCACCTTGCCCTCCCCGATGAAGGTGCGGGGGTCGGGGCTGTCCTTGGACTGGGTGACCACTCCCACCGTCTGGCCGCCCGCTGTCTCCAGCAGGGCGGCCAGCTCCTCCATGGATTCCTCGTCCGCGTTCTCCTCCCGGCTGAGGCTGAAGGCGTTCAGCCCCACCAGGACGGCGCGGTTAAACTGCGTTTTCTCTTGAATCGTTTGCATATAGGCTAAGTTTCCTCGTTTCTGTATAAATTGCGGTGAACAATTCCTATGGGCAGGGGGCCTGCCCATACAGCTGCCGCGCATACAGCTCCAGTGTATAGGCGCGGTTGTTCCGTTGGTCGATGCAGGAGCCTGTCGCGGTCAAGGTGAAGCCGCAGGCGGCAATCAGCGCCTTGGAGGCCGCGTTTTCCGCCCGGACAGAGCAGCGGAACTCCGTTCCGCCCCGCTCCCGGGCGATCTCCATCAGCAGCTCCAAAAGCTGCCGCCCATAGCCACGGCCCACATAGTCCGGCCCCAGCGCAATGCTGGTCTCCTGCCAGACTCCGGGCGACAGCTCCGCCAGTCCGGCCCAGCCGATGGCCTGCCCGCCGGCCTTCTCCCGGACCAGCCAGACGTCGTGTCCGCTCTGCCAGGCTATGGTCCGCTCCATCCGGGCTTTGGCCTCCTCCTCGCTGGCGGTGACCTGCCACAGCATATACTGTGCGGGTTCCGGCCGGGACCATACGTTTCGGTACATGTCCTCCCAGTCCTCAAAGCGGGCTTTGTCCAGAATCAGGTCGCGGGTTTCCATAGCGTCTGCGGTCAGTCCTTTCCCAGAACTTCCACAATCTCCCCAATATACAAGGTGTGATAATCCTTCTCAGGATACCACTTTGTTTTTACCTCCTGGGGAATATTGTCCGGGTCCATGGGCTGGGCGAAGCGCTTGCGGCAGACCAGCACCAGCTGGGCCTCTTCAAAGTAGGGGGCGCCGCACTCCGCCATCCGGACTGTAAAGCCGCATTCCTTTACCTTGTCGATCTCACGGCCGCTTTTGGAACCGCACAGCTGTAAAGCCTTTCGGCTTTCCTCCCCGAAGAAGGCCAGGGTGAAATAGTCCTCCCGGTCCACAAACTCCTTGGTATACCGCTGGGGGCGGATGTAGCAGGTGGCCGCCGGGGCCCCCCAGATTACACCCAGCCCGCCCCAAGAGGCGGTCATGGTGTTGCATTGCTCCGCAGTTCCGGCGGTAATGAGCATCCACTGGTCCCCAATGGCGGAAAAGACATTTTGGTCAAGGTTCTTTGGGTCGATCTTGCGCATGGCGGAATTCCTCCTTTATGATTGGGGCGCATGACTGCGCCTGCGGGCGGCCGCAGACCGCCCCTACCGTAATATTTATGCCGTTCCCGGCCATTTTGATACAAAAAGCCGCACCGAATACACGGTGCGGCTTTTGTACACAGGGTCTTACTTGTCGAAGCCAAACTTCTTGTTGAAGCGGCTGACACGGCCACCGGTGTCCACCATTTTCTGCTTGCCGGTGTAGAAGGGGTGACACTTGGAGCAAACTTCTACGCGGATGTCCTTCTTGGTGGAGCCGGTCTCGATCACATTGCCGCAGGCGCACCGGATGGTGGTCTGTTGATAGTTGGGGTGGAGTCCTTCTTTCATGTTATCTTCACCTCTTTCTCCTCGTGAGGGGATTGTTGTAAATGCAACTGGTATCATAACATAGTTTGCCGGGAAAAGCAACTGTTTTTTTGAAAAAATTTGGCCGTTACGATTCCGCCGGTTCCAGGCGTTTTTCCAGCCGGCGGAGCTCCAGGGCATGTTGGGACAGATAGCCGCTCAAACGGTGGAGCACCATGGGAATCTGTTCGGCCTGCCCGTCATGGAGAAGGGGTTTGTCACAGAACAGGTAGACGGACAGGGCGTCCAGAAGAAAGGCGTCTTCCAAAATGTCCTGACAGGTCTCCTCAAAGCTCTCCAGCCAGGACGTTTGCGGTAGTTTCATAAATCATTCAACCTCCGATTCGGTGTACAGGATATTGCTGGCTCATATATCTCTTGTAGCGATTATAGCATATGGACAAGGGAAAGTCAATCGCTGGAGGTTATATATTTTCAAAGGGATAGCTCTGAGCTATAATAGCTGATGGTGATGAATATGGAAGATTATCGTAAGATTCTTCGCAGCAAGCGGGAAAAAATCGGTTGGAGCCAGTATAAGTTAGCAAAAGTGGTAGGGATAACACAGTCTTTTGTCAATGAGATAGAAAGCGGAAAAAAGAATCCTTCGCTTGATGTTTTTTTCCGCATCTGCGAGGCTCTGGAAATTAGAGTATTCCCGGAGAAGGAGTGAGACCATGACAGAATATTACATCCCCACCGGCCACAGCGAGACGGAGCTGGTGGAGAAACGGTCCCGCTTTCTCGGCCAGGTGTGGCGGGCCGCCTCAGAGGAGGAGGCCCGCGCCCGGATTGAGGAGACCCGAAAGAAGCACTACGACGCCCGCCACAACTGCTGGTGCTACCGCCTGCGGGCGGGCGGCGCGGAGCGCTATTCCGACGACGGCGAACCCCAGGGCACTGCCGGACAGCCTATGCTCAACGTCTTTCAGCGGGAGGATGTGACCGATGTGGTCTGTGTGGTCACCCGATACTTCGGAGGGGTCCTGCTG
>CAMWBA010000058.1 GCA_947172355.1 uncultured Bacillota bacterium
AAAAATATTTAAATTACACCAATTATTTGTTAAGTTAACAATTTTACATTAAACCGCCTTGCCAGCTCCGCCACAACAGGGGTTGCTTTTTCGCAGGCCCAGTAGTCCACATATTCCAGACTGGAGAAATTAAACAGACTGCTTTGATTCACCTTTTGACTGTCCGCCATCAGGATAACCTCATCACTGATATCAATTGCGGCCTGTTTAATCTTTGCATCAATATTGGACGCAGAGGACAATTCCCCTCTTGCGGAGACTCCGCGGGTGCCGATAAACGCCTTTCGCAAGTTGTAGGATTTCAGGCTCTCGATGGTCTCCAGACTGACAAATGCCTGAACCTGACGGTCCAGCTGTCCTGGAAGGCCGAATACTGTGTATTCCGTCTCCTTGGAAACCTTATACAAAACCTCAAGGCTGCTTGATATGACGGTCAAATGATTGGGGAGCACATCCATGTTGCCATAAAAAATTCGGCTGGCTGTGCTTCCGGTATCAATATATATTATATCCCCTTCCTGCAATAATGTGGCGGCAACCTGTCCAATCCGTTCTTTGGAACGGACATTTTTTTGATTCCGTTCGTCAAAGCTGATCTGTAAATTATGTGTGGCATACTCTACGCCGCCGTACCGTTTCCGCGCAACGCCGCGCTCCACCAGAGCTTTAATATCCGACCTTGCGGTATTGGGGTGGATACTAAACTTGTTGCAAAGTTCTTCCACCGTAACAAACTTTTTCTCAATGATGTACTGCTCCATCTGCATCAAACGTGTATTTTTCATAACAAAACCGAGCGCAGCCGCGCTTATCCTTTCAAAATAGTCCTCAAGTTTCCTGTGATTTTTTGTTAAATCACAATGATACTATACCAATATACACTATATCATAGCGGGAACATTCCTGTTTTGTCAAGATCTCATTCCAAAATTGTTAATTTAATCCAATCTACGCAGCTATCTGGTTCTCGCTGTATGAAGCAGCCTTATTTAGTGCGTTACAAACAAGCTAAAACCGTTTCAAATCGAATTTTCGTTTTGAAACAACTAGGAACGATAAGGGATTTTGGATTCCGGAAAACAGGCTGACAGCAAATCTGTTCTATACCGGTATGTATTTTGTATTGTGCCGCTGGTTCACCATCCATTCAGAGGTCATTCCCCCCTCATACCCGGCCTTTTTCGCAAAGATTCACGTCAGTCTCACCCATAATTCAGAAATATTCTTTCGATTTCAAGGACCGGCCCCATCGGTTTATAAAAACTGGCACAGAAATTGCTCTGTTTTTTTGTGTAAGCCAACAACCAAATCAGTTACAGGAGGTACAACATGGCAAATTTTGAAACCCCAAAAATTCTTGTTGTGGCTGGACACATCGGTGATTTTGTCTGGCGAAGCGGCGGTGCTATTGCAAAGTACGCAAAAGCGGGCAGTCCGATTCAATTAGTCATTGTTTCAGACGGTCTTCGCGGCGAGGCAAACGATTACTGGAAAACCGAGGGGGCCAACCAAGAAGATGGACAGATTCGCCGGCGGTCGGAGGGGACGCAAGCGGCCAAAATCCTGGGCATCGAGGCGACGGACTTTTGGGGGGTGCGCGACTATCCCATGGAGCTCACAGCCGTCCATGTGGAAAAACTGGCCCACAGCATACGAACCTTCCGTCCCGACCTGATTTTAACGCACTCCGCATACGACGCGTTTAATCCGGACCACAACATGGTACATCAGCTGGTACTGAAGGCATATGCCTGTGCCTCTGGGGCCGGATTCCAGGACGGCTCTCCGGTCTCTCCCCGGCAGACTCCGATCTTTGGGTTTGAACCCCATTGCACCGAGATCAGCAGCTTTGCACCTGTCGTGTATGTGGACATTACCGATGTCATCGACTGCAAGAAGGAGGCTATGCACATCTTCTCCACCCAACCCGGCATGTATGCCAGCTATGTTCGCAAAGCGGAGTTCAGAGGCGGAGAGGCAGCCAGCCGGGGTAGCCGGCCTGGATGCCGCTATGCAGAGGCTTTTTCCGTCTATCAGCCCATTGCCGCTTCCGGCGGCTTCGTCTGGTGAGGTGTGCCATGATTGTTTGTGTTGACCATATTGATTTAAAAGTATCCGATTTTTCCGGAACGATACAGCTCTTTAAAACCCTGGGTATGAGGGTACTGCGGGAGATGCCGGAACGCGGTTCGGTGGAAATGGCTCTGCCCGGAGAAAATCAAGTTGTCTTTGAGATCCACCAGGCCAACCCCGGAGGCTTTGAGGGGATCCATCATATCGCCTTCAAAAGCGTGGATACCGACGATATCCACGCGCTGAAAGAGAGCTGCGGCGTGAACTTTATCACCGAAGGCGCAGTAATTCAACATACCGGACGAACGGTGAGTACATTTCAAGACCGAAATGGTCTGAATTGGCAGTTAACCGATTGAACGCAGGAACCACTGTGCAGTAAAACAAAGAGTCCTAGGGCCTGTTTAAACCTTGTCAACACACCCAATCCGCGGAGCTTTTCCGCCATACTTTGCCGGTTTCCCTTGCCACACATCCAGTATCCTCGGGTCCAATCGGTTTCGTCTGGCAGAAACATCTCTCGCTTCCGGTCATAATTGCCACAGTTCAAACATGGCTCATTGCTATTTCGAGGGGGAACATGGAATCCAATGAAAAAAATCGTTATTGCGGGAAACTATAATGAAAAAGCTCTTTATCTGTTTCAGCAGCTGTGTCCCAGCGGATTTCAGTGTGAAATTGTTGGAGTGCCCACAGATGATGAACTGATTGCCAAAACCGCGGACGCAGATTATCTGTTTTTGCGCGGACGGGTCAACATACCGGAACAACTGCTAAAAAACGCCCGAAAGCTGCGCCTGATGCAAAAATGGGGCGCCGGCTTTGACCAGTACGATATGGCGCAAATCGGCCGGTATAATATTCCGTTTATGAACTGTGCTGGGATCAACGCCATACAGGTCTCCGAAATGACATTGGCCTTGATCCTCGCGCTGTACCGCCGCATTCTCCCTGTGTATCATGACATGAAACGCGGGATTTGGTCCAAAGAACAGTATCTCCCGGATTGCCGCACCATACACGGAAAAACTGTGGGAATCGTGGGCATTGGAAATATCGGCCGGCGGGTGGCCGGGCTGGTGCAGGCATTTGGCGCCAAGGCCCAGTACTGCGACACGGTTCCACTCCCTCCGGAGCAGGAACAGAGCCTGGACATCACCTATACAGACTTTGATTCCTTGCTGAAAACCTCCGATATTGTAACGCTCCATGTCCCGCTCCTTCCCTCCACGGAACATATGATCAACGCCCAAACCCTGGCCGCCATGAAGCCTTCCGCTATCCTGGTCAACGCGGCCCGCGGAGAAATTGTCAACGAAAAGGACCTGTATGAAGCGTTGGTCTGCAAGACCATCGCGGGCGCTGCGCTGGATGTGCTGGAGGATGAGGAGCACCAGTCCGAAGCCACCAACCCTCTGTTCACACTGGCGAATGTGGTCATTACGCCTCATATGGGTGCAAGCACCAACGAGGTCCTTTCCGCTATGGTAGAACGCTGCTTTGAAAATGTGCTTGGGGTGGAGCATGGAACGATTCAGCCGGAGGCCTATCAAAATTACCGCTTTTTTACCCGGGCAAACTAAGTCCGTATTTCTTCATTTTGCGCCACAGCGTTGTGCGGCTGATTCCAAGCAGTTCAGCGGCCTTGGCCTGACAATTGCCGCTGTATTCCAGGGCTTGCACAATACGCTCGCGCTCGGCAAACGAGGGGCGAATTTGCATGGCGGGCAGTGGCTGCGTTTCCGACTGTTCTGACAATGCACTCTGTACATCCGAAGCGGAAAGTTCAGAATTTCGGCTCAAGATCACTAAGCGCTCCATGATGTTAGACAATTCGCGAATATTCCCATAGTACTGATGCGAGGTAAGCATATCGGCCGCAGCAGCGGAGAGTCCTGTGATATGACGGCCATACTTCTCATTAAAATCCTTGATAAAATGGTTTGCAAGCAGAATGATATCCTCTTTGTGTTCCTGTAAGGCAGGCAGTCTTAGGGTCAGAACGTTCAGCCGGTAATACAGGTCCTTCCGGAAGTTCCCTTCTTTTACTTCTGCAAACAGGTCTCGGTTGGTGGCAGTAATAATCCGAATGTCCACCGGAATCACAGTTTGGCCGCCGATGCGGGTCACTTCCCGCTCCTGAATGACACGCAGAAGCCGCGACTGAAGGGACAGGGGCATTTCCCCGATTTCATCCAAAAAGATCGTTCCCTTGTGGGCCTGTTCAAAAATACCGCTCTTTCCTTCCGGATTTGCGCCGGTAAACGCCCCCTTTACATAGCCAAACAACTCGCTCTCCAGCAGACTTTCCGGAAATGCGGCACAGTTTACCGCCACAAAGGGCGCATGCCGTCTTGGACTGGCGTTGTGAATGCTCTGTGCAAACAATTCCTTTCCGGTACCCGAGTCGCCGCAAATGAGCACGGTGCTGTCAACGCCCGCGTAAGTCATGGCCCAGCGCTTTGCCTGGCTGATCCGCTCACTTGTACCAATAATATCTTGAAATCTATATTTTGCAATCTGACCGGTTCCGGAAACCCGCTTGCGCAGTTTCTTTTCCAGCGTCTGCACATCCTCTCCCCCCTGGATATTCATAACGATCCCTTGGGGCTTTCCCTCCAGCAGAATGGGGAGGCTGTTGAGTACAAGGTAGGAATCGTGATATTCAAACAGGTAGTTATTATAATGGGTACCGGCCAGTGTCTGCACCACAATCTGCGGGAAGGGCACACAGTCCTGATAGGCTTGTCCCACCACTTCCCTGGGCAGTCCCAGCAGCTTCCGTGCGGCATGGTTAATGTTGGAGATAATCCCGTCCCGATCAATAATCATCATCCCATGTGAGGCGCTTTCAATGACACGCAGAATGGTTTGATACTGGAGTTCCTGCTCTTCCAACCTGTGCAGCGTGTGGACCGCCTCTTCAATGGCCTCAAAAATCGCGTGTTCGTTGGCGCCAAACATAATCACAGGAATATTAAATTCCTGCGCCACCGCTTTGGTGCTTCCGCCGCCAATGATCACATCTACGCCTTCTTGGATCAGCTTTTTAATCTCGGACCGGGCCGACTCGCTGTCCCGCACATAAATCAGTGTTGTCTGCATGTGCCAGAAAAAATTTTCCCGTTTGACCACCTCGAACAGATCCTGTGTAAATACTACCATAGCGATCCGTTCCCCATACTGGCGTGCCGCATCAATTGCGGCAGCGAAGTCAGAAAAACTGTATTTTACCGATACCACCGGAACCGAGACCTTTTCCTGGATTTTTCTTCGGGCTCCATCCCCCCGGGACACAATGATTTTGGTGCCATTTGCTACGCGGACAGCTGCCGCTTCCCCGATGTTTTGCAGCGTTGTCAGTTCACAGTGGCAATGGAGATGATGGCGTTTCAGCAGCATATTTGCGATCTCATAGGCGTGCGGATTGCTCCACAGCAGCGATATCTTGGCACTTTCCACCTGAATCCTTTGTTTTTCCTGCGGGTTCATATGATAATACTCCTTACCCCGATCAAATTTGTTTGGAACTCCATTGTAACACACCGCCGAAAAGGTTGCAAACTTCAACAATACAGTTCATTTCAAAACGAATTTGAAACACCTCTAGCCATGAGAAACACACTTCGGTGTTTCTGCTCTCAGGTCTTATTTGAACCATGGCCGTATGACCAGCAGCGAGAGATTTATTTGCCAGACAAAGCCGGTTTGACCCAGGAATGCCGGATGCATTGCAAAGAAACTCGGCAAGGTGCGGCAGAAAAAGCTCCGCTGATTGGGCGTATCGACAAGGTTCCAGCAGGCCCTGGCACATAAAACAAAAAATTGGAGGAAATTACTATGAAAAAACTACTGGGATTGGTTACCAGCATCGCAATGATGTCATGTCTTCTGTCCGGCTGCGGCGGAACTGCAAATGGCGGAAGTGCCGGCAGCGGCAGTTCTCCCAACACGTCCGGACCCGTCTCATCCTCTTCCACCGCGGGCAGCGGAGCTTACGCAAATTTCCCCACCGGTAATATCACTTATATCTGTTCCGGTTCTGCTGGCGGCGGCCTGGACCTGTGCGCCCGTTTCATCGCCCCTTACATTGCAAATTATCTTCCTGGAACCGGGACAATTACCGTAGAAAACGTGACCGGCGGCTCAAACTGGAACGCCTATAACCGGCTGATCACATCCAAACCGGATGGACTGACCATCTGCACGCTGGCCACCCCCCAATTCAGCAACTATCTGAACCAATCCATGCAGATTCCTTACACCATGGACAGCTATACCCCGCTGGCCAACTGTGTTACGGATTACTGCTGCATCTCTGTGCGCACCGATGACGCCCGGTTCACCGACGTCAACTCTCTGACCGACCTGGCCGAGTTTTTAAAGACCAATTCCGGAACGGACTACCTGGTAAGCCTGACGTCCGGCGGCGGCGCGGACGAACTGGTCATGTACCGGTTTGAAGAAATTGCTGGCGTGGAAAACCTGGAAGGGATTAACTATGCCGAGGGCATCAACGCCTCCCGCGCCGGCTTTCTGGGGGGAGAGACGGATATTTATTCCGGAAAAGTTGGCGACACTCTGAATATGTTCCAGGAAGGAACTGTAAAGGTACTGGGTGTCTTTGCCGCGGAGCGCTCCTCTCTTATGCCTGACATCCCAACCGGCGCGGAGCAGGGCTTTGATATCGTCCTGGGTTCTGACCGCGGCATCATTGTCCCGAATGACATGGACCCCGAGCTGTATGATCTGCTGCTGTCCGCTGTGGAGGCTGCGTCCAAAGACCCCACCTATCTGGAGCAGATGGCCGCCGGTGGTTATGAAGTCAACTTTATCGGCGGCGAGGACTATATCGCCTACCTGAGAGAGATCGAAACCATGGTCAAGGGCTACGCTGATATGTTAGGCTATAACGGCTGACCGATTCGTTTCCGCCGCAGCTGACGTCCCCTTCCTGAAAGGGCCGGGATAAGCGCAAAACGCTCCCGGCCCTCGCATGGATGTAAAAAGGAGTTATGTATGAAAAAATTGTTTACTCTGGACGCATGGATTGGCGTTTTCTTAATGCTGTTCAGCGTCTGGTTTTGGGTCCTCTCTGAAAAATTTCCAGAAGAAGCCCAGTTATTTCCCAGATTCTTTCTCATCGCCAACTTTGCACTATCCGCTCTGCTCGTCTTCAATACCCTCCGCCATAACCGCAGGCCGGATGCCGAAGCCCATGGTCCGGTTAACTGGAAGGAACTTGCGCTGGTCCTTGAGGCATATTTGCTCATTATGGCCTATATCGTCTGCATCAGCGCAGTTGGTTTCTATGTGTCTACCACCGTGTTCCTGGTGGTGTTTATGCTGTTCTTGAACGTACGAAACCCGCTGGCATTGGTCGGTGTAGCCGCTGGTATGGACGCGTTTATCTATCTTTTGTTTTCCGTTGGACTCAAGCTCAGCCTTCCGGCTGGGATGCTGTTTTAAGGAGGAAGCCTGTGTTTAATACGTTGGTCAACTCGCTGCCTGCGATTGCCGCCAATCTCTTCCACTTGGAAACCATCCTGTGTATTATATTCGGCGTTGTAGGCGGCATGATAATCGGCGCTTTGCCAGGTCTGAGTGCAAACATGGGTATGGCCTTGATGCTGCCCTTTACCTACAGCCTTTCCCCAATTTCCGCCATTGCGATGCTGATGACCATATATACATCCGCCATCTGCGGCGGTTCTATTTCCGCCATTCTGATTCATACGCCTGGCACCCCCTCCTCTGCCGCAACCGCTCTGGACGGCTATCCACTGACCAAACAGGGCAGGGGGTTGGAAACCTTGGGGGTATCCATGACCAGTTCTATGATCGGCGGGACCATCAGTGCCATCGCGATGCTGTTTCTGTCCCCGCCGCTGGCAGCGCTGTCTTTGAAATTTGGTTCCCTTGAGTATTTTTTTCTGGCCTGTTTTGGGCTGTCCATCATCGCCAGCCTGGCTTCCAAATCGGTGGTCAAGGGGCTGATTGCCGGTGTGCTGGGGCTGATTATCGGCACCATTGGAATCGACGCCAGCACCGGCTTCCCCCGGTTCGCCTTTGGGACAATCTCTCTGCTGGGCGGCATTCCAACCGTGCCGGCTCTGATTGGACTGTTTTCTCTCCCACAGGTCATTGACCAGCTGCAAGATGCCAGACATGGGAAAAAGACGGTCAATCTCAGTGATAAAGCACACATTGGAACCCGCCTGCTCCCAACCTGGAGCGAGTATAGGCCTCTCCTTCCCACCATTTTCATTTCCTCCGTCATCGGTACATTTGCCGGCATACTGCCCGGTGCCGGCGGTGAGGTAGGCTCCTGGATGGCCTATAACACCGCAAAAAACCGTTCCAAAAACAAAGAATTGTTTGGAAAGGGCTGCCTTGAGGGGGTGGCCGCATCCGAAGCGGGAAACAATGCGGTAACCGGCGGCGCTGCAATCCCCATGATGACCCTGGGCATCCCCGGCTCCAGCGGCGCCGCCATTCTGATGGGCGGACTTATGATCCACGGTATGCAGCCCGGCGGAGATCTGTTTCACGCAAAGGCCGAAATCACTTACGCAATCATTTTTGGTTTTCTTCTGGCCAACCTTTTTATGGGCGCAATCGGTCTTCTCATGGCGCGGTATGTTGTGCTGATTACCCGGGTCCCCGCCAATATACTGTGCCCCATTGTTGTGGTGTTGGCGTCGATCGGTTCTTATGCAATCTCCAACGACATGTTTAATGTGTATACCATGTTTGTCTTTGGCGCAATCGGATATGTGCTTCGGAAAGCGCAGTTCCCTCCAGCCGCCATGGTCCTTGGTCTTCTCTTGGGCAAGATGGCAGAACGCGGTCTCCGCCAAGCCATCAAACTGTCCCGCGGAGACCTTTTGGGATACTTCTTCGGACGCCCTTTCAGCATTGCGCTGGTTATCCTGATTC
This sequence comes from uncultured Bacillota bacterium, assembly GCA_947172355.1. Classification (GTDB taxonomy): domain Bacteria; phylum Bacillota; class Clostridia; order Oscillospirales; family Oscillospiraceae; genus Lawsonibacter. The sequence goes on from CAMWBA010000058.1 coordinate 9,013, forward strand.
TGGTTATGGTTGTGCTTCCCGTTGTCATGGAAAAGAGAGCCGAACTAAAGAAACATTGAACATGCGGCGCTATAGCCACCGCACCTCATTCATCAAAAAACCTCGCCCAAGGGTGGCACTTCATAAAGAAGTGCCACCCTTGGGGCTACCTGTAAAGAAATCTCTCTATGTGGGACGGCTATGCCGTCCTTTTCTTGCGCTTCCGCATGGCCTGATAGTAGGCCATACATTTGGGGAATCATCCGGGCACTTACGCTGTCTTGTACCTTTCCATTGCGGGACGCCTCCAAAATCTTGCTGTCTGCAAAGCTCCGGCACAGATATTCCGCCATCTCCGTGGTCTCCCGGCGCCCTTTCCGCTCCATCAAAAGGGGGTGGTATGCCTTGTCGGTGGTGCGCAGCGCCTCGCAGACCAGGGCCGCATTTTTCCATTCTGATCAAACTGGAAAAAATTGCACCCTATCGCGCGAAATTTCATTGACACACCGCCATTTTTACCGTATGATACATAAGAGTCTGTAGGATTACGGGAGGTAGACAAAACCCATGAAGCAATTTTATGGAATGAGCCAGCGGGGCAATTTGGACGAGGCCCTGCAAGGGCTGCGTCAGCCCCAGTTTATTATGCTGCTGTCCAACAGCAACCAATTTGAAGCCCACGTAGCCGCCCTGGAAAAACGCTTTCCCGGCATACCCAGCATCGGATGCATTGGAATGAGCTACCAGTTGGGCGTAGTAGAGCAGGGCGTTGGAATCATCGCCTTTTCCGACGGTGTGACCGCCGCCGCCAACGTACTGGAGCAGGTGTCCACCATGCCGGTCAAATACATACAGCGCCTGGAGCGGGATATGCAGGCGGTGGGCGGCTCTGAGCGGGACACCGTTTGCATCGACTTTTGCGCCGGCAATGACGCCTGCGTCCTAACCACCATTTATACCGCCCTGCGCAAGCGAGGTATCTCTCTGGTCGGGGGCACCGGCGACCAGGGCCGGGTATCGGCCAACGGCCGGGTCTATCAGGACGCAGTAGCCTATGGACTGGTGCGCAACCAGAGCGGCCGCGTCAAGACCTACAAAGAGAATATCTACCATCAGCTGGGCAACTACCGTTTTGTCGCCTCCAGCACAGACCGGGCCAACTACATCTTGGGTGCGCTGAACGGAAAGCCCGCCAAGCAGGTCTACAAAGACATCCTGCATGTAACGGATGAGGAGATTCTCACCCGTACCTTCCAAAACCCCTTCGGCAAGCTCAACGGAGACGACACCTGCATCATCTCCATCAAAGAGGTCTGCGGCAGCGCGCTGGCCTGTTTCCGCCAGGTCAACGACTCCGATGTGCTCATTCTGCTGGAGTTGGGGGACTATCGCGCCATTGTGCAAGACACCATCAAACAAATCTGCCACGACTTCCCCCGGCGTTCCGCTATTTTCTCGGTGAACTGTCTCTTCCGGTATAAACTGTTCTCCGACCACGGATATATGAACAACTACCTGCGGGACATGGCGGCGCTGGGCAATCATGTGGGCTTTGTAGGGTACGGAGAGCACTACAACAACCGCTTTGTCAACCAATCCATGACCTGTGTGGTCTTTGAGTAAAGGGGGAGTAACCATGCTGTTTGCAAGAAAAGACCGGCAGTCCGTCCAGGCTCGGGAGGAAAAAAGTCTGTATCCGGTGCTGTATGTAGCGGGCAGTCTAAAGGATTATCAAAAGGAACTGGTCAAAAAAGAAGTGGCCTCCCTCTGGGAGCTGAGCCAGGTGGGTTCCTCCTTTGCCAATGTACTGCGGGAGGGGAATGTGTTCCAGACCAAACTCCAGGACCTGGGAGCCTCCTTTTCCAACATCAATGAGACGGCGGAGCAGTTTGGCCAAGTGCGCTCCGAGATCGGCCAGTCTGTTTCCGAGGTCCGGAATCTGATGGCGAACTTGGAGCAGGTCTCCGGCCAGGTCAGCCAGTCCTTCGATGCCATGACCGAGACCTTCACCCAGTTGGAGGAGTCGATTAAGGGGATCCAGCGGTCCATGGGCAAGATTGTGTCCATTGCGGAGCAGACCAACATTCTGGCCATTAACGCCTCCATTGAGGCGGCCCGTGCCGGACACGAGGGCCGGGGGTTTGCGGTGGTGGCCACCCAGGTTAAGAAGCTGGCCGAAGAGATCAAGGTGCTGGCGGGCGAGGTGGATGTCGGCGTAAATGAGGTGGAGGACCGTGCCGACGAGCTCAGCCAGAGTATTTCCACCTCACGGCAGACGCTGAGTCAAAGTTCCCATATTGTCAGCCAGACAGAAGGCAGCTTTGAAAAGATTACGGCTGCGGCGGAGGGCGCTGTGTCCGTGCAGGACAGCATCGCCGGCGTGATTCAAGTATCCCACCAGGAATTGCAGGCGCTGCGCCAGTTTTTCGACAAGATCAAGAACCAGTACCAAGAAGTGGTCCAGCATATTGACTCCGCCAGCCGCTTGGGCACCACGAAGAGCGCCATGTTTGAGGACATGGACAATGTAATTTCTCAGCTTCCGCCCTTGGTCCGCGATCTGGAGCAAGGGCACTGAGGCTTTCCTATTCCGCCCAAGCCGGGTCAAACCAAAGTTTAGGGACGCATCCATGTTCGGTGCGTCCCTCTTTGATTGCCTTTTGGCGGAACATCCTGTATAATACTGTCAAGCAGGTTCAATCAAACCAAAACAAGGAGCTGACTGTCATGCCTCAATACGATCCATACAACTATACCTATCCCTCCCAGCGAACGGTGGTCTACGCCAAAAACGGCATGGCCTGTACTTCGGTCCCTCTGGGGGCCCAGGTTGGGCTGGAGGTACTAAAGTCCGGCGGCAATGCCATGGACGCCGCTGTGGCTATGGCTGCGGGGATGCCCCTCTTTGAGCCCACCGGAAACGGCCTGGGCTCCGATGCCTTCGCCCTTGTCTGGGTGGAACGTGAGAAAAAGCTCTATGGCCTCAACGCCAGCGGTGTGGCCCCGGCGGCGCTCAGCGCCCAGATGGTTCGCTCCCTGGGGGTCACGCAGATGCCCAAAGAGGGCTGGGTTCCCACCATGGTCCCCGGCGCTCCGGCTGGCTGGACCGAGCTGAACCGCCGTTTCGGGAGCAGGTCTCTGTCCGAACTCTTTGCCCCGGCCATCGGCTGCGCCCGGCAGGGGGTCCCCGTCCCGGTCAACGTGGCCCGCCAGTGGTCCAAGGACTCCCAGCGGCTGAAACGAGCAATGGAGCAAAACCCTGCCCCCCACGCCTACTGGTGGAAGTCCTTTATGAAGGAGGACGGCACTCCCTATGGGGCGGGGGATCTGTTCCGTTGGGAGGAGTACGCCGCCACCCTGGAGGAGCTGGCCGCCACCAACTGCGAAAGCTATTACTGCGGACCGCTGATGGAGAAGATTGTGGCGTTCAGCCGGGAAACCGGGGGATATTTCACCGAAGACGACTTCCGCAATTACCGCCCGGAGTGGGTAGAACCCATCACCACGGATTACCGGGGTTATACGGTCTGTGAAATCCCCCCCAACGGCCATGGAATCACCGTCCTCATGGCTCTGAACCTTCTGCGCGGGCTGGAGCTGGCTCCAACCCGGGAGAGCGCCGATACCTACCACAAAATTGTGGAGTCCATCAAACTGGCCTTTGCCGACGCCAAGACCTATGTGGCCGATCCCCGGTACATGCGGACCAAGGTGGCAGATATGCTGTCGGAGGGCTATGCCGCCCACCGCCGGGCTCTGATTGCCAACCGGGCCCTGACCCCCGAGGCGGGCGACCCCTCCTGCGGCGGCACCATCTATCTGTGTACCGCCGACCGGGAAGGCAACATGGTCTCCTGGATTCAGAGCAACTACACCACCTTTGGCGCCGGGGTGGCCGTCCCCGGCACGGGCATCTCCTTCCAGAACCGAGGGGCTAACTTCTCCCTGGACCCCGAAAGCGACAACTGCCTGGCCGGTGGAAAGAAGTCCTACCACACCATCATCCCCGGCTTTTTGATGAAGGATGGCGAGGCCGTGGGCCCCTTCGGGGTGATGGGCGCCTTTATGCAGCCTCAGGGGCACGTTCAGGTGCTGGTGAACACCATTGACTACCACATGAATCCCCAGGAGGCGCTGGACGCTCCCCGGGTACAGTGGATCGGGGATAAGCATATCCAGCTGGAGCGGGAGGTCTCCCCGGATATTGCGGCACAGCTTTCCGCCATGGGCCACGAAGTGGAGGTCATCAGCGACCGGATCAACATGGGCCGGGGCCAGATCATCTGGCGGACGGAAAACGGCCTGCTTGCCGGCGGCACCGAGCCCCGGTGTGACGGAGCGATTGCAGCATGGTAAACACGTTTCACGGGGCGCGCCGGCTGGCGCGCTCCTTTTCTGTGCGCGGCGGAGGCCGGACCCTTGTTTTTCCATCGGAATTGCGGTATAATATTTAAAAACTGTTGCGAAGGGGGAACACGATGGAAAAGCGCTACATTGCCGCTTTGGACCAGGGGACAACCAGCAGCCGCTGCATTCTCTTCGACCGGGCCCAGAACATCATTGGAATGGCCCAAAAGGAGTTCACCCAATTTTACCCCCAGCCCGGCTGGGTGGAGCACGACCCCATGGAGATCTGGTCCAGCCAATACGGGGTATTGATGGAGGTGCTGGCCCAGAGCGGGACAGAGGTCCGTGAGCTGGCCGGCATCGGCATCACCAACCAGCGGGAGACGGTCATCGTCTGGGACAAAGAGACCGGCAGGCCGGTATCGAATGCCATTGTCTGGCAGTGCCGCCGGACGGCAGAGCTCTGTGCCGAGCTGAACGCCGACCCGGTCTTTGCCCGCTATGTCAAGGAACACACCGGTCTGCTCATCGACGCCTATTTCTCCGCCACCAAAATCCGCTGGATTCTGGACCACGTACCTGGAGCCCGGGAGCGGGCGGAGGCAGGCCAGCTCCTGTTCGGCACGGTGGACAGCTGGCTCATCTGGAAGCTGACCGGCGGCGCGGTCCACATCACCGACCAGACCAACGCCAGCCGCACCATGCTCTACAACATCAAGGATCTGACGTGGGATGAACACATCTGCAAACGGCTGGACATCCCTCTGTCCATGCTGCCGGAGGTGCGCTCCTCCAGTGAAATATATGGGTATGTAAATATCCAGGGGGTGGAGGTGCCGGTTGCCGGCATTGCCGGCGACCAGCAGGCCGCACTCTTCGGCCAGACCTGCTTTGCACCGGGGGAGGCCAAAAACACCTATGGCACCGGCTGTTTTCTGCTGATGAACACCGGAGAGACCCCCTTTGTCAGCAAAAACGGCCTGCTCACCACCATTGCTATCGGCCTAGACGGAAAGGTCCAATACGCCCTGGAGGGCAGCATTTTTGTGGGCGGGGCGGTGGTCCAGTGGCTTCGGGACGAGCTGGGGCTTATAGCCGACTCCGCCGACACCGAATACTTCGCCGAAAAGGTGAAGGACACCGCCGGAGTCTATGTGGTGCCCGCCTTCACCGGCCTGGGCGCCCCCCACTGGGACATGAACGCCCAGGGGGCCATCCTGGGACTGACCCGCGGGGCGGGGCGCAACCACATCATCCGTGCGGCGCTGGAGTCCATCGCCTACCAGACCGCCGACGTCCTCCGTGCCATGGAGGAGGACACCGGCATCCCCCTGCGGGAGCTGCGGGTGGACGGCGGGGCCTCCGCTAATAACTTCCTGATGCAGTTCCAGGCGGACATTGTGGACCGGCCCCTTCGCCGCCCCAACATTCGGGAGACCACCGCTCTGGGGGCCGCCTATCTGGCCGGTCTGGCCACCGGCGTGTGGTCCGGGCTGGAGGATATTCGGGGCAGCTGGACCCTGGACCGGCTGTACCAGCCCGCCATGGCGGCGGACAAGCGGACAGGTCTGCTGGCCGGCTGGCATGAAGCGGTAGACCGGATAAGGAGTCGGTAATATGGTACAAGAGACAACGCGGTTTTTATCTTATATCTGCCCCCACTGTATGCAGTCGGTGATTGTAGAGCGGGACCTGTTCACGCTGGCGGCTGCGCCGGCCCATATTAAGTGCCCCTGCGGCAAGTCGGAGCTTGGGGTGGAGTTTCTGCCCAGCCGGGTCCAGCTGCGGGTACCCTGCCTGTTCTGCGGACGGGAGCACACCGTCTCCTGTTCCTCCCAGGCATTCATCCGGGAGAAAGCCCTGGCCTTCTCCTGCGCCGCCTCCGGGCTGGACTGCTGCTATGTGGGAGAAGAGGCACCGGTCTACGCCGCCACCGCCCGTCTGGAACAGGCGGTGGACAAGCTGGGGGAGAATGCCGCCCAGCAGGGAGCCTTTCTGGACGAGATTGTCATGGAGGAGATTCTGTCCGAGCTGAAGGACATCGCCGCCCGTGGCGGCATCTCCTGCACCTGCGGCAGCAAACATTGGGGCTTCGACGTCCATTTCAGCTCGGTGGACCTGACCTGTCAGGACTGCGGCGGCAAGTACCGCATCCCCGCCGCCACCGCCGATGACATCGACGGTCTTTGCTGCAAAACATCCATTCTGATTCGAGGTAAGGAAACGACATGAGCACATTTTTTGAGTATGATATCCGTTTAAACGGCCTGGACGTGGACAGCCGGGGCCAGTGCAAGGCATCCGCCCTGCTGAATCATCTGCAAAACGCCGCCGCTCTGGCGGCGGAGGACGGGGGCTTTTCCCGGGAAACTCTGGTGGAGCGGTACGGAGCCTTTTGGATGCTGGCCCGGTCCTGGTATCGCCTGTCCAAACCGCTGAAGTACGAGGATAAGCTGACCGTCCGCACCTGGCACCGGGGGGGCAAGGGGGCCATTATGTACCGGGACTACGACATCCTGGCCAACGGCCAGCCGGTGGGGGAGTCGGTGTCCGCCTGGGTGCTGGCCGGCGTGGACAGCCACAAGCTGGTCCGGCTGAGTACCATCCCGGAGCTGGAGGGCACCGGCGGCGGGGCTCTGTGCAAGACCATGACCCTGGCCAAGCTCCGCCAGCCCGGCGACCTGCGGGATACGGAGCGCCGCCCCATGCGGTACAGCGACTGCGACCTGAACGGCCACGTGAACAACACTCGCTACGCCGACTTCGCCTGCGACGCCGTGGGCATGGAGCGGCTGCCCGAGGACCGCTACCTGGCCGAGCTGCAAATCGGCTACCTGGCCGAGTGCCGCCCCGGCGAGGTGCTCACCATCCAGACCAGCGGCCTGGGGGACAGCCGGTT
>CAMWBA010000059.1 GCA_947172355.1 uncultured Bacillota bacterium
GGGGTATTCTTCTTGTTCTTAAAGGTATTGTAGTTTCTCTGCTTGCACTCAGAGCACCGCAGGGTGATCTTGATGCGAGCGCCGGCTTTTGCTGCCATTTGTTCGGCACCTCCTTTTTTATTTGACAGGTTCCGCATTAGGGGCTTCAAACGAAAACGCCGGATACGGCCTGTCCTTTGCCGAATCCAGCGCACAAAGGGCGCAAAAATACGCCCATAGTCACGGTGGAAAGCGGCAGTTGCCTCCCTGTGTCCCGCAGGTGGAGGGGTCCGCCGCCAGGACACCGTATCCAGACAGCAGAAAAAAGCCCCTTTTCACAGGTAAGTGCTACTATATCACGCCCATCCTTCGCCGTCAAGAGCTTTTTTGCCCCTCCCGTTAAATTTTTGTGAAACTTTCCGGCAATGGGCAAAATCAATTTGCAATCCACAGACAGGTGTGGTATACTTCTGGCTTAACCAGCATAAGGAAAGTTTATCCCAACCCGCAAAAAATAAACCGGAATCGGACCCGGAAAAGGAGCCTTCCATGGACCAACAGGATGTAACCGCTCTGTATCATGCATTTATCCAATTGTGCGATTGCATCGAGGAGGAACTTGGGTGTGGGAAATGCCCGATGTATTCCACGGTCTGTCATAATCCGGACCAAACGGCGGGAAACGCGTTTGCCGAAAGCCTGAAACGGATTCGGGAAGAATGCGGAATCAAACGAAAACGATAATGGAGTTGATCCTTCCCCTATGGACATAGACAGTGCCAGTATTGCCATGATGGTCACCTTGCTGATCCTGGTGGTCCTGTCGGCCTATTTTTCAGCCACAGAAACCGCCTTTACCTCTCTCAACCGTATCCGCCTGAAGACCCGGGCGGACAGCGGCAGCCGCCGGGCCGCCAAAACGCTGGAGCTGGCGGAGGAGTATGACAAATTGCTGTCCACCATTCTCATCGGCAACAACATCGTCAACATTACCGCCACCACCGTATCCACGGTGCTGTGCACCAAGTGGTTCCACCAGTACGGCCCCACTGTGGCTACGGTGGCGCTTACCATTATTATCCTGGTATTCGGCGAGATTACCCCCAAAAGTCTTTCTAAGGAGCGGCCGGAGGACTTTGCCATGTTTGCTCAGCCCCTGCTCCGGGTGTTTATGGTGGTGTTCACCCCCTTGAACTTCCTGTTCAGCCAGTGGAAGCGGCTGATGAGCAAAGTGTTCCGGGCCAAGGGGGAGGACGGCATCACCGGAGAGGAGCTGGTGGGCATGGTGGACCAGGCGGAGACCGAGGGAGGACTGGATGAACACGAGAGCGATTTGATCCGAAACGCCATCGAGTTTAACGACCTGGAGGTGGCGGAGATTCTCACCCCCCGCGTGGACCTGACCGCCGCCGAGGAGAACTGTACCATGGAGGAGCTGGCCTCCCTGTTTGCTGAGACAGGTTACTCCCGCATCCCCATCTACCATGAGACCATCGACAACATTGTGGGCGTTATCCACGAGAAGGACTTCTACGCCGCCCGATATCAGGGGGAGACGATGACAGCCAATTTGAAGTCTCCGGTATTTTATACCACGGGGAACACCAAAGTGTCGGAACTGCTGCGCATTCTCCAGAAGAACAAGGCCCATATGGCGGTGGTGGTGGATGAGTACGGCGGTACTCAGGGCATCTGCACACTGGAGGATATTCTGGAGGAGCTGGTGGGGGACATATGGGACGAACACGACGAGGTAATCGAGATCTTCCGAAAGCAGCCTGACGGCAGCTATGTGATTGCCTGTTCCGCCGATTTGGACGATATGTATGATTTATTCCAGGTGAAGGGCGCCTGCGGCGCCGCTACCGTTTCCGGCTGGGTGCTGGAGCAGGTGGGGCGAGTGCCGGAGCCCGGCGACCAATTCCAGGCCGAGGGACTGGATGTCACCGTCACCAAGGTGGAGCACCGGCGGGTGCTGGAGATCCAAGTGCAGGTTTTGGAAAAACGGGAAGAGAAATAAAAAGGGTCCGCCCCACTGGGGCGGGCCCTTTGCGCTGGCAGTTCCGGAATAACCGGGGCATGAGGTTCTTAGGAGGGGTCGGGCTCGAACAGGATCCACTCGTGCTCCATCCGTACCACAAGCCCCATATCGGTGAGGGCATATTGGGCGCTGAGATCCTCGGAGAAGTTGGTCTGACCATCCAACTGGGGCAGGGTGTGGCTGTAGGCCGTGACCGACCGGATGGCGCTCTCGGCGACCTCGCCGGGGATAGGGGTGCCGGTGGAGTAGCAGAGACCGCTGTCCACCATGATGGCGGGGCGGAAATGTTCGGTGGGGGGGCTGCCGGACTCAGTGCCCTGCAGCGCGGAACTGAAAGGAGGCTGGGAGAAGGAGTTCTCATTTTTTTCCTCCGAGTTGGTCCAGCTGCTGTCGGCAGGAGCGCCGGAGGTTGGAGCGCTGGAGGCTGGAGCGTTTGAGACGCCGCCATTTGCGTTGCCGCCGCTGCTCCCGTTGGTTCCGACAAAACCCAGCCGGAGCGCACCGTAGCCCAGGACGATTACCGCCGCAAAGCAGGCGGCCAAGGTGGTCAGGGCCCGGTAATTTGGCCGGAGTTTGACGGGGCGGTAGGTTTCTGCCTCTTGAATCAGGTCGTCGTCCAGCAGGCCCATAGCGTCTAACAGATGTTCGGAGGTCATACCGCCACCCCCTCTCGCTCCAATTCCAGCTTCAGCCGGCCCCGCATCCGGTGAAGCCGGGACTTTACCTGCCCGGTGGTCATGCTAAACTGCTGGGCCAATTCCGTTAGCGGGACAAGGGAAAAATACCGCCGGATAAACAGGGCCCGGTCCTCCTGAGACTGGCGGCGGAGAAAGGCGGAGATCAGCGCAGCGGTCTCGCCGGCCTCCAGCGCCTCGTCGGGACGGCGGCGGTCGGGCAGACAGTCCTCCAGCTCATGGAGGGCCACCTCTACCTGGCTGCCGCCCCGCTTTGCCGCCTTGGCCCGCCGCCAGCGGTCCAGCGACAGGTTTCGGGTCAGCTTGCCGAAGAAAGCGGACAGCATCCCGGGCCGCTGGGGCGGCATGGCGTCCCAGGCCCGGAGCCAGGTGTCATTGACGCATTCCTCTGCGTCCTCCTCCCGCTCCAAAATGCGCCGGGCAATGGCGGCGCAGTATGGGCCGTATTTTTTCTCGCTCTCCGCAATGGCCTGCTGAGACCGGGCCCAATACAGGTCGATGATGGCTGTGTCCTCCATGGGTGAGCCTCCTTTTTCTCTCGAATCATACTTAAATAGACGCAAAAACCGCGCCAAAGGTTTCCACTTCGGCGCGGTTTTTTTTGAAAATTTTTTGTCAGGACAGCAGAACGGAATCCACCGGATTTTGTTTCACTGTGCGGGCGGGGCGCGGCAGACAGGCGCTAATCCAGCGGCTCAAAGTCAGCGGCCGGATGTTTGCACAGCGGACAGATATAGTCCTCGGGCAGCTGGTCGCCTTCGTAGACATAGCCGCACACCTTACACACCCAGCGCTTTTTCCCAGAGGCGGAGCCCGGGGAGACAGCGGGCTTGATATGCTGCTGATAATAGGCGTAGGTGACACTGGGCGCATCGGAGAGAAGACCGCCGTCCAGCACGTCGGCCAGGAAGAGGGTGTGGCTGCCCAGATCGGTGGCGGACACCACCTTGCAGCTCAGCCAGGCGCTGGCGTACCGGGTCAGGTGGTAGATGCCGTCTGTCCCCCGGGCGGCGCAGCCCTCAAAGCCGGCAAACTTGTCTGCATCCCGGCCCGACTGGTAGCCAAAGCGCTTGAATACGTCGAAATCCGCCTGTTCTGACAGTACCGAAAGGGAAAAACGGCCTGTCTCCTGGATCATATCGTGGGTATAGTTGTCCTTGCTGACGGCAATGACAATGCGGTTGGGCTGGGCGGTCACCTGAATGGCGGTGTTGGTGATGCAGCCGTTGTCCTTGTCTCCACGGCGGGCAGACAGGACAAACAGACCATAGCTGAGGGAATACATAACTTTATTGTCCATAGAGATACCTCCTTTTGGGTAGCGTGCCCCAATTTCAAGAAAATATTGGTTGACATTGTAGACCAAACGTGCTAAGATTGGTTTACAAAGTAAACCAAAGGAGGAACTATGAAATACTATGTTTTGCTTGTGCTGGCCTGTGCTCTGTGGCTGACCAGCTGTAAACAGGACGGCATAATTCCGCTGGACGAGGTAAGCGCCCTGATCTCTGAAGAGGGATACAGCAATGAGGACTTTATGCAGGCGCTGGCCGGGCGGAACCGGGAGGATATCGTTGACACCTGGGGAGAGCCAAACGCAAGCTTATCCGGCTTGTTTGGGGATATCTGGATGATTCGCGAGGATCTGTGGGTGGTTCTCTACTATGATAGGGATGGGACGGTCACAGATGTGATCGCCGGAACACCAGAATTGGGGGAGGATTAAAGGATATGGACGAGATCAATTTGACCAACAGCGAGTGGTATGTGCTGGACTGCCTGTGGGAGAATTCCACCATGACGGTGATGGAGCTGGCGGCGGCGCTGAACGGCCGTCTGGGCTGGGCCAAAAGCACCAGCATCACCACCCTTCGGAGGATGGAGGACAAGGGGCTGGTCCGGTGTGCTGTGGAGGGGCGGACCAAGCATTACAGCGCCGCGGTTCCCCGGGCCCGGGCGGTCCGGGGAGAGACCCGCGCCTTCTTGGATAAGGTATACCGGGGCAGTGTGGGGCTGATGGTGTCCGCGCTGGCAGAGGACAAGGCGCTGTCCAAGGCGGAGATTGACGAGCTGTACGAAATTTTGCGTAAAGCGGAGGAGGGAGGACAATGAAGCTGCTTCACCTGCTCCGGTGGGCCATTGACATGAAGCTGATGATTCAATGGGCGATTACGTCCTCGGCATTGATCTTGGTCGTGCTGGGGGTCCGGTATCTGTTCCGGGAAACGCTGTCCAACCGGATTCGGTATGCCCTGTGGGGGGTGGTCCTGCTGCGGCTGCTGGTCCCCTTCCAGATGGAGCTGCCCGCGAACACCTCCGCCGCCCTGCCGCTGCTGGCCACCAATCTGGTCCCGGAGCTCCCGACCGCATTGGAACGGCCTGTATCCCCAGACACCGCCGCCACATTTATTCAGATCCCAGCGGAGCGTCTTGAGGAAAGACAGCCGAATGGAAATCCTGTCTTCTCCTTTACCGCCGCCGATCTTCTGAACTACAACCCAGAAAACAACTTTTTATACGTCTACCAGGGCGGCTTTACACTGGGGGATATGGCGGTTTCCCTGTGGTTGGCCGGAGTCGGGGCGGCTGGGGCGGTTATGCTGGCCTCCAACCTGCGCTTCTATGGCAGGCTGCGAAAGCGGCGGCAAACGCTGGAGGGAACAGACACCCCCATTCCCATCTATGTGATGGAGGGCCTGCCCTCCCCCTGCCTGTTCGGGGTGCTGCGTCCCGCCGTCTATGTGACCCCGGCGGCGGCGGAGCGTCCGGATACCCTGCGCCACGTCCTGGCTCACGAGCTGACCCATTACAGGCACAGGGACCACATCTGGTCCGTCCTGCGGTGCCTGGCCCTGGCTTTCCACTGGTACAACCCCCTGGTATGGCTGGTGGTGCTCCTGTCCAAGCGGGACGGCGAGCTGGCCTGCGACGAGGGGGCGGTGGCCCGGCTGGGAGAGGGGGAGCGCATCCCCTATGGCCGCACCCTGGTGGACATGGTGGCCGCCCGGTCCCTGCGCACCGCCGACTTGCTGTCCTGCTCCACCGCCATGACCGGCGGGAAAAAGTCCATCCAACAGCGGGTGGCCCGGATTGTGAAACGCCCTGAGACGGTAAAGACCGCCCTCTTTGCCGCCATGGCAATGGTCGCGCTGGCGGCGGTGTTCGTCTTTGCCGGACGGGGGGACAGTCCGGTCCTGATGAACTACCGGGACACGGTGGAGCGGGCGACAAGCGTTGCGTATCTGCCGGCCTCACCGGCGAGCACGGGTTCCACCATTGTGGAAGAGGACAGTGTAAACCAGGTCAAAGAAATACTGCGCGCCGTCTCCCCTGTGGGCGCTGGCGGCAGTCCCGACCTGTCGGACGCCTCCAGTGCCCCCAGCGTGTTTCTCTTCGGTACCTATGAGACGAATGGTTTGATGCAGGTGCGGTATACCCTGCTGCCCCAAAACGGGCGCACCTATGTTTTGGTCTGGGCGTCGCAGCCGGATGGCAGCACCGGCTATGAGGTGGTGGGCTGTCTGTCTGACACCGCCTGTTCCCAGCTGGAGGAGCTGGCCTGGGAACAGCCGGAGGAACAAACCGGCTTCGCCGGGTTCAACCAGTTCCTGGCCAATGTGGAGAGCGCCCGGTCCATCTTAGTGGGTCGGGCCATGCACTCCAGCGCCGGACCCATGCCCCCCATTACCGGCCCGGAGGCCCTGGCGCAGGCCAAGAAGCTGCTCTCCAGGGGGACGCCAATGGGCCAGCTGGAGGACGGCGGCTGGATGGCGCTCAGCTTCAGCAGCGATTCCAGGGACATGGGGTATTGGAGGACTGTTGCCCAGGAGGAGCTGGAGGACATGCTCTTTATGCGGGGGAACGCCATCGTCCTCTGCCCCGACCCTGAGTATCAGTTCAGCGAGGGGCACCAATACTTTTTGTCCCAGGAGGACGGCGGGGGCTGTATGCTGCTCCAGTGGTACCCAGAGCGGGACGAGGACCCTATCCGGCCGCTGGCGGCCTATTCCCAGGACGTGTACAGCCAGCTGGAAGCACTGGCCTGGGGCCAGGATGCACAGTCCGCCGGCCACTCCACCTTGGAGGACTTCCGGCTTGAGATAGAGAGCTGCCTTCGCATCCGCCTGAGCTTTGACAGCTCCCTGCCCGCGATCACGGACCCCGGCCTGCTGGATCAGGCCAGAGCGGTCCTCCTCCATTCCGGTGACCTGGAGCTTGAGGACAGCAAAACCGGGAATGTGGAGCTTCTGGTCAAGGATGGGACAGCTGCCTGGCTCCTGTTTTGGATCGACAATCAGACTATCCTCGAGGAACTGCGGGCCCTGGGGAAACGGCAGAAGGAGCTCCTGTTGGGCGACCTGACCCAAGAGCAGGTAGACCGGGCCAACGAGGCGTTCCAGGCCGATGTGTTTCTGCCCGACGGAGGCACCGGTCCCAGCGAGATCAGCTGCTTCTTCACCAGCAGCTACGACGACCCGACCCAGATCGACCTGGAGGAATTTTTGCGGTACTGTCCTCTGTCTGAGCTTGTGGGCGAGACGGCGAACCGGGAGGAGTACCGCGACGTGCTAAAGGCCAGCTTTTGGGACGAATATTCGGCAGCCCCGGACTTTCTGCTGCCTACGCCCATGCACCGCTACCCCAGGGAGAAGGTCTCAGCCCTGCTGGAGAAGTATACGGGGGTCTCCGTGGACCAGCTGGACTGGGGGGAGATGCTCTATCTGGAGGAGTACGACGCCTTCTATAACTTTACCAGCGACTACGGCCCAGGATTCTTTACCTGTGCCGGAGGACAGATCACAGGGGACACAGTGCTGCTGTGGTCAGAACCCGATTTCAACGGCAGCCGGTGTGAGCTGACCCTGAGAAAAAGCGGAGAGAACTGGCTGATTCAGTCCCACCATACCATTTATGAGCGCTGAGATATAGGAAGCTCTTTTTTCGGGAGAAAGAAGCGAAGAAGAGCTTCCCTGCGGGCCTGTGCCGCTTGAAAGATTGGAAGAAATGCGCCGCCCCCGGCAGGAGGGAGAACCCCTGCCGGGGGATTTTCTGCTGCCGCACGCTTTGGGATTGTTTTTCCTGGCGGTATCGTGTATAATGTAAACTACTGAGAGTATACCATGTGCCCTGTGGGACAGGGAGATTTTAGAAGGAGGGACCTTTCATGGAAAAACTGCTGGAGCTGCTGGAGCAGAACTGCACCATGCCTGCCGCCGCCCTGGCCGCGGCGGCAGGGATAAGCGAGGCGGAGGCCAAAGCAGCCATCAAACAATATGAGGACGACCGAACCATTCTGGGCTATCAGGCCATCATTGACTGGGACCGGGTGCGCAAGGAGACGGTGACCGCCTTGATTGAAGTTAATGTCACCCCACAGTCCAAGGACGGCTTTGACCGCATCGCGGAGCGGATCTATCAGTATGACGAGGTGGAGAGCATGTATCTGATGAGCGGCTCCTTCGACCTGACCGTCATCATTTCCGGCCGGACCCTGCGGGAAGTGGCCCAGTTTGTGGGCGAACGGCTGGCCCCCATCCAGGGAGTTACCGGCACGGCCACCCACTTTATTTTGAAAAAATATAAAGAAAAGCATCTGGTGTTCCGCCCCCAGGACCCGGAGGAAAGGGAGTATATCTTCGTATGAATTACGATAACATCCTCAACGAGAAAATTCAGAACATCAAGCCCTCCGGTATCCGGAAATTTTTTGACATCCTGGAGGAGATGACCGACGCCATCTCCCTGGGGATTGGTGAGCCCGACTTTGTTACCCCCTGGCATATCCGGGATGCGGGCATCTATTCTCTGGAACGGGGCCGCACCAAGTACACCTCCAACGCCGGAATGCTCCAGCTGCGCCGGGAGATTGCCGCCTATCTCAACCGGCGGTTCGACCTGCAATATGACTATGCCAGCCAGATCCTGGTCACCGTGGGCGGCAGCGAGGCCATCGACCTGGCCATGCGGGTGCTGATCAATCCGGGGGATGAAGTGATTGTGCCGGTGCCCTCCTTTGTGTGCTACGGTCCCCTGGCCGAGATGGCCGGCGGCGTCCCCAACTATCTGCCCCTCAAGGCGGAAAATGAGTTCCGCCTCACCCCGGAGGAGCTGCGCAGCGCCATAACCCCCAAAACCAAGGTGCTGGTGCTTCCCTTCCCCTGCAACCCCACTGGGGGCACCATGGAGCGCAAAGACCTGGAGGCCATTGCCCAGGTGCTGCGGGGGACGGATATCATGGTGGTCTCCGACGAGATTTACGCTGAGCTGACCTATGGCCGCCGCCATGTCTCCCCGGCCAACCTCACCGACCTGTATGACCGGACGATTGTAGTCAACGGCTTCTCCAAGAGCCACGCCATGACCGGCTGGCGGATGGGCTATGTCTGTGCCCCCAAACCCATCATTGCCGCCATGACCAAGCTGCACCAGTTCGGCATCATGTCCGCCCCCACCACCAGCCAGTACGCCGCTGTGGAGGCGATGCGCAACGGCGACCCGGACATTGAACACATGCGGGAGGAGTATGACCGCCGCCGCCGGTATCTGGTGGAGAATCTCAACCGTATCGGCCTGCCCTGCTTTGAGCCGAAGGGGGCTTTCTATGTCTTCCCCGATATCCGCTCCACTGGTCTGACCAGCGAGGAGTTCTGCGAGCGCTTCCTGCTGGAAGAGAAGGTGGCCGTTATTCCCGGCTCCGCCTTCGGCCCCGGCGGCGAGGGCTTTGTGAGGGCCTGCTACGCCGCCTCCATGAAGGACATCGCCGAGGCGGTGGCACGAATGGACAATTTCCTTACAAATCTGCGGAGAAAACAGGGCCGGGAGGGGTAACCGCCTGCGCCGGGCGGGCGCTCCTGTTTTGGAAAGAGCACCGGAACGAGTGATCCTGTTTTTAGTTGAAAGGATGTAGAAGAATGAATCTTGTATGTTTAGATATGGAGGGCGTGCTGGTTCCCGAGATTTGGATTGCCTTTTCCCAGGAGAGCGGTATTCCGGAACTGTGCCGCACCACTCGGGACGAACCCAACTATGACAAATTGATGACCTGGAGACTGGGGATTTTGAAGGAGCACGGCCTGGGCCTGCGGGAGATTCAGGCGGTTATTGCCAAGATTGACCCCTTGCCCGGGGCAAAGGCGTTTTTGGACAAGCTGCGTGCCGAAACCCAGGTGGTGATCCTCAGCGACACCTTTGAGCAGTTCGCAAGGCCCCTGATGGCCAAGCTGGACTGGCCCACCATCTTCTGCAACACCCTGGAAGTGGCCCCCAGCGGCGAGATTACCGGCTACCAAATGCGCTGCGAGCACTCCAAGCTGACCACCGTGAAGGCCCTGCAGTCCATGGGCTTTGACACCATTGCCGCCGGGGACAGCTTTAACGATTTGGCTATGCTCCAGGCCAGCAAGGCGGGATTCCTGTTTAAGTCCACCGACGCCATCAAGGCCGCCCACCCCGAACTGCCCGCCTTTGAGGAGTTCGGCGAGCTGCTGGCCGCCATCGAAGAGGTGCTGGACTGAGATGGTATCCTTTATCATTTATTTCTTTTTATGCGCTGCCGGACTTTTTTTCGCTACGTTGCTCCTTGCGTCGTTGGGCGACCACTGGCTGATCTTCGGCCTTATCTTTGGCGGAGCGGCGCTGGCCGGCCTGCGGATGGTGTGGGAAAAGCTGGATCGGGTGGAAAAGAAATTGGATAGACTGCTGGAAACACGGAAAGAGGAGTGAGGAAAGTGGGCCTGTTTGGATTTGGAAAAAAGAGACCTCAGACGCCGGCGGACTTCTCCTTTCAAGTGAAAGATATTTTTAGCATCAAGGGGCAGGGGCTGGTGGTCACCGGTCAGGTGACCGCCGGGGAGGTGGCCTGCGGATCCACAGTGACCTGTGTGACGGTGGGCGGGGACCGCTTTCCCTGTGTCATCAAGCAGATCGAACAGCCCCGGCCCGGCGGAGCCCGGGGGGAATTTATCCACCCGGACCGGGCCAGTGCGGACGGTCCCTTCCAGGGCAGCTACGCCTTTTGGATTGCTGACCGCCAGCCGGGGGATTTCCACCCCGGCGACCGCTTGATTTCAGAAAATGGGTGAGAACGATGAACGATTTATTTGAAAATCTGCCCTTTAAGCCGGCCAGCCTTCTTCTGCCGCGGGACTGCGACCTGTCCCTGTGGTCGGTGGTGGCCTGCGACCAGTACACCGCTCAGCCGGAGTACTGGCAGCGGGTGGAGGAGCGGGTGGGCCGGGCACCCTCCACGCTGCGGATGATCCTGCCTGAGAGCTGTCTTGAAGGACCCGATGTGGAAATGGACATCATGGAGATTAACAGCACCATGAGCCGCTATCTCCGGGAGGGCCGCTTTCAGGAGTACCCCGACGCGCTGATCTATGTGGAGCGCACCCTGTCCAGCGGCTGGGTCCGCCGGGGGCTGGTGGGCATGGTGGATTTAGAGCAGTACGACTACGAGCCGGGGTCCCATTCCGCCATCCGAGCCAGCGAGGGAGTGGTCATGTCCCGTATCCCGCCCCGGGTGGCGGTGCGGAAAAACGCCCCCATCGAGCTGCCCCACGCCATGCTCCTGGCCGACTGCAACGATATTATTCCGCCCCTGTCCAGCCAAACGGGGGAGATGGAGCTGCTCTACGACTTCGACTTGATGGAGGGGGGCGGCCATATAAAGGGCTGGCTGCTCACCCAGGCGCAGAAAGACCAGACCGCCCAGACCATCCGAAACCGGAAGGAGTGGGCGGACCGGGACCGGGACGGCCTGCTCTTTATGGTGGGGGACGGCAACCACTCCCTGGCCGCCGCCAAGGAGTGCTACGAGCGGCGCAAGGGCCTCACCGAGCCCTCCCAGTGGCCCAGCCTGCCCTCCCGGTACGCCCTGTGCGAGCTGGTCAATTTTTACGACGGCTCTGTGGAGATCGAGCCCATCCACCGGGTAGTCTTTGGCGTGAAGCCGGAGGAGCTGCTGGAGGCGCTGATGGGGTATTATCCCTCGGCCGTTCAGGGCGAAGGGGAGGGACACAGGCTGTCCTATGTGATTAGCCGGTGGAGTCAGGGGGAGGTCACGGTGACCAAGCCCGAGGCGATCCTGCCGGTGGAAACCCTTCAAAGGTTTCTGGACGACTACATAGCCGCCCACCCCAGAGCCCGGGTGGACTATATCCATGGGGAGGCGGAGGCCCGGGCGCTGGCGGAGGAGCGGGAAGACGCGGTTGCCTTTCTGCTGCCCCCGCCCGAGTGGAGCGCACTGTTTGACACAGTTACCCGGGACGGCCTTCTGCCCCGAAAGACCTTCTCCGTGGGGAGGGCCCAGGACAAGCGGTTCTATTTGGAGGCGCGGAAGATCAGAAGGTAGGGGCGGATGATATCCGCCCCTACAGAAAACAGGCGAGAAAGGAAGGGAGCTGCCGTGGAAATTTTGGCCTGCGCCAAGCTGAATCTGACCCTGGACGTGCTGGGTAAGCGGCCCGACGGCTACCACGACCTGCGGATGATCATGCAGTCGGTGGAACTGGCCGATGTCCTCAACCTGGAATATAACGGGACGGGTGAGCTGCGGGTGAGCACCAACCTCCACTTCCTGCCCAACAACGAGAAGAACCTGGCCGCCCAGGCCGCCCTGCGCTGGTATGAGTGCAAGGTCTCTCAGGAGCCAGGCAGGTGGGATATGGAGGATTTGAAGCGCAGCTTTAACTTCAACGGGCTGGATATCACCATTGAGAAGCACATCCCCGTCTGCGCCGGTCTGGGCGGGGGGAGCAGCGATGCCGCCGCCGTCCTCCGGGCGCTGAACGAGATGGAGGATGCCTGTCTGGGCCCGGAAGCAGTGGCCGAGACGGGGGCGCTGGTGGGCTCCGATGTGCCCTACTGCGTCATCGGCGGCACCGCTCTGGCCGAGGGAAGGGGAGAGGTCCTCACCCCGCTGCCTCCGCTGCCCAAATGTTGGGTGGTGCTGTGCAAGCCTGAGTTCTCCATCTCCACCCCCGCCCTCTTTGCCAAGATTGACAGCGTGAAGCTCCGCTGCCGGCCGGACACCCAGGGGGCTGTCGCCGCCCTGGAGGCGGGGGACCTGGCCGGAGTGGCCCGGCGGATGTACAACGTCTTTGAGGACGCCCTGCCCGAACGCCAGCAGGCCCGAGTAAAGGACATCAAAAATCTGCTGATCCAGTGCGGGGCGCTGGGAGCCAGCATGAGCGGTACCGGCCCCACCGCCTTCGGCCTTTTCGACGGGGAGGAGAAAGCGCAGGAGGCATATACCCGCCTGTTGGAGCTGGGCGGAGAAGTTTTTCTGACCCAAACGGTTTAAAACCCGGTGCGGCCGTCCATACTGTAAGAAACTTACAGTGTGGACGGCGTTTCCGTCCCAAGGAGGACATATGGACCGGAAATTAAAGAGATGGGAACTGGCACTGATGCTTGGCCTTTTAGTGGCGGTAATCGGCGGAAGCTGGCTGGGGCGGGAACAGCAGGCCCTGGCAGACAGCGTGATACGCTTTCATGTGATTGCCAACTCGGACAGCGAGGCGGACCAGGCACTCAAGCTGGCGGTGCGGGACCGGGTGCTGGTCAAAGCGGAGGAGATCTATCCGGAAAACGCCACCTTGGAACAGGCCAGGGAGGCCTTGGAGGGACAGCTGGGTGTTCTGGCGGCCGCCGGTCGGGCGGTGGTGGAGGAACAGGGCTATGACTATCCGGTTACTGCGCAGCTGACCGACTGCTGGTTTCCTACCAAGGAGTATGAGGGGTTTGCCCTCCCTGCCGGGAACTATACCGCCCTGCGGGTGACCATTGGGGAGGGCAAGGGCCAGAACTGGTGGTGTGTGGCCTTCCCACCCCTGTGCCTGGGGGCTGCCAGCGAGACGGTGGAGCAGGCCCTGGAGGCAGGCTATTTTACCCCGGACCAGGGGGCGCTGGTTACCGGAGAGGGCTATGTCCTCAAGTTCAAGGCACTGGAGCTGCTGGGCGAATTGCAGGGGCTGTTTGAATAGAGTCCAATCACGGCTAGAAAACGAAATATCCCCCCTCTCTCCCGCATATGGTGTGGAGGAGAGGGGGCTTTTCTATGATAGGACAGCTGGTATTGCAGGCCAGAGGACAGGGGCGGGCGGAGCTGAGCCGGCTGTATGGGCTGAATGTTCTGCGGGCGGAGACCGACCCGGAGGGATTTTGGCGGCTGCGCCGTCTGCGGCGGGCGGGGAGGAGCCTGCGTCTGGGGGGAGCGCTGCGGGTGCTGGTCCCCCGGGACTTTCCGGACTGGGCCCTGCTGAGGAGCTTTGGCCTGCGTCCGGTTGAGCCGGAACCTTTTGTACGCGCCCTGTCCGCCCCACTGGCCCTAGAGGCGTTGGAACGCCAGGGGGTGGCCCCTGACCGGGCGACCGTGGCCCTGCGGGGGCTGCGGGCGGACCGGGACATGCTCCGGACGGCGGTGCAGCTGTGTCCCTCGGTGCGCAGGCTGGTGGTGGACGCTCCCCAGGGGGGCAGAGAACTGGCGGCCTGGCTGCGGCAGGAGTTTGGAATCCCTGTTCTCCCGGAGGGGGAGGCTGGACAGGTGGCCCTGGGGTTCCACCCGGATGCGCCCCGGCAGGAGCAGGCCCGCCTGGAACTGTACGGGGCAGCTCCGGATCTGGCGGGGCTGACACTGACCGCTCCAGAGCTGGCCGGAGAGGACCAGGACAATCTGCCCCTGATGACCGCGCTCTGGGAGGGCGGGAGGCTGGCCTGGGAGGACATAAAAATCACTTGACAGACGGTCGGGAAACACATATAATGTCACAGAATGAAAAAATATACCTACTTCCCCGGCGTTTTCGCCCTGCTGCGGGGCGGGGGATGAATGTGCCCGGAACAAGCGCCGGGATATTTTTTGAAAGGTGTGCGAAGTTTCATGGCGAAGGAATACAAGCTGAGCCCGGAGCGGCTCAAGGAATTGCAGGATGAGCTGAACTATCTCAAGACGGTTCGGGAGAAAGAGGTGGCTGAGCTGATCAAAGAGGCCCGTTCCTTCGGCGACCTGTCGGAGAACAGCGAGTATGACGAGGCAAAGAATGAGCAGGGCAAGCTCTACTCCCGCATCGCTCAGGTGGAGGAGATTTTGGCCAACTATGTGGTGATTGAGGAAGAGGAGGAGGGCGGCGAGTATGTGCGCCTTGGCTCTACCGTCACCGTACTGGACAAGGAGTTTGATGAGGAGCTGACCTATAAGATTGTGGGCTCCCAGGAGGCCGACCCCATGAACGGGGCTATCTCAGAGGATTCTCCCTTTGGAAAGGCTCTGCTGGGCAAAAATGCCGGGGATGACGTCACGGTAGACGCCCCCGCCG
Source organism: uncultured Bacillota bacterium (assembly GCA_947172355.1). Classification (GTDB taxonomy): domain Bacteria; phylum Bacillota; class Clostridia; order Oscillospirales; family Oscillospiraceae; genus Lawsonibacter. Next base: position 15,033 of record CAMWBA010000059.1, read on the forward strand.
GCCCGGTGGAGTATAAGATTTTGAAGGTAGAGAGATAAAGGAGTGGTCAAGATGGCCGAAAAGAACAACCCAAGTTCCGCGCCGGAGCAGGAGAACCTGTCCCAGCTGCTCCAGATTCGCCGGGACAAGCTGAAGGAACTGCAAGAGGGGGGGAACGACCCGTTTACCATCACCCGATTTGTGACGGACAACGACTCCGCCAACATCAAGGAACGGTTTGATGCCCTGGAGGGGAGCGAAGTGGCCATCGCCGGGCGGCTGATGTCCAAGCGGGGGATGGGCAAGGTGTCCTTCTGCGATTTGCAGGACAAGTCGGGCCGTATCCAGCTCTACGCCCGAAAGGATGAGATGGATGAGGCGGAGTATAACCGATTTAAAAAGTATGATATCGGGGATATTGTGGGGGTCCGCGGTGTGGTCTTTCGCACCCAGCGGGGCGAGATGTCCGTCCGGGTGGTCCATGTAACGCTGCTGTCCAAGTCTCTGCTGCCCCTTCCGGAAAAATTCCACGGGCTGACCAGCACCGAGCTGCGCTACCGCCAGCGGTATGTGGACCTGATTGTCAACCCGGAGGTGAAGCGCAACTTCGTCATCCGCTCTCGGTTTATCAAGCATGTCCGGGATTTTATGGACGGCCGGGGCTTTATGGAGGTGGAGACACCGGTGCTGAACACCATCTCCGGCGGCGCCACCGCCAGGCCCTTCATCACCCACCACAACACCCTGGATATCGACATGTATATGCGCATCGCCACCGAGCTGCCCTTGAAGCGGCTCATTGTAGGCGGGATGGACCGGGTGTATGAAATCGGCCGTATTTTCCGCAACGAGGGTATGGACCCCAAGCACAACCCGGAGTTCACCACCATCGAGCTCTACCAGGCCTATGCCGACTTCAACGACATGATGGACCTGTTTGAGGACCTGCTGTCCTCCGCCGCCCAGAAGATCCTGGGCACCTACCAGGTGGAGTGGCAGGGGAAGGACATCGACCTGACCCCCGGCTGGCCCCGCATGCCTATGCATGAGGCGGTGAAGCAGTACTGCGGCATCGACTTTATGGCCATTTCCACCGACGAGGAGGCGGTGGCCGCCGCCAAGTCCATCGGGGTGGAGCTGCCCGAGACGGCGGACAAGACCTGGGGCAACGCCCTGTATGAGTGCTTTGACCAG
>CAMWBA010000060.1 GCA_947172355.1 uncultured Bacillota bacterium
ACCGCCAGCACCACCGGCTTGCCCGAGCGCAGCAGCATATTGGCCACCTCCTGGTCGGAGGCGGTCATGCCGGTCTTGATGTCGCAGACAAAGACGATCACCGTGGCGGTTCCAATGGCGATTTCCGCCTGCTCCCGCATGAAGGAGAGAATCTGGTCGTCGGTGCCCGGCTCGATGCCGCCGGTGTCCACAATGTCGAATACACGGTTGCGCCACTCGCACGGAGCGTACAGCCGGTCCCGCGTGACGCCGGGGGTGTCCTCCACAATGGACAGCCGCTGTCCGCACAGCTTGTTAAACAGCATAGACTTGCCCACATTGGGCCGTCCCACAATGGCTACTAAGGGTTTCATAGGCTTCACTTCCTTTACGGATTATACCGGTAAAATTCCTCGTTCTCCCAGGCCAGCTTTTGCTGGGCAGGGGTGAGCTCAATGCCCAGCACAGCGTCCAGCAGCTCGTAGCCGTCCTGAGGGACGGGGACCACGCTTACGCCCAGCTCCTGCTCCACGTCGTCCGTAGTCACGTCGTCCAGAAAGACGTTTTCCCCGGACCGGAGCATGCTGGCGGGAATGAGCAAACGCTGTCCCAGGTCCTTTCCCCGGAGCTGGTCGATCAGGTCCCCCCCGGTGACCAGCCCGGCCACGGTGATGGTCTCGCCGAAAAAGCGGTTGACGATGGGGTAGACCTTCCCCTCTATTGTACCACATTTTTCCCGGGCCTGGGCCACCAATTTTGCCAAAAACGGCGCGGCGGACACCCCGGTGGCGATGGAGAAGGGGAGAGTCCCCTCCAGCTCCTCGGGCTCCATCAGGTCCAAGGCCCGACCGAACTCCTTCATCAGCAGAGTGAGCATCCCCACCCCGTTGTCCAGCTGGGTGAAGTCCTCGAAGTAGTCCTCCCCGGGCAGCTCCCGCCCGGCCAGCAGGTAAAACTCGTCGGAGCACCACACCAGCCTTGTGCCGTTCTCCTTCAGGTGTTTCGCGGCGAAGGCCTCCACCTGGTCCACCAGAGCGGCGGCGGTGTCACGGGTGTAGGTGCTTAGGGGGTACAGCCCCTCCCGGTATTTGGTCACCCCCACCGGCACCACCGACACGCTGTTCACCGCCGGGAACAGGTTGGCCAGGTCGGACAGGGTCTTGTCCAGGGCGGGGCCGTCGTTGACGCCGGGGCAGGAGACAATCTGACAGTTCATGGTAATATTTGCCCCGGCAAAGCGCTCCATAATGTCGATGCCCTCCCCGGCCCTGAGATTTTTCAGCATCTCCGCCCGCAGGGCCCGGTCGGTGGTGTGGACCGAGACGTTGATGGGGGAGATGCGCAGGTCGATGATCCGCTGGACCTCCCGGGGGGAGAGGTTGGTGAGGGTGAGGTAGTTGCCCAGGAGAAAGCTGAGCCGGGCGTCGTCGTCCTTGAAGTAGAGGGAGGGCCGCATCCCCGGGGGCATCTGGTCCACAAAGCAGAAGATGCAGTGGTTGGCGCAGGACCGGGCCCGGTCCATCAGGTAGGTCTCAAACTCCAGCCCCAGGTCCTCCCCCTCTCGCTTGTGCAGGCGGAGGGTGCGGACGGTTCCGTCCGCTGCTTTCAGCGTCAGCTCCAGTCGGGGGTCATAGCTATAGAACTTATAGTCCAGCACATCTATAATGGAGTGGCCGTTGATATGGGTGAGGATATCGCCGACCTGCACCCCCGCCCGGTGGGCCGGACTGCGGAGATCCACCGATTTCACGGCTGTCATGCTCAAGGAAGACTCACCTTCTTCTGCTAATGTCGCCTTATTCTACTATAAATACGGAGGTAATGCAAGGTCTTTTCCCGGTGAGGAATGTCTGTGGGAGATGGATTGCCGTATTTTCCCCGCCGGAGGCGGGAAAGTGAGGGTCAAAGCGCCGCGCTTAGGAAACCCCTTCCCGGCGGGGACCCACCGCACTCTCCGTGCATAAGATGGAATAAGCGGCGGTCCATCAAAGGGGCGGCTGCGAGGAGGTATCACAATGCAAGCGACAGGAACATTAAGCGTCCGGGTATACACCTCCCAGGCGCAGATCCCCATGGAGGGGGCCACAGTGGTGGTGGCCGCACCGGGGGCGGAGGGCAAATATAAGCTGCTCTCCATACAGAATACCGACAGCAGCGGCTTGATCCGGCCGGTGACCATCGACGCTCCCGCCCTGGGAGAGAGCACATCCCCTGGTGGACTGCCCGGGGAGGGCGCTCCCTTTGCCCTGTGTGACATATGGGCGGAGCAGCCGGGCTATGCCATGCTCCAGGTGAACGGCGTGCAGATCTTCCCGGATGTGGAGACCATGCAGGATATGGAGCTGATCCCTCTGCCCCAGGGGCTGTGCAGCCTTCAGCAGCGGGATGAGCGGGACATCCCTGTCCAGTCTCTGTGAGGTGAAGGTATGCCCATTATCATTCCATATGTGCCCCGTACCATTACCGTGCACCTGGGGCTGCCCAACCAGTGGGCGGAGAACGTGACGGTGGATTTCCCGGATTATGTGAAGAACGTGGCTTCCAGCGAGATTTATCCCACCTGGGAGCCCGCCGCCATCCGGGCGAATATCCTTGCGATCATTTCCTTTGCCCTCAACCGGGTGTATACCGAGTTCTACCCCAGCCAGGGCTACAACTTCCAAATTACTTCCACCACCCAATATGATCAGGCATTTGTCCGGGGACGGAATGTCTTTGAAAACATCAGCCAGATGGTAGACGAAATCTTCAATGACTATATCCGCCGCCAGGGCTATGTGGAACCGCTGGCCGCCAAGTTCTGCAATGGCACCACCTCCACCTGCAACGGTTTGTCCCAGTGGGGCAGCCAGGAGATGGCCCAGCAGGGGGCCAACTCCATGGATATCCTCTATCATTACTACGGAAACGATATCGAGCTGGTGGTGGATGCCCCCATTCAGGACCTGACCTCCTCCTACCCGGGCACTCCGCTGCGCCGGGGGTCGGCGGGGCCCGATGTATCGGTGATTCAGGCCATGCTCAACCGTATCTCCCAAAACTACCCTGCCATTCCCAAGGTCCCCACCACGGGAGCCTTCGGCGAGGCCACCGAGACCGCCGTGCGCACCTTCCAGCGTATTTTTAATCTGGTGTCAGACGGGGTGGTCGGTAAGGCCACCTGGTATAAAATGGTGTACCTCTATGTGGGGGTGCTCCAGCTGGCGGAGCTGGTGAGCAAGGGCCAAACCTACTATGCTGTCCAATTTCAGTTTCCCGGCAATCTGGCGGAGGGGGATTCCGGCGCAGAGGTAGAGGTCTTGCAGTATATGCTGTCTCTGCTGGCTCAGTTCTCCGACACGCTGTATGCTCCGGCGATGGACGGTCAGTTCGGCCCTGTCACCGGTCGGGCGGTGCGGACCTATCAAAACTGGGCCGGCATTACTCCTAACGGCCTGGTGGATGAGCGGACCTGGAATTCCATTTACGACAGCTTTGTAACCGCCAACTACTCCCTCAGCCGGGATACCGTGCGGGCTCAGTCCCTGGGAGCGGATGCAATCCCTGTTATGGCATCTGCGGCCCCGGCACAGATGCCGGATCGCTGGGCCAGTACCCCGCGGCTGGGCCAGTACCAGGGGAATCCGCTGGATTTTGGCCAGACGGATGCCCAGAGGAACGGACAGAGAGGAGTGAGTGCATGAATGCCGATTTAGGGCGGGAGCTGCTGGAGCGGGAGATGCTGGCCAAGCCGGTGAGCAGTTTGCAGTATATGCTGCGGCAGCTGTCCAAGACCTATCAATTTTTGCCGGAATTAGCGGTGGATGGAGTATATGGCGAGCGCACCCTGGAGGCAGTGATGCGCTTCCAGCGGGAGGCTGGCCTGCCCGTTACCGGAACGGTGGACCAGGCCACCTGGGATGCCATCCGGGATGCCTGGCTGTCCCAGCGGGCCAAGACCAGCTATTCCCGGGCCACCCGGATCTTTCCCTCGGAGGGCATTCAAGTCCACGAGGGGGAGACCAAAGAGTATCTCATTGTTCCTCAGACCATGTTCAATATCCTGTCCAAACAATTTGAGGGGATTACTGCCTGTGAGGCGGACGGATGCAATGGATCGGCAACAGCCAATAATATCCGTTGGCTACAAAAGGCAGCCGGCCTGCCGCAGACCGGCTGTATGGAGACGGCCACCTGGGATGCCTTATCCCACCTCTATGAGATTTTTGTGGTTCAGGATACAGACTGTATTCCGGCCTTTACCGGCGGATGGGGGTAGCTCTCCGGACCGGTCAGGATGGGAGAACGGAAAACTCCAGCCGCCCGCCCCCCTTTTCGGGGGCGGGCGGCTGGAGTTTAGAGGGCGGCGCTGGGCAGGTTGTCCACAAAAGCCTGGAGCTGAGACTGGTTGGTCATCTGTCCCAGCTGGAGCAGAATGGCCTGGCGCTGTTCCGGCGTGCAGCGGTCGTAGAAGGCGGAAGCCTGGGGGTTGTGTTGGAGCAGTTCTCCAAAGGTTACCGCCGCGTTCATAGTTATATCCATACAATCACCTCGGGGGTAGTGTGCCCACCCAGGTTCAAAACATACATCAATGGGGACAAAGGGATGTAGTTCGCCGGCTTAATAGGTGTGGTCGCATACCTCTTTAATCTTTGCCTGAATGACCTTTAAATCTTCAAAGGTCTCAGGACGGCGGCGGGGGTCGCGGAGGATGGCGGCAGGGTGGAAGAGGGCGGTCATCCAAACCCCGTTTTTCTCAAACCACTGACCGTGTTCCTTGGTAATTTTAAAGTCCTCCTTAATAATCTTGCAGGCGGCAATCCGGCCCAGGCAAATGATGATCTTGGGGCGGATGAGGGCAACCTGACTGCGCAGGTAGTCGATACAGGCAGCCTGTTCGGTGTTCAGCGGATCCCGGTTCTGAGGCGGACGGCATTTGACCATGTTGGCGATGTAGACATTTTTTTCCCGGCTCAGGTCCACCATCTCCAGCATATCGTCCAGCAGCTTGCCCCCCCGGCCCACAAAGGGCAGCCCCTGCAAATCCTCGTTTTCTCCGGGCCCCTCGCCGATGCACATGACCTCGGCGTTGCGGGGGCCGGTTCCAAAGACTACGTTGTGCCGGGTGTCTGCCAAGGCGCACTTTTGGCAGGACAGGCAGGCTTGTTCCAGTTCTTCCCAATTGGTAAACAGCATGTTTGTTCCTCCTAAATGATTACAGCGTTCGACAGCGTTGTATATAGTATACCATGAAGCGCTCCGGCAGAAAAGAGGTTTTTGAAGCAGAGAAAAAATTTTTCCCGCATTTATTTTCTATCTTTTTTGCTGTGGTACTTTGTGTGCAGCCCGAAGGGGGAAAAACTGGGACACAATATATTGCGCTCGATAAAAAAGAGAGTAATATATTTTGTATACAAAAAGGGAACAGTCCACGAAAAAAACAGAATAGAACGGATGTTTTAAACACAAAAAAAGAAAGTTTTTTAAGTAAAACGCCATAATTAGAACAAAAATGAGAGAAAAAAGCTCTTGCAATTTATGTCAACAGGATTTATACTGAACAGCAGGGGTGGGGCAAAGTGGAGCAAAATCCCCCAAAAGAACGCCAGAGTGGGGGAGGGTGAGGAAAGATGACCGGCACATACGAGCACAATATTGATGCCAAAGGCCGGCTGTTTATCCCCGCCAAGCTCCGGGAGGAATTGGGAGACACCTTCTACCTGGCCATGGGCGTAGACGCCTGTCTGGCCATCTATCCCCAGTCCACCTGGGACCGCTTCACCGAAAAATTTGCCTCCCTGCCCATGAGTCAGTCCAAGGCCATGCGTCCCCTATTTGCCAACGCCGCCAAGTGTGAACCGGACAGCCAGGGCCGCATCGTCATCCCCCAGAAGCTGCGGAAGTATGCCGCACTGGAGAAAGAGACGGTTATCATTGGCGTCAACGACCGGGCGGAAATCTGGTCGGCCGCTGCGTGGAAGGCACAGGAAGAGGAGGAAATGACGCCGGAGAAGATGGCGGCCTGTATGGCGGAGCTGGGGTTCTGAGGGTGGAACATAGCCTGCTGAAACACGCCGCGGTCCGGCTGTGCGCTCTTATGCCGCCTGCCTATCTGCGGGTGCGGACTCTGCGAGGCGTTTAGGGGTGTGTACATGAGTGAATTTATCCACCGTCCTGTCCTTCTGGACGAGTGTATCAACGCGCTGAATATCCGTCAGTCGGGGGTCTATCTGGACGGCACTTTGGGCCGGGCAGGCCACAGCGAGCAGATTGTCCGCCGGCTGACCACCGGACGGCTTATCTGTGTGGACCGGGATTCGGCGGCGCTGGAGGCCGCCCAGGAACGGCTGGCGCCTTGGATGGACAAGGTGGTACTGGTCCACAGCAATTTTGATCAGGTGGACAAAATTTTGGACAGGCTGTCTCTGACCGGTGTGGACGGGATGCTCTTTGATTTGGGGGTATCCTCTCCCCAGCTGGACGATGGAAGCCGGGGCTTTTCTTACATGGCCGACGCCCCTTTGGATATGCGCATGGACCAGGGGGAGGGGCTGACCGCCTCAGACATTGTGAACAGCTGGCCTCAAGAGGAGCTGAAACGGATTCTGTTCCAGTATGGCGAGGAGCGGTTTGCCCCCCAGATTGCCGGAGCCATCGTCCGCTACAGAGGGGACAAGTCCATCTCGACCACGCTGGAACTGGTGGAGGTTATCAAGAGCGCCATGCCGCCTAAAGCGCTGCGGGAAAAGCAACACCCTGCCAAGCGTACCTTTCAGGCCATCCGTATTGCCGTCAATGACGAATTGTCCAGTGTGGACCGGATGCTCCAGCGGGCGGTTCCCAGACTGAACCCCGGAGGACGGCTGGCTGTGATTACCTTCCACTCTCTGGAAGACCGTATTGTCAAAACCGGTCTGGCCGGCTTTGCCAAGGGATGTGTCTGTCCGCCGGACTTCCCGGTCTGCGTCTGCGGCAGAACCCCGGATATCCGGCTGGTTAATAAAAAGCCCATTCTGCCCAGCAGGCAGGAGATCGAAGAAAACCCAAGAGCTCGCAGCGCAAAGCTGAGAGCTGCGGAGAAATGTTCCAGGAAGGCGGAGATATACCGGCCTTCCGCCCAATACAAAGGATAAGGAGCGTGCGCTATGCCTGCCAACCGACGCCGCAGTACAACCACATACAGCACCTACAGCGGCGCGGCCTATTCCCCTGTGTATGACGGGAACGCCGTCCGCGTCCCCCGCCGGGAGGAGGAGCTCCGGCGCAGTCCAGTGCCCCGCCCCAAGCAGCGCCAGCAGGTCCGGAGGTTCGAGCGGGTCCGGGTACAGGTGCGCCAGGCTGGGCAGGTGGCCCCTTTTGCAGTGGTGGGCTTTTTGGCGGTGGCCGTTTTTGCAATGATGCTGGTAACCAGCTATGTCCAACTGACGGTGGCCAACGACGAGATGGTCTCGCTGCGCCGGGAACTGTCTGAGCTGCAAAGCTGGAACACCACCCTGTCCGCCCAGTATGAGAAGGTTTTCGACCTGGCAACCATTCAGGAGGCGGTGGGCGATACGATGGTACGTCCGACCAATGACCAGGTGGTCTATATTGACCTGTCCGCCCCGGATACGGTGACGCTCTATCAGGAGGAAAATCTCAATGCAGGGTTCCGGGGACTGCTGGATGGAATACAGGATCTGTTTGGCGGAATTATAGAATATTTCCGCTAAGGCGGCCATATAGTGAGTGTGTGCCCGCTCCGGGCGGGCCGGACGATACAAAAGAGAGACTACGGGCGCAAGAAAGAGAGTTTCTTGCGCCTGTTTTTAGAAGAAGCGCCGAGCCGTGGCGAACCGCACGGATGGACCGGAGTGAGGACGAAAAACCGAAGCCGGCCGAGGCAGAAAATAGGAGAGGCCAGATCCCAAAGGAGGGTTTTTATGCGAAGAGGATTAGAGCGGTCTATGGACCGGGCAGCGGTTCCCACCACAGCGACCCGAGGAACTCACTCCAAGCGCTCGATTATTAACCGTACCACTTTCCTGATGCTGGTGTGCGGCATTGTGATGTTTTTTCCTTTAATGTGGAAGCTGTACGACATTGCTATCGTTCATCACGACGAGTTCCAGAAGAAGGTCAGCCGGCAGCAGACCTTGGACTACACCATTACAGCCGACCGGGGCAACATCTATGACCGGAACGGCAATGTACTGGCCATGTCGGCCACGGTATATAATGTGATTTTTTCTGCCAACGACTTGGTGAAAAGTGTTTCCAACAAGGATGCGGACGGAAAACGGCTGGAGGATGCCGTCTATGAGGCCAAGGTGTCCGCCCGGCAGGACCAGATGGTGGAAGAACTGATGACGCTTTTCCCAAATTTGGACCGGGAGACGGTAAACCGGCAGGTCCGCAATACCGAATCCTACTACTGGGAGGTAAAAAAGGGCATAGAGGAGGAGGAACACGAGGTCCTTCAGCGGTACATTGTGGAGCATGGAACCTCCACCTACCTCTTTCAAGAGCCCGATACCAAGCGCTACTACCCTTACTCCGGTCTGGCCGCCCAAGCGCTGGGCTTTGTCAACAGCAATGGAGGTGCCTACGGCATTGAGGCGGTGTACAATGACGTGCTGGAGGGTACGGCCGGCCGGGTGACCACCACCCGCACCGCCGGCGGCACCGAGCGGTACAACGCATACTCCCAGTATATCGACGCGGTAAACGGCTACGACCTGACCCTCACCATAGACACCACCATCCAGTCCTATCTTGAGAAGACGCTTGAGGAGGGAATTCAGGAATTTGATGTGCGGGAGGGGGCCTTTGGCATTGCCATGGACCCCAAAACCGGAGCCATTTTGGGCATTGCCAGTTCCCCGGATTTTGACCCCAATAACTACTCCCTGGTGATCAATGACCTGCTCAACAGCCAGATGGAGGAGGATGCCGCAGAGTATTTCGAGATACTGAAAGCCAACAACACAGAGAATCTTACGGACAGTGAGCTGATGGAAAAGGCGGAAAGCCAGGCACGCTCCGATGCCCGGAATACCCAGTGGCGCAGCCGGGCTATCGATTCCCGGTATCAGCCGGGGTCCACCTTTAAGGCTCTGGTGCTGGCCGCCGCCTTTGAAGAGGGGCTGGTGTCAGAGAACGACACCTTCTACTGTTCCGGCTCTGTTATAGTGCCTGGCTACCCTGATCCCATCCGCTGCTCCAACCGCCAGGGTCATAAGCACCAGACCTTGGCTGAGGCGGTGGGCAACTCCTGCAACCCGGCCTTTATTGAGATTGGCAGCCGGCTGGGCATCGACAAATTTTACGATTACTTCCTGGCCTTTGGCATGGGCGAAAAGACCGGGGTGGACCTGCCCGGCGAGGCCAGCCTGGCCGGCGCCATCTGGGACCGGAATAAGATGAGCAACGTGGACCTGGCGGTGGCCTCCTTCGGCCAAAATTTTGAGGTCACCCCCCTCCAAATGATCTGTGGCTTTGCCGCCGTTATCAATGGGGGAAACCTGGTAAAGCCCTATGTAGTCCAGTCCATCAGCACCCGGGACGGCACGGTGGTTCAGAACACCCAGCCGGAGATTGTCCGCCAGGTGATAAGCCAGCAGACCAGCCAGCGGGCGGCGGATATTCTGGAGCAGGTAGTGTCCAAGGGCACCGGCAAGAACGCCTATGTATCCGGTTACCGCATTGGCGGCAAGACGGGCTCCTCTGAGACGGGCATCACAGACCGTACGTTGGTCTCTTTTATGGGCTACGCCCCTGCTGACGACCCTCAGGTCATCGTCCTGATTGCCTACGACTGTCCTCAGCCTGCTGAGCCGGGAAGTAATTTGACCGCCAACCAAATCTACATCAGTGGCGGCAACATGGCCGCACGGAAGGCCGGCCCCCTGATTGCGGAAATTTTGAACTACATGGGGGTGGAGAAGGTGTATAACGCCGACGAGTCCGCCGCCGTAGACGTGTCCGTTCCCAAGGTCACCGGTCAGCTGGTTGCAGATGCGGAGAGCGACTTGAAGAAGAAAAATCTGAAATGCCGTACCATTGGTACAGGGGATACCGTCTCACGCCAAGTTCCGGCATCCGGTGTCAGTATCCCCGGCGGGTCCACGGTCATTCTCTATCTGGGCGACGCCGTTCCGGAGGAGAGCAACACCGTTCCGGATGTTACCGGCATGACCTATGAGAATGCAAAAAATGCTCTGGAAAAAGCTGGCTTCTTTATGCGGGCCTCCGGTGTGTCCACCTATTACGGTAATTCCACCACCGCTGAAGGCCAGAGTGTATCAGGGGGTGAGATAGCTGCCATTGGAACGGTAATCAATGTAAACTTCTTCAACGTGGTGGATGACTGACCTGGAAACAGTTTATTTGACCGGGTTAGGCTGCCCCTGCTCGGAAATTCAGCACTTCTGAGCGGTCATGCCTCGGTTTCCTCGCGGGCGGGGCGCTTTCCCTTCGACTCGGGACACAAACAGAATTGCTCTACGGGTTTCGCAATTCCTGGTTTGTATCCCTTGCTCCGGTCCAAGCGCCCCTGCTCGGAAATTCAGCACTTCTGAGCGGTCATGCCTCGGTTTCCTCGCGGGCGGGGCACTTTCCCTCCGATTCGGGACACAAACAGAATTGCTCTGCGGGTTTCGCAATTCCTGGTTTGTATCCCTCACTCCAGTCCAAGCGCCCCTGCTCGGAAATTCAGCACTTCTTATAGAAAATGAAACCGCCCTTTGAGGGGTGACACCATGAAACTGCGCGAGCTTTTAGCTGGCGTCCCCCTCACGGGGGGAAGCCCTGAGTTTGAAATGGAAATAAATTCCATTTCCTGCGACACCCGGACCCTTGCACCCGGCGCCCTGTTTGTGGCCCTGTCCGGAGAAAAGACGGACGGACATCGGTATATCCAGACCGCCATGGAACGGGGCGCGGCTGCCGTTGTGTGTGAAACAGCCCCGGACCATCCAGGTCCCTGGCTGACCACAGCCGACAGCCGGTTGGCCCTAGCACTGATTTCTGCCAACTGGTTTGGCCGGCCAGGAGATTCGATGGTTCTAGCCGCTGTCACTGGCACCAACGGCAAGACCACCACCACCAGTCTGCTGAAGGAACTGCTGGAGCGGGCGGCAGGAGCCAAGGTGGGGCTGATCGGCACCAACCGAAATATGATCGGCTCCCAAGAACTGCCTGCCCATCGCACCACTCCGGACAGCTATGAACTGCAATCCCTTCTGCGCCGGATGGCAGACGCAGGGTGTACCCATGTGGTGATGGAGGTCTCCTCCCACGCCCTGGTTCAGCATCGGACCGAGGGACTGACCTTTGCAGCGGGAGTATTTACCAACTTGACCCAGGACCACCTGGACTACCATCACACCATGGAGGAGTATCGAGCCGCCAAGGGACTGCTCTTTCTGCAATGTGAAAAGGCCATCCTCAATCTGGACGACGAGGCGGGCCGGTGGTATCTGGACAGGGTGCCCTGCCCTGTGTTTACCTACTCGGAAAACAAGAACCAGGCTGGCCTGACCGCCAAAAATATTCGTCTGTTTCCCAGCCATGTGGAGTTTGAGGCCCTTACTCTGGGCAGAATTTCCCGCATTCATCTGCCCATACCCGGAGGATTTTCCATCTACAACGCCCTGGCGGCCCTGGCTGCGGGCCTGTGTCTTGGCCTGGATTTGGAGTCCATGGCCCGGGTGATGCCCGCTGTGCGGGGGGTGAAGGGCCGGGTGGAAGTGGTCCCTGTCCCGCGAGCGTACACCGTCATTATCGACTATGCCCACAGTCCCAACGCCTTGGAAAACATCCTGACCACCGCCCGGGAATTTACCGCCGGAAGGCTGCTCTGCCTGTTTGGCTGCGGCGGCGACCGGGACCGGGGGAAGCGGCCCATCATGGGCGCCATTGCCCAGGAACTGGCTGACATTGTGGTGGTTACCACAGACAACCCGCGCTCCGAGGACCCTGAGGACATCATCGAGGATATTTTGACCGGGATGAAACAGGGAGCCGCCCCTCATGTGGAACCCAATCGCCGGGCAGCCATTGCCTGGGCTCTGGCCCAAGGCCGGCCGGGGGATGTGATTGTTTTGGCAGGCAAGGGCCACGAGACCTATCAGGAGATCAACGGTGTGCAGTATCCTATGGATGAGCGGGAGATCGTGGCAGACTGGTTTGAAAAGAAGGACGGGCGGCAAAAAATGACTGGAAAAGTTCCTGCGGATGTGATATAATCCCTTGTCCTGCCCATGTAGCCCCCCTTCTAAGGCGGGGGCCATGAGACAGCCCGCCGGAGGCAGGTCCTATACTCCAAAAGAGAAAGAACCAGGAGGGGTTTCGAGATGATATATATTTTCAGCTTTATCGTTGCCTTTGGTGTTGCAGCGATTGTAGGTCAGGTGCTAATCCCGCTGCTTCGCCGGCTGAAGGCGGGACAGTCCATCCGGGCGGACGGCCCCGCCTGGCACATGTCCAAGCAGGGGACGCCCACCATGGGGGGAATTATGTTCATTCTGGCCATTGCCGCGGCCTGTGTGGTGGCCGGGTGGGAGGAGCTTCAAGCGGGAAATTATAATCACCTGTATGTGTTCCTCTTTGCTCTGGTGTTTGGGGTCATCGGGATGATTGACGACTTTCAGAAGCTGCGCCATCACGCCAACGAGGGGCTTACTGCCGCCCAAAAGTTTCTGCTCCAGCTGGCGGCAGCCATTGCGTTTACCGTCCTGATGCGGGAGCAGGGCTACCTCACCCCAAATCTTTATATTCCTTTCCTGGGTTACGAGCTGATTTTGCCCTGGCCTGTGTATATGGTGTTTGCTGCCTTTGTGATGGTGGGCACAGTGAATGCCGTCAACCTCACCGATGGGATTGACGGGTTGGCCACCGGGGTCACCATCCCCGTGGCGCTGTTTTACATGGCGGCGTCCGCCTGGTTTGGCAAGGATGACTTGGCTATCCTGTCCGCGGCATTGGCGGGGGGATTGGCGGCCTTCCTGCTCTATAATTTCCACCCGGCCAAGATCTTTATGGGGGATACCGGTTCCCTGTTTCTGGGGGGGATGGTGTGCGGGCTGGCCTTTGCCCTTGACATCCCCCTGGTGCTGCCCATTATCGGGCTGATCTATGTGGCGGAAGTGCTGTCTGACATTATCCAGGTGGCCTATTTTAAAAAGACCCACGGCAAGCGGTTTTTCCGTATGGCGCCCCTCCACCACCACTTAGAGATGGGCGGCTGGAGCGAGACGAAACTGTTCTGTATCTTCTCAGGTATCACCTTGGCCCTGTGCTGTTTGGGCTTTTTGGGGGTTATGTACCGGTATCCGATGTAAAAAAGGCCCTCGTCCTGTATGCAGGAGGAAAAACCTGGAGCCACCGCCTCCGCAGGGACGGTAATGGAGGACTGCGTTTCGCACGGCGACACATAGGAAGGAAAGCCAGAGTGCAAAATTATACTGGCATTGCAAGGTTGGATTTGCCAACACACAATCCCCAGTCAGCCTGTGGCTGACAGCTCCTTGAAAAAAGGAGCCTTTGGAAAAAACCTAGGAGGGAAAGACCTTTGGCCCGCAAAGCAAAACGTGATTTGACTATGGAGGAACAGCTGGCCCGAGGGCCGCTGGACTTGCCCTTTCTCATGCTGGTGCTGATGCTGTTGGGCATTGGACTGATTATGCTCTTCTCGGCTTCCTACTACACTGCTCTGCGGGATTCCAAGCCCCCGGTGAGCAATAACCCCTACTTTTACATCACCCGTCAGGCCATGTACGCCGCCGGAGGGTTGGCGGGCATGTATATCATCTCGAAGATCAATTATCAGCGCTTTCGATGGATGGCGCCGCTGCTGCTGGGAGTTTCCATTGTTCTGCTGGTGCTGTGCTACATTCCCGGCATCCAGGTACGCATCAACGGGGTGTGCCGCTGGCTGAAGGTCTTTTTGGTGGTCGGCCCTACCTTCCAGCCCTCGGAGATTGCAAAGGTGGCGGTGGTACTCTTCTTTGCTGCCCGGCTGTGCAAGCGGGATACGGAAAAGCAGCTGCGCTTCACCCGCCGTACCAGCACAGGTCGGATGCTGAACTGGCTGGAAAAGGTGGGATTTTTGGAACTGGTGCCCTATGGCGCGGTACTGCTGCTGGTGCTGGCACTGGTGGTCTTTGAACCCCACATGTCGGGCACCATTTTGATTATGCTGGGCGCGGCTTCGGTGCTGCTGGTGTCGGGCATCAGCCTAAAGTGGTTTTTTGGTTCGGGCGCTATAGTCGGATTGGCGCTGTGGTTCATCGCCACCCAAACCCCTTACCTCACCCGTAAGCTCAATATCTGGCGGGATCCCTGGGGGGCAGAGGCGCAGAGTGACGGCTACCAGTTCCGCCAGGGTATTTACTCCATCGCCTCTGGCGGTCTGCTGGGCCGGGGACTGGGCCAGAGCAACCAAAAATTCGGCTTTGTTCCCGAACCGGAGAACGACATGATTTTTTCCATTGTGGTGGAGGAACTGGGACTGGTGGGGGCCTTCGCTATCCTGCTGCTGTTCTCTCTGCTCATCCTCCGGGGCTACTGGCTGGCCATTCACGCCCGAGATAAATTCGGAATGCTGACCATTGTGGGCATTATCACCCTGCTGGCTACCCAGGTGTTTTTGAATATCGGAGTTATCACCGGAATTATCCCAAACACTGGAATTTCCCTGCCCTTTTTCAGCTACGGCGGCACCGCCCTGATGATTCAATTGGCAGAGATGGGCATTGTGCTGAGCATTTCACGGCAGATACCAGCCCCGAGAAAAGATTGAGAGGTGCACCTATGAACGTACTGTTTACCTGCGGCGGCACCGCCGGACATGTAAACCCGGCGGTGGCCCTGGCCCGTATCTTCCAGGAGCGGCATCCCGGCTGCCGGGTTCTCTTTGTGGGGGCGGACGGCGGGATGGAGAACAAGCTGGTGCCTAAGGAGGGCTACCAGATCAAGACGGTGACCATCACCAACTTCCACCGCTCCCTGGCTCCGGCGGATATTGTCCACAACCTGGGAACTCTGGTGAATATGCAGCGATCCAAGAAGCAGGCCCAAGCCATTCTGGACGAGTTTCGGCCCGATCTGGTGGTGGGTACAGGAGGCTATGCCTCCTTCCCGGTGGTCAACGAGGCGGCACGGCGAAAGATTCCCACCGCCGTTCACGAGTCCAACGCCGTCCCTGGTCTGACCACCAAGGCGCTGTCCAAGGTGGTGGACCGGGTGATGGTGGGGTTTGAGGAGAGCCGGGAGCACTACGATGACCGGGCCAAGGTGGTGGTAACCGGTACGCCGGTGCGGGGAGAGTTCTTCCAGTATACCAGGGCGGAAGCCCGGGCTAAGCTGGGCTTTTCCGATGAGCGGCCTCTGTTGCTGTCTTACTGGGGCTCTCTGGGGGCTGAGGTGATGAACCAGAAGATGGTAGACTTTATCGCGAAGGAGTGTTATGAGGGCGCCCCCTGGCGGCATATCCACGGCGCAGGGCGGGATTACCCCTGGATGCAGGAGGAGCTGCTGCGCCGTGGACTGAAGCTGGGGGACAATGGAATTGAGGTCCGGGAATATATTTACGACATGCCCCTGGTGATGGCTGCCGCAGATCTAGTGCTGTGCCGGGCAGGGGCCTCCACCATTTCGGAGCTCACCGCCATTGCCAAACCCGCCGTGCTGGTGCCCTCCCCCAATGTTACCGCCAACCACCAGGAGAAAAATGCCCGGGTGCTCTCTGACCAGGGGGCCGGCGTTCTGCTCCGGGAGGCCGATTGTGTTGAGAATACCCTTTATGATGAGGCGGCCCTCCTCCTTCGGGAAAAGGACCGGCGGGAGAAGATGATCAAGGCATTAAAAACAATGGCCGTCCCCAATGCGGGGGAGAAAATTTATGAGACCCTGGAAGAGATTATGAAGTAAAAGGCCAGAACCAACAAAATAGGCACGGCTTCGCTCCGGCTCGAAACACAAACATTCGGGCCTGCGGCCCTCTTTGGTTTGTATTTCTCGCTTCGTTCCATCCGTGCGGCTCACAACGGTTCGGCGCTTTGC
>CAMWBA010000061.1 GCA_947172355.1 uncultured Bacillota bacterium
GTTCGACCGAGACCGTCCGCGCAAGCGGATATGGCGCGGTCGTGCCTACCTTATGTTTTTCCAGGGTACAAGTTTTGGCAATAGACTTGCGGATCTCTGCCCGGAGGGGGAGAACAGAAGTGGGAGAGACAGACAGTTCGTCGATACCAATGACTAGGAAGGTCTCCAGCAGGGTGAGATCGGCTCCCAGCTCGCCGCAGATGCCGATCCAGATCCCAGCCTTGTAGGCAGCGTCTGTGGCTATTTTCAAGGCACGAAGGACGGCGGGGTGATGGGGATCGAAGAACTTGCCCGGGTCGTTAGCCTGACGGTCGCAGGCCAGGGTGTACTGGGTCAGGTCGTTGGTCCCCACCGAGAAGAAGTCAACCTCCTTCGCCAGTTCCTCTGCCACCAGGACAGAGGCGGGGGTCTCGATCATGATACCAATCTCGGTATCCCAGCGATAGGGGATGCCTTCTTTGTCCAACTCGGCCATGACCTTCTGGCAGGCCCGTTTGCACTCCTTGACTTCCCATACGGAGGTGATCATGGGGAACATGATGGCTACCTTGCCATAGGCTGAAGCACGATACAGGGCACGCAGCTGGGTGCGGAACACCTCGGGGCGATTCAGGCAGATGCGGATGGCTCGGACACCTAGAGCGGGGTTCTCCTCCTTGCGCATCTGGAAGTAGTCTACCTGCTTGTCCGCCCCAATGTCCAGGGTGCGAATGACCACCCGCTTCCCCCACATGGCGGCGGCGGCCTCTTTATACGCCTTGAACTGCTCCTCCTCGGTGGGGTAGTCGCTGGAGGCCAGATACAAGAATTCGGAACGGAACAGACCGATGCCCTGGCCGTCGTTGGACTGGACGGCAGCCACATCCTCGGGATTGCCAATGTTGCAGTAGACCATCATCTCCCGACCGTCCAGGGTCACGTCCTCCTGACCCTTCATGGTCTCCATCAGCTCTTTCAGCTTCTGCTGCTGCTCCTGCTTGGACTGGAAAGAGGCCAGGGTGATCTCGTCCGGCTCGATGGCCGCCTGGCCGGTCTCGCCGTCGATGTAGACTGTGCGGCCATTGTACTCCGCTTTCAGCGCCTCACCCATGCCGCAGATGGCGGGGATGCCCATGGTGCGGGCCAGGATGGCGGTGTGGCTGTTGCCGGAGCCCCCCTGTGTGATGAAGCCCAGAATCTTGGACTTGTCCAGCTGGAGTGTTTCAGAGGGGCCAGGTCGTCGGCGGCCAGGATCACGGGCTCCTCGGAGTCGATGCCTCCCTCGGCGATCCCTATCAGATTGTTGAGGATACGGCGGGTGACGTCCTTGATGTCGGCGGCACGGGCCTGCATGTAGGAGCCATCCATTGCGGCCAGCATGGTGGAGAACTCCTCGCCGGCAATCTCTACCGCCTTTTCGGCGGTGCAGTGCCGCTCCTCTAGAGCGTTCATCATGCACTCCACATAGTCGTCGTCCTCTACGAACATGGCGTGGGTCTCAAAGAGCATGGCCGATTCGTCCCCCGCCTCCTCCCTGGCTCTGTCTGCCAAGAGGTTCAACTGGGTAATGGATTTCTCCTGAGCGGCGACAATGCGGCCTTTTTCCGCCTCTATATCAGCGGCAGGAGCATCAGTAATCGTGGTGTTGGGGCGCTGGAAAAAGTAGATAGGACCGTTGGCTGCACCCTTAGAAACGCCTTTCCCCTGCATTAAAATCATGTATTTGTCCTCCTAAAATATGGTTTAGGGCGTCCGCCCGGCGGGCAGATGCCCTTTGAGCGGCGTTTACAGATTGTTCTTGAAGAACTGCTCCATGGCGGCGGCGTTGGTCTCCTCCGCGCCGCCCTCCACGGTGACGGTCACGGTGTCGCCCTGCTTAATGCCCAGGCCCATAACAGCGATGAGCTTCGTGACAACGGCGGACTTACCATCCGCTTTGCCGATGGTCACGGTGCTGTCCAGGCCCTTGGCAATCTTGGCCAGCTGCCCGGCGGGGCGGGCGTGGATGCCAACGGGATCGGTGATAACGTACTCAAACTTTTTCATGACAGGTTCTCCTTCTTAACATATTTTTTGAGGTATTTCATTCAAAACAGCATTCTCACGCAGCCATAGATTCCTGCGTCGTTTCTCAACTCTGCCAACACAAATTTCGTGTCCTGGAAGGAATGAAACGTATATTTGCGGTAACTTGTCTCAATTTCTTTCAGGAGAATATCCTCTGCGTTGGACAGTCCGCCGACAATGACGAAGACCTCCGGGTCTGGCTTAGAGTGGGTGATGTCGGTGCCGTCGGCGATGGCATCGAAAAAGTCTTCCAGGTCAATCTGATCCAGGATGATGTCCAGGCTAGCCATGCGGCTGACGCCTCGGAGCCAATCATTGGTCTTCTCATCGAAGTAGATGCCTAGCGGTCGGCCAGGGCTTTCCACGCCTGGTAGTGGAATCTGTCGGTAAAGCAAATGACCCTGGTCATGATCTTGTAGACCTGCCGGGCGGGCCAGCCCTTAGCATAATACATCTGGCAGATGGCGTCGTTCATGTCTAGAATGCCGCTCCAGTGGCCATCAGGGATGGGGCGTCCCAGCAGATTTTCAAACTCCACATCGGGAACAGCTTTGATCTGGCCGGAATAGTAATCGGCCAGGAGCCTCTTGTCGTAGGGATTGGGAGCGTCGGTATCCTTAACGGAAACATTCCCGGTGAGTCTGATGTCCACCGCGGAGGCTCCAATCATCACCTGGTACTCGCCGCCCTCCACCTCAAACCGGTTGGTCTTGATGTTGAAGTAGCGGAACGTCTTGTCGTCCAGGGGAATGGTGACGGTCTTGCTCTCACCGGCCTTCAGGAATACTTTGGCGAAGCCTTTCAGTTCTCGGATGGGGCGGAACACCTGAGCATCCGCCTTGCCCACATAGAGTTGGGCCACCTCCGCACCGTCCACGCTGCCGGTGTTGGTCAGGGTAAAGGTTGCTTCTTTGTCGCTAACCTTTAGGTCGCTGTACTGGAAGGTGGTGTAGCTCAGGCCGAAGCCGAAAGGAAACAGGACGGGGATGTTGGCGGTCTCGTAGTAGCGATAGCCGACGTAGAGGCCCTCCCGGTACTCGACGGTGCGCTGCTTGGCAGGGAAGTAGGGGGCGGAGGAAACATCCTCGTACTTGATGGGATAACTCTCCGCCAGCTTGCCGGAGGGGTTGATCTCCCCCATAATAGCCTGGAGCATTGCTCCCGCCCCGGCCTGACCGCAGAGGTAGCCGTGGATTACCGCCTTGCACTTGTCCAGCCAGGGCATCTCCACCGAGGACCCGGCAGACATGACCGCCACCACGTTGGGATTGACGGCGGTCACAGCCTCCAGCAGATCAATCTGGCTCTGGGGCAGCTTCATGTGGGCGCGGTCCAGGCCCTCGGACTCGCTGATTTCGTCCAGGCCGATGTAGAGCAGGACGATGTCCGCCTTTTTCGCCAGCTCCACCGCTTTGGCCTGCATGGCGGGATCTCCCTTGCCGCTGCGGGGATAGCCCGGCTCAAAGCCGGCCACGTCCAAGTCGAAGTTCTTGATCATGTCCATTGTGTGGTCCAGTTTTGTGGGATTGACCACGGAGGACCCCGCGCCCTGGTACCGGGCTTTCTGGGCGAACTCGCCAATGACGGCGACCTTGGTGCCCTTTTTCAGAGGCAGGATATTCTCCTCGTTCTTCAGCAGGACGATGGACTCCCCAGCGGCTTTCATGGCCATCCTGTGGTGGGCGTCAATGTCAAGGGGCCTGTTCTCATACTTTTTGACAGACTCGGTGACGGGCAGGATCACATCCAGAATCTCGTCTGCCCGCTGATTGATGATCTCCTCGCTGATTTTGCCGTCCTTGACGGCCTGGACCAGTTTCAGGTCGGAGTCGCCGCCGGTGGTGGGCATCTCCAGGTGGGAGCCGTTCCGAACGCCCTCCACATGGTCGTTGGATGCGCCCCAATCGGAGACAACAAAGCCATCGAAGCCCCACTCGTCCCGGAGGATCTCCTGGAGCAGGTGGTAATTCTCGTTGGCGTAGACTCCGTTGACCTCGTTGTAGGAGGACATGATGGATTTTGCCCCGCCCTCCTTCACGGCGATCTCAAAGCCGGTGAGGTAAATCTCCCGCAAGGTGCGCTCGTCCAGAACGGAGTCGGAAGCCATGCGCCGCAGCTCCTGGGAGTTGACGGCGAAGTGCTTGGGGCAGGCGGCAACTCCGTTCTTCTGGATGCCCCGGATATACCCGGCGGCCATCTTCCCGGCCAGGTAGGGGTCCTCGGAAAAATACTCAAAGTTGCGTCCGCACAGGGGAGACCGCTTGATGTTCAGGCCGGGCCCCAGGAGAACACCCACCTTCTGGGATGCGGCCTCCTCGCCCAGACACTTACCGATTTCTTCCCCCAGGGCAGGGTCCCAGGAGTTGGCGATGGTGGCGGCGGTGGGGAAGCAGGTGGCGGGCAGGGAGCCGTTCAGGCCCAGCTGGTCGCCCGCGCCTTCCTGTTTGCGGACCCCGTGGGGACCGTCTGATAGAGTCATGCTGTGGACACCCAGCCGCTCCACGCTCCGGGTCTGCCAGAAGTCTTTGCTGGAAAAGAGGTAGCATTTTTCTTCCAGCGTCATTTGCTGGATCAAGTCTCTATGTTTCAACAGGGATTCCTCCTCTTTGTGATTTGAATGCGCTACGCCCCCTCCCCCGAAAACGGAGAAGGGGGCGGAGCAGGTAAAGGGGGGAGGACGGCCAATTAAGGCTTCGGATTTTTCTTGCGGTAGCGAATCAGGACGACCGCTGCGGCAGCGGCCACAATCAGGGCAATCACCACATCAATGACTACAAAGGTTTTGGTCATGTTGTCCATGCCGCCTTGGCTGGTCTGATTGGTATAATAACCACTGTTGGCGAAGGTAAAGAGGACATTTTTCGCTGCCTGGCGCAGAGCCTTTACCAGAGTAGGCGAACTGAGGTCCAGCTTGTTGGAGTCGTAGGAGTTGAAGCCCAGCATGATGTCGTTGCCGTTCCGGACGCAGTCATCGGTGATCTGGTAGCCGTAGGAGCCGTCCCAGTCGGTGAGCACCATACCCTGGTAGCCCCACTCGCCCCGGAGCACATTGTTGAGCAGATAGGGGTTGGAGCCGGAATAGATGGGGCCAATGAGATTGAAGGAGGACATGACGGCGGCGGGCTTTTTGTTCTCAAAATCGAAGTTCTTCACTACGATCTCAAAAGGCTTCAGATAGATTTCCCGAATCGCCTGCTCATCCGACCATGTCATGATGACCGCGTTTCGGTTGGTCTCCTGGTCGTTCAAAACAAAGTGCTTGATGTAGGCGTAGACACCCTTATCAGATGCCGCGTTGACCACATTGGAAGCAATCCAGCCGGCCAGCACGCCGTCCTCGGAGTAATACTCGAAGTTGCGCCCGGCAAAGGCGGAGCGGTGGGTATTCATGGCCGGGCCGTACCAGCCATAGCCGTTGACATCGGCAAATTCCTGGGCCATAGCCAGACCCACCCGATAGGCCAGCTCCTTGTTCCAGGACTGGCTGAGCAGGGTCTCGCTGGGATAGGGAGTGCCGTACACCTTAACGTACCAGTTGTTCAGGCCGGCAGGGCCATCGCTGTCCAGGGAGGCCACCTTGCCGATGGAGGGCAGAGCGATGGTCTGGAAGCCTCCCAGATTGGCCAGGTCGGCCATCTCCTCAGCGGTGAGCTGATCCAGCAGCTGCTCCCAGCGGGGATCGTCGTAGTCCGCGCCGGTAAACTCCGCCAGCTTCAGGCCGTTTTTGGCTCCAGTGGTGGGCATAACATCATTGGGGTCGTCGTACTTGCTGGGGCCGTAGAAGCCCACCAGCTTTGCCTTTACCGCCTCATAGTTTTCCGGGTCCAGCGCGTAGGCGCTGTCGGCGGGGGCGGCGGTGACCTGGGCGTAGTTGGCGAAGCCATCCGCCCGAGACAGGTAGGCCACATCGCCTGCGGAGTAGTCCTGGAACTGATTCGTGGCCGGAGTTACGTCAGAGGCGCGGCCAGTTGTGCTGTAATCAATGTCGGAGGCCACATGAAAAGTCTCAGAGTCGATCACCGTATGGGAGTCGGAACGGATAGAGACACTGTAGTCTCCCGCCTCCAAAATGTAGCCGCTGCCCGAAACCTTGATGCCGTGGGCATCATAGGAGGCCATGTCCTCCTTGGGGATATCAAAGTGGATCGTCTGATCCTGACCGGGCTCCAGCAGCTGGGTCTTATCAAACTGGATCAGGTTGACCTCGGACTTTTCAATGCCGCCATTGGTGTAAGGCGGGGTGTAGTAGACCTCCACCACGTCTTTGCCGGCCACCGAGCCGGTGTTAGTTACCTTCACATCGAAGCTGACAGTGTCACCGTCGGCCTTGAAATTCTGCATCTCCTGGGAGAAAGTAGTGTAGCTCAGGCCGTAACCGAAAGGATACTGAACGTGCTCCTCGTAATTCAGGAAACCGTCTGCGCCGGCGGTTTCAAAGAACTTATATCCTACATAGATATTTTCCACATAGTTGACGAAGGAGAGTGCCCCCTGGAAGGATTTGTCGGCGGCAGTACAGCCGTCAATGATCTCCTGGACGTTGTTATACAGAAAGCTGCCGAAGTTATTGATCGTGGGGGTATCCAATTGGTCATAGAGATAGGTATCAATGGTGCGGCCGGAGGGGTTGACCTCACCGCTGAGGATCTTGCCCAGACCCTCCATACCGGAGATGCCGGTGCCGGGAGCCAGGATGACCGCGCCAATCTGGGGGTACTTCTCTACCCAGCCCAGCTCCAGAGGATTGTTGGCGTTGACCACTACGACCACCTTATCGAAATTGGCGCACACCTTGTCGATCATGGCCTCCTCGGTGTTGGTCAACTGGAGGTAGTGCTCTCCCGGGTCGAAATCATCATAATCGGAGCTGTTGTTCTCGTAGATGCAGGAATCCCGAGGGTCGTAAGTGCCGTGGATGACAGCATTCATGTCCCGGGGCAGATCGTGACCCTCGCCGCCGGAGCGGGCCAGGACGACCACAGCGGTATCGGAGTGTTCCTTTGCGCCGGACATGAGCTGGTCGGTGTAGTGGTCCACCGGGGGCTCAGGCAGGAACCAATCCACATGGATGATGCTGGCAATGACGCTGCCGCCATCTTCCAGAATTCGGCTGGGCCGGTACTCCCGATACATATCGGTGAGGGAGCTGTTCAGCGAGAAGCCGGCACTCTCCAGAGACTGGAGTACACCGATGGCGCTGGAAGTGTCGCTGGAACCGGATCCGGTGCCGCCAAAGATGGGGTCGATAGAGGCCCAGCCGAAGACATTCAGATTTTTGGTATCCGTCAGGGGCAGGATACCGTCGTTCTTCACCAGTACCATGCCCTCCTGACCGATCTCACTGATGATCTCCTTGGAGGCAGCCAGAGTTTCAGGGGAAACCTTGGCGGCGTTAAACATTGGGGACAGATTGTTGTACATGGGCCCAAAGCAGATCACGTTGGCCAGGATGGTGACGATGAGCACCCAGGACAGACCCGCCCCCCAGCGTACCAGGTGGCGCCGGCCCTTTTTCACCGCAAATTGGGCAATCACCATCACGGCAATAGCAGCTGCTGTCAGCAGCAGAATGGCATAGATGTATCCGCTGAGCTTGCCCATGTAGTTGTCGATGTCCGTTTGGCTGACGCCCATATTCAGGAAAATCGGGGAGACCAGTTTGTTGAGCAGTTGGATCATGTTTGCTTCCTCCTTTTATAGATTTGGGGTATTTATATAAAGCGGATCATGTACCGCGTTGGCTCACAGACAGTTTCCTTTTGGCAGAGTTAAAGCTGTTCCCACATGTGATATAGAGGTCAGTAACCTGCGGGTCTAAGTGATGTCTGTTCTTTCGCAGAATGGAGATCCTCTTTCAAAAAACAATAAACAAGTAGGCAAACGGGAGCAGGAGAACCCAAATTGCCCGGCCCAGCAAACGCAGGCTGAGAAACGCCCCGGTAAACGCCCCGCAGAAAAAGCACAATACCATTTTCAAGTGGATTTCCAGCCGACGGACAGCTTCTCTGTCGTGACGGAACAGGGCATGGCTGGCATTGATTCCAATCTGCCGCAGATGATTGGTACAGAAGGTGGTGGACATGGGGACTTTCCGGGTCTCCCGAAAGGTGTTGTACTGCATAGAGGCGATCAGATTGATGGTCACCTGGGAGATACGATGGGGCGCACGCTCCGGCAGAAAGCCCAGGAGCAGGACGGCTCCGAACTCGATGCCCATCAGCAGGGTTTCCCATCGGATTGGGAGCCACTTCTGAATTGTTTCTTGTGCGGATTCGGAGAGAAACGCTCCCAGGAAGTAGGCAGTAATGGGGATGAAGTAGTAGAAGAACTCGGAAAAATCTCCAGCTGCCAGCGCTGAGGCACACAAGGCAAAGTTGAAGGTCTGGGCGTTGCAGAAAACCGCTCCCCGAAGCAGGAAAGTGAAAGCACCAAAAAAACCGGCGATAAAAACCAGCAGGAGATAAGAGGACCATTGTTCACACCGCAAAACCGGTTTTGGAGCATCCTCTTGAAGCGGGATAGTCAAGGCATTCTCCCTCTTTCTTGTACTATGTAGAACATTGAATATAGGGCAATATTAGCGCGTCCTCCGAGAAAAATCAAGTCTCTATCATAGAGCGATTTGGAACTTTGGCGGGTACTACAAAAATAGCTTCCGATCCTTGTGCAAAACGCAAACCAGAGTGGCCAGACGATTGACATAGAAATGAACTCTGTGCTATCCTATAAAAAACCACCTGTGCATATGGGAGGAAACGGATATGGCCAACCAGGCTCTCTTTGCGGAATTACCCAAGGGCTCTATCTCAGAGATCATAACCAGACGCATCACAGACGCCTTACTCCGGGGAGAACTAAAGCCTGGCGATAAAATACCCACGGAGATGGAGTTCAGCGAAAAACTGAAGGTAAGCCGCAACGCTGTCCGGGAGGCCGTCAAAGGTCTGGCAGCTTTTGGTGTATTGGAGGTTCGGCGCTCAGAGGGGACCTTTGTTGTCAAGGAGTACAACCAGAAGCTGCTGGACCCGTTGCTCTACGGCCTGATCCTGTCCGATCACTCCATAAAGGAACTACTGGAGTTCAAGCTGGGCATTGCCGCCTCCCTGCTGTATCTGGCCATCCTGAACGCATCCGAGGAAGAGATTAGGGAACTGCGCCGGCGCGGCGAGGCTTTCCGGGCTGTGATGCGGGAAAACCCGGTAAACATTGACCAGGCTTATGAGGCAAGCCTCACGTTTAACAAATACCTCAGTGGAATGACCCACAACTGTATGCAGGAGCGGCTGGGCGAGATTGTTGATCAGATCGCTACCTTTACCCGCCGCAAGGCCATTGAGGTCTCCATCGAACGGGGTATGCCGGAGGTCCTGCCGGACAACTACCTGGAGGAAGTCGCTCTCCTGGAGCGGCGGGAAAAAGAGTCGGTCGCCCAATTTATGGATCAGCGGCTCAAGATTTGGCAGAATCTTCTGATGTAAAACAGAATCCCCGCTCCCGCCCGAGGAGCGGGGATTTTCTTAATTGATCAGCCAGCCGCCGTCCACATAGACGATCTGGCCGGTAACATAGCCGCTGGCCTCGCTGGCCAGGAAGACAGCGGCGGCTGGCAATTACCACCGTGGCCCCCGCCCCAGCCAGCCCGCAGGCCATGCCCCGGCCCAGTCCGGTGCCGCCGCCTACCACGATAGCTACCTTTCCGGTGAGATCAAACAAATTTTTCACGGTCCATGTCCTCCTACTCAATGGTGCCCTTCCGGCTCCACTCCTGAATCTGATCGCAGTCGTGGCCGAAAATCATGGTGGCGTTGTATTTCTTCTGGAGTTCTTTCAGATACTGAATGTTGTCAAAAAATTCATTGGTAGTCTTGTTGATATTTCCACCTGGGGGAATCAGATAGTTCCAGCTGTCCTGGGTATAAACCGCGTCGCTGGTAAAGATGAGGTTCCCCTCTGTCCGGGTCTTGACGATCAGGCCGATCACTCCCGGGGTATGGGATTGCTGGACAAAGAGGGTCAAGTCAGGCGCCAGCTCCACCGTACCTTCAATGGGCTTGTAGACCACCCCGTCCACGTCAAACAGCTTCTTCACATAGGCCCCATGGTTCCCGGTAAAGACGCTTTCGCAGGCGTTGAGCAGCTCGGGCCGGGAAACGGTCACATTTTTAATAGCCTTGGTTCCGGCAAAATAGTTCAGGCCGCCAACGTGGTCGAAGTGGAGGTGGGAGAAGATGAGCCGGTCGATGGCTCCGCAGGTCAGCCCCTTGGAAGCCAGAGCCTCCTCAATGGAGATAAACTGTTTCACGGGATAGATCTGATTGATGTGTGCCCCATAGTCCCGCTTGCTGTAGGGGCTGTTCCCGGTGTCATAGAGGATATTCCCCAGGGTGGGATGCTGGATCAGAATGGCTGAGATGGGGGACTGATACCGCCGGGTCTCATCGTCACAGTTGACCAGGCGGAAGTATTGGCAGTCCAGACAGCCTAGATAAAACATGGTGAGTTTCAAATTTTCCATAAAAGCTTCTCCTCAGCTTGCGTATTTTGTGGTTCCCGCCCCGTAAGGGGCGGGAACCGGTGGAAAGGGGGAGGTTATAGAACGTCTCCGTTGGAGGCGATCACCTGCTTGTACCAGTCAAAGGATTTTTTCTTATAGCGGTTTCCGGTTCCGGAGGCATCGTCATTGATGTCTACATAGATAAAGCCGTACCGCTTTTTCATCTCGCCAGTAGTGAAGGACACCACGTCGATGCAGCCCCAGGGGGTGTAGCCCATCAGGTCCACCCCGTCCTCCTCCACCGCCTTTTTCAGCTCCTGGACGTGGGCTTTCAGATAGTCGATGCGGTAGTTGTCGTCGCAGGTGTGGTCCTCGTTCAGCTGGTCGATGGCTCCCAGGCCGTTCTCCACGATAAACAGGGGCTTTTCGTACCGCTCGTAGAGCAGATTCAGCACATACCGCAGGCCAACCGGGTCGATCTGCCAGCCCCAGTCGGAGGCTTTCAGGTAGGTGTTGGGCACCACATGGGGATTGCGGCCATCCGCGTTGGTGTCGTCATCCAGGAAGGAGTCCGCCTTGACGGCATGGGACATGTAGTAGCTGAACCCGATATAGTCCACCGTGCCATCAGCCAGGATCTTCTCGTCTCCCGGCTCCATGACGGGGGCATTACCCTCCCGCTCCCACAGCTTTTTGGCGTAGGCGCCGTAGTGGCCTCGGGCGTGGACGTCCATGAAGTAGAACCGCTCGTGGAGGGACTGCTGGGCAAGCAGCACGTCCTCGGGATTCATGGAGTAGGGGTAGTAGGGAATAAAGGAGCACATACAGCCGATCTTGAAGTCAGGGTTAATCTCATGTCCTTTTTTCACCACCAGGGCGGAGGCCACCAGCTCATGGTGGGCCGCCTGGTACATCGCCCGCTTGGGGTCGCTGAACTGGGAGTATTTTACCCCGGAGTTAGTCCAGCCATAGATATCCGGCTTAGTCTTGGCCTGGTTGTTGATCTCGTTGAAGGTCATCCAGTATTTGACCTTGTCCTTGTACCGCTCCATGACGGTGACGGCGTAGCGGACAAAGAAGTCAATGCACCGGCGGTTGAACCAGCCTCCGTAGTGCTCGGCAAGGTAGTAGGGCATTTCAAAGTGGCTCAGGGTGATAACCGGCTCAATGCCGTACTGGAGCAGGATGTCAAAGAGGTCGTCATAGAATTTCAGTCCCGCCTTGTTGGGCTTGGTTTCGCTGCCCTTGGGGAAAATTCGGCTCCAGGAGATGGAGGTGCGGAAGCACTTGAAGCCCATCTCGGCAAAGAGTTTGATGTCCTCCTTGTAGGTGTGGAAGAAGTCGATGCCGGTGTGGTTGGGGTAGCTCTCCCCCTCCAGCACCCCGTCGGTGATCCGGCGGGGAACGCCATAGGCTCCGGCGGTGAGCACGTCGCTGACCGAGGGGCCCCGGCCATCTGCGTCCCAGCCGCCCTCCAGCTGATGAGCAGCCACTGCGCCGCCCCAAAGAAAGTTTTTGGGCAAAGACATATGGAAAAGCTCCTTTTCAATCAAAATCTCAGCTGTTTTGGTTGTTCCCGCCCCCCTTTTCGGGGAGCGGGAACAGAAAGGGGGAAGGGCTCACCGGACCTCGTACATGGGCTCGCCTGCCTTTACGGGACCGGATGTCTTGATGGGTACCAGTTCACTATAATCGTCGATATTGGTGACCAGGATGGGGGTGATGGTCTTGAAGTCTTTGGCGATGGCCGCCAAATCAAACTCCATCAGCAGCTGGCCGGTCTTGACCTTGTCGCCGTCCTTCACCTTGGGGGTGAAGTATTTGCCGTTGAGGGAGACGGTCTCCAGGCCCACATGGATGAGCATTTCGCACCCGGCAGGGCCGTCCAGGGAGATGACGTGCTTGGTGTCAGCCACCAGAGAGACGGTGGCGTCAAAGGGAGCGTACAGTTTGCCGTCAGAGGGGATGATAGCCGCGCCCTGGCCCAGGACGCCCTGGGAGAAGGTCTCATTGGGGATCTCCTCCAGCTTGGCGGCGGTGCCGCTCATGGGGGCTCGGACGGTGAAGGGAAGACCGGCGCTGGCAGCAGTCTGGTCATCTTCTTCCTCTTCAGGAATTTCCACGGGGTCGTCGAAGCCCACCACCTGGACCAGGACGAAGGAGGCCACCACCGCGATGGCGATGCCGATGGCTACACCCATCAGGGAGCTGGAGTAATCCGCCGTATTACCCAGGGAGACCAATTTTTCCTTGGCGGCGTCAGCGAAGATGGCGTTGGGGAGGGCCAGGATTCCGGGCAGACCGGAGTAGACGAAGAACCGGGCGTCGAAGAGGGCGGCAACGGCGCAGCCCAAGGCACTGCCGATCAGGCCGCAGATAAAGGGCTTCTTAAAACGGAGGGTGACACCGTAGATTGCGGGCTCGGCGATGCCGAACACACCGGTGGCGGCGGAGGATGCGGCCATGTTCTTGATCTGAGAGTTCTTGGAGCGCCAGTACACCCCGAAGCAGGCGGCCACCTGGGCGCACACGGCGATGCACTTGCACACCTGGAGGGTGTCGAAGCCGTAGATGTCGTAGTTGAGCAGGGTGATGGGAGTGAAACTCCAGTGGACACCAAAGACCACCAGCACCTCCCAGAGCGCGCCAAAGGCGGCGGAGGCCACAGCGGGGACCACCTCATAGAGCATATTGTAAGCGCCGGACAGGGCGTTGGAAATCACAGTAGAGATAGGGCCGATGACCGTTATGGTAAGGGGCACCATAACGCCGGCGCAGATCAGCGGGGTGCCGATGGGCCGGGCCACGTCGGGCAGTTTCTTCTCCAGCCAGTGCTCCAGCACACTGAGCACCGCCACCAGGATGATAGGCGGAATGACGGTGGAGGTATAGGTAACAGAGGTCAGGGGGACAAAGAGGAAGTTCAGCGGAGTTTCCTCTGTAATCGTAGCCGCGATCTTTCCCCAGGAGGGGTTAGCCAGAGCCATACAGCACCAGACCGCGATGTAGGTGTTGCACTTGAAGTGCCGGGAACTGGCCACGGCGATGAACACAGGCAGGAAGGTGAAGGGAGTCCAGGAGATCATGTTGTAAATCTGGGCGGCGCCGGTGTTGCCTACGTCGGCGAACATCTTCACAATAATCAGGATACCCTGGAGCAGGCCGGCGGCGGCCATGACGTAGACATAGGGTGCGATACAACCGGAGATGGTAGCGATGAACCGGTTGACCAGGCTCTCCTTCACTGGCGGCACGTCGCTGGACAGGTTCATCATGCCTCATACACATCCTTGGCGTGGGTGCCGATGACGATCTGGTACTGTCCCTGGGCCTGGACCACCTGGATCACGCCGGCCATCTGCTCGATCTTCTTGGTGACGGCGGCGTCCGGTGTGTTTTTCAGGATCAGGCGAAGCCGGGTGGCGCAGTGGGTAGCGGACTGGAAATTGCTCTCGCCGATGGCGTCCTTGATGTCTGCGGCGAGTTTGCGGTAATCTCTGACTTTGGTTGCCATTGAGTCCTTCCTCCTTGTTGATTGCCGCTTGGACGGCCATTCCCGGCGGCTTTTCTGCGATGCTCCGGTACCGAACTTCTGACCTGGATTATACCAGGGGAACCGAGCATTGTCACCCGATTTTGGCACGAAAAAAACAGGTTCGCTCTTTTGGAATTTGTTCCTCCAAAAAAACAACCTGTTTTTTATTTTGTCCCGCCAGAGCGGGGAATGAGGCCTATTCTTCCTCCTGCAAACGTGCCACCACTCGCTTTGCCAGGGTCTCAGCCACGATCAGGGCCGGGGCCTGGGTGGAGTAGTCGATGATGGCCTCCAGCTGAGGCTTGGTGAAGTCCACGTTGGCCTTGCCCCGGCGCATGGTGATATAGTGGGCCAGGTTCAGCTCGGAGAGCTGCGCGATGGTGCTGCTTTCTGTATCTGTGATGCTGATAATGCGGCATAAGTGCTTTTTCAGCTGGTTTGTGATCCGAATGGTTTGGGCAACCTCCCCGGAGATGGAGAACACCAGCGCTACTGTGTTGGCCGAGTCGTCCAGCTGCCACACCGGGTAGAAGGGATCGGTTACCGCCATGCTGAACTTGCCGAAGGTGGAGAAATACCGGGCGGCGTAGCTGAACATCCGCAAGCAGACCTCGGCCCGTATCCATCTGGCGGCGGGACTGCCCCTCACCTGGGTCAGTGAGCAGAAAGACGCTTTTAAGAAGTATCTGCTTCAGCGGGACAGTGCAGACTTCACATTCCGAGGCATGAACTATCACGTTGATTTCGTTGGCGCGGATATTTTCCCCCAGGGCTTTGCCGCCGTGGCTGACCAGCTCCGGGACTTTCGGGGAGTAAATATGCTGGCCGACATTGGCAACGGCACGATGAACGTTATGTATATCAATGACCACCGTTCCCAGGAGAAAAAGTGCTTCACTGAGAAATACGGAACATATCAATGTATGCTGGCGGTTCGGAAGAATCTGCTGAAGCTCTATGGCTCCGCTGCCGATGAGACGATCATCGACCAGGTGCTCCGGCGTGGCACAGCGAGTGTCAGCGAGCGCTACCTGTCCGCGATTCAGGAGCCCGCCAAGGACTATGTGGCGGGTATCTTCCGCCGCCTTCGGGAGCATGAGTATGACCCGGAGCTGATGAAGCTGTATGTGGTTGGCGGCGGTGGCTGTCTGATTAAGAATTTCGGAGAGTTTGACACTGGTCAAGCAGTTATCAACGAGGATATTTGTGCGACAGCAAAATGGTACGAATATCTGGCCCATTTCCGTGCCAGAAAAGGTGGCGTGGTATGAGCAAGCGAATCGTCAGCACCAATATTCGCTTCACTCTGGAGAAAGAGGCGGATCGAACAGCCTGGGAATATCTCCAGCAGAGGGATAAGAAACAGTACCGTTCTTACAGCAGGGCGGTGATCACTGCTGTCAACTACTACTTTGAGCGCCGGGGGTGGTTAGATGCCGACCCATATCTGGAAACCCGTGAGAAGGAGGACGCTTTCCTCCTACGGGTGCTGGAAACCATCCGGGCCGGGTTCGATTACGCCGCACCCACTAGTCCAGCGGCAACGCTGCTCAACCTGTTGCAAAATATCCCGCCGCAACCGGCTTCTGTTGAGAACATGGCCCAAGAGGATCAGCAGGAAGCGAATGATACAGCATTGAATTTTGTGGATAGCTTTTGATGCCACAGCGGATCATCTTAATACCATAACGAATTGAATTAGCACCAAAAATATTGGCATCAGATACCAGACTTCTTGCATTTGCGCAGGGAATTTGTATCTGGTGCTATTTTTACTCTTTTATGATACCAACTTACAGAATCTTG
>CAMWBA010000062.1 GCA_947172355.1 uncultured Bacillota bacterium
TTCGCAAGGCCTTCCCCCTCCTCCCCGCTCCGCCGGCGAGTGGAAGTTATCTATATATTAACCTTTGTCATGGAAAAATGCAAGCCTTTTTTTAAACTTTTTTGACGAATTCACATAACCGGGAGCAAATGTGGAAAACTAGGGTTTTAGGCGGTCTAGAGCCATTTTTGCCGTGTGATCAGGGCAAAAACCCACTAGCTATTGGATGAATTGCCATGATTTCACTTGACAGAGTGCGGCAACTTTGGGGATTTTGCCCAGCGCAAAAGAAAGCGAATTGGCAAAAAAAGAGAAAAAAGTGACAGATTTTTGGAAAAAATTTTTTTCATAACCAGCGGAAAAAGGCGGAAAATCAGTTTGCCAGAGGCCGTCCCAGCTCGTGAATGGCGTTTTTACTCAGTTCAGCGCCATGTTCGCGGCGGTAAGCATACAGGACGGGGGCGGAGCCGATACAGCAGCCGGGAGCCACCCGGCGGACCACTTGTCTGTCCCTCAGGGGGGCCTGCACCGCGAGATAGTAGCGGCCGCCGCTGAGGGAAAGCCCGGCGGTGAGGGCGGGGCGCAGGCGGTAAAGAGCCTGCACAGCGGCGCACAGGGAGGAGGCGTCTGAGAAGCAAAAAACAAGGGGCTGCGCAGGGGTTTTCAGTCGCAAGGGCAGCACCTCTCTTTGTTTTTTCTTCTATTATACGGCTGCGCCGCTTCAAAAGTGCCTGTTCACCTGCTCCCACATTTCGTATACATATATATAGGATCTACCAAACTTTGCGGAAAACAAATTTTCTGGAAACTTCTTCCGAAAGCTTTCTGCCTTTACACACCCCGCAGCCACGCAATTTCCCCAGCGGGATCCTGGCTTTGAAATACGGCTGTGCCTGCCACGATATTGTCCGCCCCGGCCCGGGCCACCAGGGCTGCTGTGTCCCGGTTCACCCCGCCGTCCACCTGCACAGAAACCCCCGGGAACCGCTTTTTTATCTCCCGGATTTTATCCAGCGGCCCTTCCATCAGCTTCTGCCCGCCAAAGCCCGGCTCCACAGTCATCACTGTCACCAGGGAGAGCTTCTCTCCCCAGGCCCCGATGGCCTCTTCGCCAGTCCCGGGCTTTAACGCCACGCCGGCCTTCGCGCCGCTTGCCAGAATGGCTTCCACCAAGGCTTCCGGGCTGTCTCCGCACTCCGCGTGGAAGGTGATGCCGTCTGCCCCGGCCTTGCGGAACGCGCCAATATAAGGCAAGGGGTTTTGAACCATTAAATGTACGTCGAAAAACAGGGAGGTTTTATCCCGCAAGGCAGCAATAACCGCAGGCCCCATGCTGATGTTGGGTACGAACACCCCGTCCATCACGTCAATATGGAGCATATCCGCTGTTCCCACCCGGGCAGCCTCCCGGCCTAAGGCGGAAAAATCCGCCGCTAAAAGTGATGGCGCTATCTGCATAAAATCGCCACGCGATACAGGATCCGCACAAAAAGGAACAAGCCATTCGCCTTTTTGTGCCCGTATCATTCCTTTCTTTAAATATTTTCGCCCCAAAAATTAGTTTTTCGGTCAAGCCTTTTCCCAAAAAGGCTTGCGGGGATTGGGGTGAGCGTCTGCCAGTGGCAGACAAGCTGCGAACCGACCGAGCCGGCAGGCGAGACCAGCACCCCGCGATCTTTCCCTAGAAAAGGAACTGGCAGGCAAGCTGGGCCAGGATGGTAAAGATGGGGATGGTGATAATGGAAAGCACTGTGGAAACCGCCACTGTCTTAGAGGCAAGCTCTGAGTCCTGGTGGTATTCCACCGCGAAAAGCACTGTGTTCGCCGCCACCGGAGCCGCCGCCTGTATCACGCTGCTCACCAGCAGATCCGGCTCCGGTCGGATAAGCAGCAGCACCGCCAGATACGCCGCCGGGGCCGCCACCAGGCGGAGGGCCGCCATTTTGTACACTGCCAGATCGGAAATAAAGGAGTGGAGATCCACCCGGGCTATGTAGCTGCCAATGACCAGCATAGCCAAGGGGGTATTGAGGTTTGAGAGGAAGCCTACCGGCTCGGTGAGCAGCGCGGGAAGCTGAAGCTTGAAAAAATAAATGGGCAGGCCGAAGAGCAGGCCAATCATCCCCGGGTTCAGCAGCACTGTGCGAAGGTTCATCTTTGCCCCGCCACTCATCATGTTGTAGCCATATGTCCAGCAAATTACATTAAACACGACGATGAAGAAGGAGCCGTAAATAACCCCCTTGCCGCCTACAATGCTCTCCACCAGGGGAATGCCCATGAAGCCTGCATTGCTGAAAATGACGGCAAAGCGCAGCACCTTTTTGCGCTCCGGCGGTTCGTTCCGGAAGGTTATCAGGCTGATAACCAGGGACAGCGCTATAGCCACAGCCGAAACCACCACAGCCAGCAGCATTTCCGAAACCTGCAGCGTGCCGGTATTCCCTAAGAAGGAGTTGACTATCAGGCAGGGAGTGACAATCTTAATCAGCAGCGAGGTTACCTCTGCCGCGCCCCGCTCCGTAAACCAGCCGCATTTTGTCACCGCATATCCCACTGCGATGAGGATTAAAATCACCGCGACCTTTCCCATAATCACCATCATTGCTTCCAAAGCTACTCTCCGCCTTCCTCTTTTTTTGTCCGTCCATGTCCCATAATGTCACGCCGCTTTATGAAAACAAAATACCAGCCGTTTTATGAGCCGCTCTTTATTCTCCAAGCGATGGATTCCCTACTTATCCGGCTTTTTTTCCTTCCCGTTTACGGCTTCCCGCCTTTTCTGCCTGTATTCCCGCACAAAGGCAACCGCCAAAACCAACAGCGCACCTCCTGTGACACACCGCAGGGCAATCCCCCAGCCGCCTTCAAACAGCTTCATCTCTGGCATCAGGGCGTCTGCCAGCCACCAGGCCCCCAGAAACAGAAAGAAGCCGCCGGCAAAATAGAAAATCTTACTCTCTTTTGTCATGGAGAAAAGCAAAATCAAGCCGACAGCAAACCATAAAAATGCGTAAAAGTACTGCATACCCGCCGCTCCCCCTTTCTTCGCTTTTCTTATTATAGCCGTTTATGGGGAAAATTACAAGAGAGGGCAGGGCGGCATTTTCCTCAAATTCTATTGCACGATTCATATAAGGCTGTCCTGCCAGGCAAAAAGCGGGAAGCCTCACAGCCTCCCGCCCTGTCTTTTTAATCCAAAATGTAAATCACCATGTCCCGCCTGCCAATATAGCTGCACTCCTCCAAGGTGTTATAGCAGAGATCCGCAAGCACCGTGCCGTCCAGCAGCGCCCCGCCCGTGTCAGCCGCCACGCCGTATCCGTATACCACGCTGCCGTCCGCAGAGGTTACATACATCCGGGTGCCATAGGGAATGACGCTGGGGTTTACCGCGATAACGCCATACTCCGCTTTCATCCCGATGGAGGTGGTGCCGCCGGGTATGGAATAGGCCGTACACTCGCCTACCATCCTGTTGGAGTAAGAAACTGTGTTGCCCATGCTGTCCACAAAGGTGCCGGCGCCTCCTGTGCCTGTACTGCCAGCGCTTGTGCCGCCGGAAAGATTCACCTGCTGCCTGGTGCCGGTCAGGATGATTTCTTCCACAGGTTCCTTTGTAACAGTTTCGGAAACCACTTCCCGGCTTTCCTCCACGCCTTCGACATAGGTAACCTTATAAACGGTTTCCTTCTGGCCTTTTTCTCCGGGGGTTTTTATTTCCTCCTCCCCGGCGAACAGGGTATCGCTGTATTCATAGCGGGTGGTGAAATCCAGTTCCTCCACCAGATTTTCCTCTTCCACGCGTACCCGCTCTATAACGATTTTCATGCCGTCCTGCAGCATGTCTGTCCGCTTCACATTGAGCCTGTCCTCTTCCCCCAGCTTGATGCCTGCGCTACGCAGGGCCGCCTGAACCCGCTGGGAGGGCACCTCGTATTCCTTCGTCTTTCCGTCCGCTGTCACAGTAATTTTCACCAGCCGGGAAACCCGAAGATTCATTTTATCAAAGAGCGGCTCTTCCAGGCCATAGTTGCAGGCATCCTTGTCCCGCAGCTTAATGCCGGCCTGCTCCAGGGCATCTGCCACAGTGCCCCCTGTCATGGAAAGTGTCTGCGTTTTCCCCTCCATCGTTATGGTGATTTCACAGGCCCGCTTTATCTCTACCGCCAAATCTGTTGTAATCACCATGTCCCGGCCCGGCGTAACCAAATCTTCCTCTTTTACCAGGATATTGTTTTCAGCCAAGGCCTTGCGCACTGTGTCGCCTTTATAAGCCACGAACTCATGGGCCTGTCCTGCCTCCGACACCCGCAGTTTCACACCCCGGCGGATATTTACTGTGGTGGTATTTTCCACCCGCTCCGCCACGTCAAGAGGGCCTAAGGGAGCAAGCCCCTGCTGCCGGGCCTGATGCAGGATGCTTTCCAGATCTGTGCTTTTCATATTAAAGGTATAAGAAATCCCGCCATCCAGCACAGTGGCGGAAACCGTATTCGCCATAACAGATACTACCGAGAAAACACTGAACAGGAAAAGTAGGGTACATACCGCAGCCATGCGAACCAGCCAGTACCGCAGGGTCTTGCTTTTGTGTTTGCAGTGCATAGGTTTCATACTCCTTTCGCTGCCCAAGCAGGGCAGTCGCTGTACATAGTATAGTATGAAATACACGATCTGTCAAGAATGTCCCCGGTCATGTTTTGTGAATTTCGCACAAATTTGAATGGTACATACCTTGACATAACTCAAAAATTCCCCCTGTTTCTCCAGGTTTCTTCCTCTTTCACAGACTTATGGAAACTTCCGCCTGTGCAAATTGTATCAATTTCTCTGCCCCAAGCCCATACCCTCGCCTTTTTTAAACAGATTTATGCATTTTTATGTCGATCTCCCTGCTGTTCCCCGCTATTTTCTGGCTTTACAAGAAAAGTATATGCATATTTTTTACAGTCTTATACACTTTTCGCTCAATCTTAAGTATTTGGCTCCCTGTTTGCATAGACATGCAAAACCTAACGAAAAATTTCCCAGTTTTCTCCTGAAAACCACATTTTATATGGAAGTCATACAGCTTTACACCTATATATGGGGGTTCAACAAGGGAAAGGCCTTTACATGCTTGCCCCCAACTCCGCGCACAGGTGGCGAAAGCGTTCTGCCTCCTGTAGGGCAGGCGGCTGGGTGGGGGTGAAAAGGCAGTGCTGGAGCACGTCTGCGTCAACGAGAACCTCTGTAAAAGGATTGTGCCGGGCAGCTTTGTCGCTGTGGGCATAATTGGCAGCGCTGATTTTTTCTATCTCGTCCGGCGTGAAAAGCCCTGTAGGGGAGAGCAGTTCCCGGGCCAGGGCCGCCCCCTGATGGGCATGATCAGCAGGATTCCCCGTACGGTATGTGTGTAAATCATGCAGCAAGCCGGCTGTTATGGCCAGTTCCACGTCTTGCCCCCTCCTTAAGGCCAGCAGGGCGCAGGCCTGGGCCACGCCGTACAGATGAATGCAGGCGGCTTGCCGGTCTTTGGGCAGGGTTGCTTCTATGATTTTTCCAGCAATCCCTTTCACGACTTCTATGCGGTTCATGAAAACTACCGCACGATACAGAAACCGTATCGTTCCTTTCCTCGTATTTTTCACACCAGGCGCACATTTTCTTTCTTCTGTACCAGATAAAATAAAGGAAAAGGCTCCGAAAACCCGGAGCCTTTTGGAGAGCAAAATGAATTTAGCGCTTGCTGAACTGCGGAGCGCGACGGGCCGCTTTGAGGCCGTACTGCGCGAGTTTTTGAGCTGTTTTCCCTTGATACTCCGGGCTTTTCCGGCTTTCTGCCTCTCAGTTATCCGGTGTGCGGACCATAAAAAACGGCCTTTTTTCATTCAGCAATAGCCTGATGAAACGCACCATTTACTACCCCAAACAACTCCTCTGGTTTATTGTACTTCACTTTTGCATAGATGTCCATAGTTGTTTTGCTGTTTTCGTGTCCGGCAAGGTATTGGACGGTCTTTGGATCAACACCAGCATAGAGAAGATTGGTAATGTAAGTGTGCCGCAGCTGATGCGGGGTTACATCAAAGTCCAGCGTATATCTGATTTTGGGTTGATTTTTCTGGGTCATGCCCAGCGTTGGGGTAACCGTGTATTTGATGCTCTGCCCATTCACATACTTATAATAGTTCCGGGGCTTAGTGGAGCGGACAACAACATACTGCCACACTCTTTGAAACTGCGAAGCAGCCAGCGGCTCCCCTTTGCTGTCAGCAATCACATAATCTGATATGGAATTTTCTTTCGTTTCTCTCAGACAATCCACCAAACACTTCGGTATCGGAATATCCCTTTTTGCCGCCGGAGTCTTTAGCACCGTAGAAATCACGGGTCTGTTATGCTCTGTACGCCATGCCCGCCTCACCGATAGATAAGGTGTATCCTCGTCCAGAAATACACAATCCCATTGCAGTGCAAGAATTTCTTCCCGACGCAGACCGGAATACAAACCGAGCATAATAAACAAATATGGAGGAAGTCCCTTGACTGTATCCAGAAGCACGGCTACCTGCTGATCTGTCAATGCCTCCTTCTTTTTTGTCGGTTTTCCGCCTTTACCGGATATTCCCGCACAGGGATTGTGTTCAAGAATTTGGTTTCTCTCTGCCGCATAAAAAATGCACTTGAGTAGCATATTGACCTTATTGTATAAGCCTTCCGATTTCTTTGACAATGGAACAAGCGCCAGCCGAATATCGTCAGCGGTCACTTCTTCCATATACATCTCTCCCAGAGGTTTTATGATATAGTTTGTCATATCCCTCGTATAACCTCTGAGTGTAGACGCAGACACCTTTGCCGACTGCATCAGCAGCCACTTCTCTCCATACTCGGCTACTGTCGGGTGCTGCCGGTGAAAGATAATTTCTTCCACCTGCTTCCGGGCCTCTAACTGCTTCTCATACAATTCTTCACAAGTTGCGGCATACAAACTCAACTCTTTGCCATCTGCATCCGTAATCCTGGTTCTGTAATACTGGATTCCTTTCAATGTAATGGTCCCGTACTTCGGGATCTGTGTTTTCTTTTTTGCCATCTTTGATCGTCCTTTCTTGATAATGTGTAGTCTCCGTATCTACACTCTCTTTTTATCAGAAAGCCTCGATTTAATCAAAGATACGGCTGAGGTAAAACAAAGAGCGAGACATCCTTGCCTCGCTCCTGCTTCATTTCCTATTTGTTATTACTGTGCTGCATCCCAGCTTGCAAACGCACAGTTCATTGATCTGACCAGCTCATCTGGTCTGTTGTACTTAACCTTTGCATAAATGTCCATGGTAATCTTGCTGCTTTCATGGCCTGCCAGGTATTGAACCGTTTTGGGATCTACCGATGCATGAATGAGATTGGTAATGTAAGTATGCCGCAGCTGATGGGGTGTTACTTCAAAGTCCAGACTGTAAACCACTTTTCCGTTATGAGCAGCCTTTTCTCCCAAGACAGGTGTGACAGTATGCTTTACTCTTTTTCCATCTTCATACCGATAATAGCTCCGCTCCTTGACCGTCCTCGTAACAATATACTGCCAAAGTCGCTTAAACTGCGTGTAGGACAGCGGTTCGCCATCCCGGTTTGAAACCACATACTCCGAAGTCGAAGTTTCCTTTGCTGCTTTCAAACACTCAGCCAAGCAAACAGGAAGGGGGATATTTCTCTCCGCAGCCTTGGTTTTCAATTCATCCGAAATCACCGGTCTGTTATGTTCGGTGTGCCATGCCCGTCTTACCGTCAGATATGGAGTATCTGTATCCAGATATACTGAATCCCATTGCAGAGCAAGAATTTCTTCCCGGCGTAGCCCTGCATATAAACCAATCATGACAAAGACATAAGGCGGTAAATCTCGGATAGCATCCAAAAGGCACTCCACCTGTTCATCTGTCAAAGCCTGACGATCCTCTTGTGGAACACCGCCACCTTTTGTTGTCAGATAAATCGTTGGGTTGTGGTCAATAATCCTGCTTTCCATCGCTGCGCGAAAGATAGACTTATAGAGAATTACCACAGATTTATAAACCGATGCGGATTTCTTGGAAACCGGAACAAGGGCAAGCTGAATATCATCCAGGCTAACCTCTCCCATCCGTTTATCTCCCAATTCCGCTATAATATGCCGCCTGACCTTTGATGTGTAATCCGTCAAGGTAGTGGCTCGTACATGAACCGACTGCATCAGAAGCCACTTTTCACAATACTCTGCAACTGTGGGCGTTTTCCGATGAAAAGTAGCATTCTCAATCTGTTCCAACGCAAGCGTTTCTTTGTTATATAGTTCTTCAGGTGTTTTTGCGTAGATAGCTACGAGCTTACCATTCGCATCTTTGATTCTGGTCCTATAATATAGGACACCTCTTTTCATGACTGTGCCATATTGAGGAAGTATTATTTTTCTATTTGCCAATTCCTCCACCTCCTAAGAATAATCTCCAGCGCTGTACCTTTGTTTTATCAGACCTCTCTGATTCCATCAAGGATACGGACCGGCTCACGATCTTCCGCTTCGAGGTTTACGGTAAGTTACGCTTCTCTCAACTGGTTTTGCTCTGTGCGTGCATTTTGCGATATACTCCTGGAGACCTGCCGCAGTAAAATACACACAGCCATTCTGAACATACTGCACATAAGAGATCAATCCGTTGTTACGGGCGGCATCCAGCGTTGCTATGCTGATTCCTAAGATTTCAGCAGCTTCTTTTCGTGTAATGAGCGTCTTGATAAAGAAAACAGAGTAGAGTGTTCCCTTCAAGATCAGATACCATGCGCTGGCAGTTTCGGCTGCCAGCGTATTCATGTGATTTTGAAAGCACGATGATAACCTTGACAGATTGGAGGGAATATAGTCTATGGAAAAGCTCAGTATTCTTTCCCTATTTGTAATGTTCATTTTTCGTCATATTTGCCACGCCTCCCTGACGATGGGAACATTACCGGTCTCCGCTGGCGCGGCTGTCATAACTCCGCAGCATCGTTCTAAACGTGTGCCGCAGGGTTCCCCCCAAGTCTATGGCGGGCCGTGAGGAAGTATCTTTAAGCCCCCACACAGTTGTCGCGCCCGGAGTGCCAGTCCAGGTTCAGAAAGTCCGTTTATCGCTGGGAGCAGCTTGTCCATCACCTCCTGAAGCTGCTTCGTCATGGCGGCGGTCCCTGTTCGCTCGTGTGCAGGTTATGTACCGGTAATGCCGTATATTCAGTTGTCAATGTACCGATGAAGGGTGGATAAACTTGTCCTTCTTACTAACACTGACAAAAAGAATAAAAAAACGGGCGCATCAAACGAAACTTTATCAAAAATATTTTGCTAAGTTCTTCAGCCCACGCCGGATACTGTCACGGACACGGCTTGGGTCCACACCTTCCGCTGCGGCAATTTCACTTATCGCCATTCCCATGTAATAGCGGGCATAAATCCGCTTTGCCTGCTTTTCTGGCAGGGCCATCACAGCGGAATAAAGCTGTTCTTGCAGCTGCTTTTCCTCCAAAAGCTGTTCCGGTGACTGCGGCTTATGTAGGACTGCATTTTCAATGCCATTCTCACAGTCCAGAGAATACTGCGCTTTATAGCGGTACATCCTCCGGTCATAGGCGGCATCTGCACGTTCAGAGGCGCGGATAGTCTCCAACACTTCTCCTGTTACTTCTACAAAAAGATCAGTTTTATAAACATCGGGATACAACTCCCGAAGATTGATATTCTGCATTATGTACCTCCATTTCGATTCACGGGCGGTTGACGGGTGAATCGAATGGAGGCGGAGATCGGCAGCGAGGGAATTTGATGCTGCACTCCCCAAAACAACAAAGAAAAACGCCAGTCTTCCACAACGGAAAACTGGCGCAACAAAAAGCCCTATTATTCTGCTGATTTAGATAGAACGATAATGCCGATGCATTGTCGCAATATCCCGGAGGAGGGACAAGGCTTTTTTTAGATGATATAACTCATGAACAGTGTAAATAGCGAAGATTGGCATGGCGGCATCCTCCTATAAACCGCCAATTCCGGCATCACCTCTGTGAACAAAAAAGGCGGTTCACTACTCAAAACCGCCGCTGGAATATTTAGAGAGCGCACAAAATCAACCTGCCCTGCAACGGTTTTTTTCTTTCCCCGTCAATGGGGCAGGCCAATTAAAATATATAACAGATTTTAGTTTTTTACTTTTTTGACTCTTTTTATAGGCTACCTGATATAGTGCATGACGAGCGCAGACTGTCAGCTGTCAATGTTTTTGCACTTTGTATCATCTCCATAGGTGTTCCAGTGAACACAACCTCGCCGCCGTTTTTTCCGCCGTCCGGGCCAATGTCGATGATCCAGTCTGCCTGTTTCATGACATCAAGGTTGTGTTCTATCACAACCAAGGTATTCCCTCTGGAAACGATAGCATCAAAAAGCATAAGAAGATTTTCAATGTCCGACATATGCAGGCCCGTTGTCGGTTCATCCATAATAAAAATGCTGCCTTTCTTGTCCAAGTTCTTTGCCAGCTTGAGCCTTTGCCGTTCACCTCCTGACAGTGTGCTGAGCGGCTGGCCCAAGGTAAGGTAGCCAAGTCCCACCTGCTGCATCACCCGCAAGTGCTTTTTTATTTTTGGGCTGTCGAATAGATTGAGTGCTTGCGATGCTGTCAGGTTCAAAAGTTCTACAATATTTTTCCCCTTGTAGGTGCATACAAGAGCCTCCTGATTATAACGGACACCGCCGCAGGCTTCGCATTCTGTCACGATGGGGTCCATAAAAGCCAATTCCGTTACAATCACGCCTTTTCCGCCACAAACCGGGCAGGCACCATCGGAGTTGAAGCTGAACAGGGCGTCCGGCTTTCCGTTTTCCTTCGCCAGCAGTTTTCGGATTTTATCAAAAAATCCCAGGTAGGAAGCGGGTGTGGAGCGATTTGTTGCTGTGATTGGCCCCTGATCTACCATCACAACTTGATCCCCATATATTTTTGCGAACACCTGAGCGACCAACGTACTCTTTCCGGACCCGGCCACGCCAGTGACAACCGTCATAATTCCCAGCGGAATATCCACATCCACGTGCTTCAGATTGTGAAGGCAAAGAGAATCCTTTACGCAGCCCTGAT
This sequence comes from uncultured Bacillota bacterium, assembly GCA_947172355.1. Lineage (GTDB taxonomy): Bacteria > Bacillota > Clostridia > Oscillospirales > Oscillospiraceae > Lawsonibacter. The sequence goes on from CAMWBA010000062.1 coordinate 11,112, forward strand.
TCCACGATTTCTCTGGGTCAATGAGCGCGTCTACATCTACTTTTGTGACTTTTCCAATACCGGAGCAGGTTTTACACATTCCATTGGGGTCGTTGAAAGAAAAGTAGGATGCTGTTCCTACAAACGGCTGCCCTATCCTGGAAAATAACAACCGAAGGCTGGCATACAAACCGCTGGCCGTTCCCACCGTGGAGCGGGCATTCCCGCCCAGAGAGGATTGATCCACGATCACGGAAGGTGTCAGATTTTCGATGCTCTCCACAGCGGGCTTCGGATACTTTGGAAGTCTCTGCCGCACAAAGGGAGGGTAGGTCGCATTCATCTGCCGCTGTGATTCGGCGGCAATCGTATCAAAAACGATGCTTGATTTTCCAGAACCGGACAGCCCGGTGAACACAGTGATCTTCTCTTTCGGGATACAAAAACTGATATGCTTCAAATTATTCTGGGTCAGGCCCTGCACAAGAATATCTGCCATCTATCACACCTCACTTCGTTTTCTTTCCCGGTCATGCCACAGTAGCAACACGATCAACAGCGCCGCCAGACAGTCCGCTACCGGGCCTGCGTACAAGACACCATCAAGCCCCCAAATACGGGAAAACGCCATAACCAACGGAACCATCAAAAGCAGAGGCCGCAAGATAGAAAGTACCATTGCCTTTATCGCCTGTCCTGTGGCCAGATAATACTGAGCCGATACAACCTGGAAACCGGCCACGGACATACCCAGCAGGAATATCCGCATACACCGGATTCCAAATTGCATATAGGAAGGTTCCTTCATTCCAAACATCTGCAATATTTCTGTCGGGAACAGGATGCAGCACAGCCATCCGATGATAGAAATAACAGTTGCTGCGCAAGCAGCTTTCTGAAAGGTCTCTCTCACACGATGATTCAGGCCAGCGCCATGGTTGAAACCGATGATAGGCTGCATTCCTACCGCAATCCCGACACAGACATAGATTACGACAGAGCTGATCCGAAGTACGATGCCAATTACACTAAGGGTGGATTCACTTCCAATTCCCGTAGCGCCAAAACGCACTACTGTCTGATTTAGAACGACTTGTAAAATTGTAGTTGCAACCTGTATCATGCTGGCAGAAACGCCAAATGCGATTACCTGTCCACAGATGGGAAGCGATGGACGGAAGTTTTTTCGCTTCAGACGAATTCTGCTCCTTCTCAAGAAAAAGACCAGAAGTATCACAGCAGGCACCATCTGCGAGATAAGCGTGGCGATTGCAGCTCCCTGAATACCCCAATCCAAAATAAAAATACAGACGGGATCGAGAATCAAATTCAAAAGTGTGCCAGTCAGTAACGCCCCCATTGCGAGGATCGGGCTTCCATCCGACCTGGCCATACTGGATAAGGCAATAGACAGCATACTGAAGGGAGCGCCAAGCAAAATAATAGGAGTATAGCTTAATACATAAGGCAAAGACCCGCTTGTGCCATCGGTCGCTCCCAAAGCAAGGACCAGTGGTTTCAGGACACTAAGGCAAACTGTTGTGAAGAGAATTCCGATAACAACAGACAAAGTAAACACTGTCCCCAGTGTTTTTTCGGCCTCTTCATTTTTTCCCGCGCCCATGCTCATTGCCGCGTAGACGCTACCGCCAATTCCCAGCAGAGTTCCGATTGCTAAAATTGCAGTGACAAGCGGAAATGTTACCGTTGTCGCCGCATTGCCCAAGTATCCTACGCCTTGCCCAATAAAAATCTGATCTATCACGTTATACAAGGCATCCACCAGCATTGACAGGATAGAGGGGATCGTAAATTTTACAAGCAGAGCATTAATCGGTTGAGTGGCAAGCGACACTCCGATTTTTGGGGTTATGTTCGTTTCCATGTTCGTTTCCATTTTCTTCTCCTTTGCGTTTCCTCATATTTATTTCCGCACTTTAGCATATCAAAGAAGTTGCCCCCATTCATGATACTTTTTGCTGATTTTCACTGCGGAAGGAATTCTTGATTTCTAAGGACTTTAGAGCAAAGCATATATAGATACTTGACGAAAGGTGCCGGGGTTCATATACTTTAAGGACAAAGAAAGGAAACACTTGTGATAGTGGGGGATCGCAATGCACTTTGTAAAAACGAAAGGAATTTTATCAGCTTCAAATGGAATGAATTTATGGAGAACTGAAGCAAAGGGCCATTGTAAAAAATAATTTGAGACTCCACCCTCAAAAACACATAACACATAAAAATGCGAAAGACTGCTTGTGTAGCAGAATTTCGCATTTTTTGTGTGGTTCTAAATTTTGAATTCTTTTTCCGGGATAGAGCCATTATAAATCTTCTCTGATAAGGTGATAAGGTAGAATAATTTTCGCAAATTGAAAAGTAAACAAAAGAAGACATGGTTTGCAGCCCTCTGGTAGAATGAAGTCGCGACACACCATTCTGAAAGGAGCGAGCAAACCATGCCTGAAAAGATTGTACAGCTGAATGAGGAAGTAATCAAGGGGCAGCTCAAGGAACTTGTGCGTGGCAGCGTAGAGGAGACACTCAACAAGCTGCTGGAGGCCGAGGCAGAGAAGCTGACCCAGGCTGCCCGGTACGAGCGTAATGAGCAGCGCCAGGGGTACCGGAGCGGCCACTACAACCGGAATCTCACCACTACATCCGGGGACGTTACCCTGAAGGTGCCCAAGCTCAAGGGGATCTCCTTTGAGACCGCCATCATTGAGCGGTATCGCCGCCGGGAGAGCAGTGTAGAAGAAGCTCTCATTGAGATGTACCTGGCAGGCGTATCCGTCCGACGTGTGGAGGATATTACTGAGGCTCTGTGGGGCAGCAAGGTGTCTCCGGCCACCATCAGTGAGCTGAACAAGAAAGCGTATGTCCACATTGAAGACTGGCGGAACTGCCCTCTGCAAGGCGGGCGCTATCCGTATGTCTATGTGGATGGGATCTACCTGCGCCGAAATTGGGGCGGAGAGTTTGAAAATGTGGCCATTCTGGTGGCGATTGCAGTGAATGAGGACGGATACCGTGAGGTTCTTGGTGCCGCCGAGGGGATGAAAGAGGACAAGTCCAGCTGGGTCAGCTTCTTCCAGTGGCTGCGCGGCCGCGGCCTGGACGGGGTTAAACTGGTGGTTGGAGACAAATGCCTTGGTATGCTGGAAGCTGTGGGAGAAGTATTCCCAGAGGCCAAGTACCAGCGGTGTACTGTGCACTTCTACCGCAATGTGTTCTCCGTAACGCCTCGCTCCAAGGTGAAGCTGGTGGCAAAGATGCTCAAAGCAATCCATGCTCAGGAGAGCAAGAAAGCTGCCCGGGAGAAAGCCAAAGCCGTGGTGGAGCAACTGCGCTCTATGAAGTTGAAAGAGGCCGCCAAGAAGGTGGAGGATGGCATTGAGGAAACGCTGACTTACTGCGATTTTCCCAGCGAACACTGGACTCGCATCCGTACCAATAACGTCATTGAACGGCTCAACCGGGAGATCCGCCGCCGCACTCGTGTAGTGGGCAGTTTCCCAGACGGCAACTCCGCCCTCATGCTGGTCTGCGCCATGTGGCCGGCACCCAGTGGGGCAACAAGAAGTACATGAACATGAAGCACCTGGAGGCTGCCCTTGAGGACGCCTCCATTGCTGGCTGACTTCTCTCATGCCAGGGCCTGCAAACCATTTTGCGAAAAATCCTTGACACTACCTCTTCTCTTGATACTATTTGATAGGAATCAATATTTTTACTTCGCTATTTAGATCATCCATTGACAGCACGTCATGCTCATATATTTCAAAATCCTCCCTATCATCCAGTTCCTCTTTCGTAGATTGCAACCATGTTCCATAGATGTACTGATATGTTTTCAGCAAATTTGTCAAAGCACCTCTATGTGTGAAAACAGCGTATCTTCCTGCATTCAGTGTTTTGAAAGCCATCGTCTGGGGCAGTAATTCAAAAGAATCCACCGGACAGCCAATCAATACCGAAAAAGAGACATCTCCATTTTTCGTATAGGTCGTTTGCTGGGTTTCGCAAACGCTGATCCCCAAACCTGATGATGTTAAAAGTTCCTTGTGAAGTTTGATAAACTGATTCCACAATCCCGGAAGCTGATTATCGGAAAGGGTGGTCTTTCCCCGGAGACCCGCAATCTTCATCGCCTCCAGAGAGAGAATCTCAGGTGAATGTGAAATATTATTCGCAATATGAGCCACATCTTCAGGATACAGTTCTTTCTTTGCGGTTAATACTGAATCTATACCTGCTTTACGATAATCCACCGGACTCACTCCAAAGGCAGCCTTAAACGCCCTGCTAAATCCTTCAGGCGATTCAAAGCCGCTGTCAAAAGCAATATCAATAATCCGTTGGCCGGAATAAATCAATTTCTCCGATGCCCGGTACAACCTGCGCCGGTTGATGTAATGCCCGACAGATTCTCCCAACACAGAAGCAAACAATCTTAACAGTCCGTCAAAGTCTGCCGGTTTCTGTTCTAATGCCTGGTCAATCATCACGCGGAGCT
>CAMWBA010000063.1 GCA_947172355.1 uncultured Bacillota bacterium
AAGTACGCCCATGAGCGGGGGGTCACGGTCGAGGGCGAGCTGGGGGTCCTGGCCGGGGTGGAGGATCACGTCTTCGCCGCCAACTCCACCTACACCAACCCAATGGACGCGGTGAAATTCTTCCGCCAGACCGGGGTGGATGCCCTGGCTATCAGCTACGGCACCAAACATGGGGCCAACAAAGGCAAGGACACTGTGATCCGTAAGGAGATCGCCATTGCTACCAAAGAGTGTATGATGCACGAGGGCATCGAGGGAACTCTGGTCAGCCACGGCTCCTCCACCGTGCCTCAGTATATTGTCAGCGAGATTAACGCCTTGGGCGGTGACATCCACGACGCCTACGGCATCAAAAAGGAACAACTGAAAGAGGTCTCCAAACTGGGGATCCGCAAGATCAATGTAGACACTGACATCCGCCTGGCCGTCACCCGGAACCTGCGGGAGCTGTTCAAAAACGAGACCGCCCTCCGAGACAGCGCCTCTATCGGCAAAATCTATGAGCTGCTGTGCAAGAACCTTTCTGCCTTTGACCCTCGGGTGTTCCTGCCGCCCATTATGGATACCGTTATGTACGGGAACGTGCCGGACGAGGATGTGGGACGCATTGTGGACTGCATTGAGCGGGGCGTAAAGGAAGTCGTAGGTACTCTCATCGTGGAGTTTGACAGCGTAGGCAAAGCGCCCCTGATTAAAGCCGTCAGTTTGGACGAGATGGCCGAATATTACCGCCAGAAGGGGATTTGAGTATGGGAAAGAACATTCTTGTCGCCCACGGCGGCGGCCCCACGGCAGTAATCAACTGCTCCCTCCAGGGAGTGGTGGAGGGGGCCCGGGCTTCAGGTCAAGTGGACAAGATCTACGCAGCCCGCTTTGGAGCAGAGGGCATCCTGGTCGGCGACCTCATCGACATAACCAGCGTCCCTGCCTCTGCCATCGCAAGACTGAGCCACACCCCTGCCTCTGCCATCGGATCCTGCCGCCGGAAGCTGGGGGAAGCGGACTACCCCACCGTGCTGAAGACCTTGAAACAATTTGACATTGACTGTTTTTTCTACAACGGCGGAAATGACTCCATGGACACCTGCCACAAGGTTAACGAGTTGGCCAAGCGGGAGGGGCTGGACGTGCGGGTCATCGGCATCCCCAAGACCATGGACAATGACCTGGACCTCACCGACCACTGCCCCGGGTTTGGCTCCGCCGCCCGGTATGCCGCCCTCAGTGCCGCCGAACTTGCTCTGGATGCCTCTGCCCTGCCCATCCATGTAGTGGTGCTGGAGCTCATGGGCCGGAACGCCGGCTGGGTTACCGCCGCCAGCGCTATGGCAAAGCGTCTCACCGGTTGCCAGGTGCTGACCTACCTGCCTGAGCTCCCGGTAGATGAGGACAGGATGCTGGCCGACATTGAGGCGGGCTACGCCAAAGGGAAGGGACTGCTGGTTACCGTCAGTGAGGGCATCTGCGGCTTGGACGGCAAGCCCCTGGCCGACACTGGCATTGTAGACGGCTTTGGACACAAGATTCCCGGCGGCACCGCCCAGCACATCACCGACCAGATCATTCAGAAGCTGGGACTCAAGTCCCGGGCAGAAAAACCGGGGCTCCTGGGTCGGGCCAGCATCCCTTATCAGTCCGCCACCGACCGGGAGGAGGCCTACGCCGTGGGCAAGTTCGCTGTGGAAGCCGCCCTCAAGGGGGAGAGCGGCTATATGGTGGCTATCAACGCAGAGAGAGAGCCGGAGTATTCCGCTAATCTGTCTCTGGTCCCCCTGGTCAAAGTGGCCAACGTGGAGAAAAAGTTCCCCTTAGAGTGGATTGTGGATGGAAACGGGATTGCCGACCCCTTCTTTGATTATGCCCTGCCCCTCATGGGAGACAGCTTCCCGGAATACGCGCAGCTGAGGTGAGAGAATGAAGCATATTTATTTGAATCTGAAGCGTTTCGATGTCCCTGTGGAGTACGGCGGGGTGAACCGCCTGGCCCCAGTGCGGGACTGGGGGGCAGCCGTGGTACGGGGTACCCAGGATGCCCTGAAAAAATATGATCCCTCCCGGATAGAATTTGTCCAGTATATGCCCGAAGCCCACTTGCTGGGGGCAGTTTCCGCCTTAACAGAGGGCAGCCCTGTCCAGCTGGGCAGCCAGGGCGTCTATCGGATGAACACCGCTCCCGGTGGCAACTTCGGTGCCTTTACCACCAACCGCCCCGCCTCCATTGTAAAGGCGATGGGCTGTACCTCCACCTTGATCGGACACTGCGAGGAGCGCAACGACAAAAAAGGTATTCTGACCGAGGCTGGTGTGGCCGATATGTCTGCCGTCAACCGCCTGCTCAATCAGGAGGTCATATGTGCTCAGGAGGCAGGGCTGACGGTGCTGTACTGCATTGGCGAGACCAGCGAGGAGCAGTCCGAGTGGGAAAAGGTGTTGGGAGAGCAGCTGGATGTGGGCCTTGCGGGAGTGGACAAAAGTAGGGTGGTCATCGGCTACGAGCCTGTGTGGTCCATCGGACCCGGCAAAACCCCGGCGGGCAAGGACTACATCACCAAAATCGCCCGGTTTGTCAAGGAGAGTACCGGGGGGATGGATGTGGTCTATGGTGGCGGGCTGAAAGCGGACAACGCCGCCATGCTGGCCTCTATTGAGGAGATCGACGGCGGGCTTATCGCCCTTACCCGTTTCCAGGGGGAGATTGGGTTCTACCCGGAGGAGTATTTGGAAATTATTCGGTTGTATTTGGGAGAGTGATTGAATGAAACTTGATTTTGAGTACGGACACGGCCTGATGTCCGCAGACCTGCCCGACAGCACCGACGTGTTCATCCCTGGTGAGACTGTCCCTGATCCTCCCTGTCTGCCTCAGGACTGGGACAGCCTGTACGCTGCCACCTTGGAGAGTATCCGCAATCCCATTGGGACACCACCGCTCCGGGAGCTGGCCGGGCCTGGGAAAACGGCAGTCTTCGTCATCCCCGACATCGTTAAGGGGGGGTGTCAGCCCACTGCCCACCGGAAGGTATCCATCCGGGCCTGCTTGGACGAGCTCTACGCCGCTGGGGTGGAGAAGAAGGATATCCTACTCCTGTTTTCCAACGGCCTGCACCCCCGGGCTACTGTAGGGGAGATGAAGCAGATTCTGGGGGAAGACCTGTTCAACGAGTTCTACTGGACCAACCAGATTACCTCCCACGACAGCGAGGACCCGGAACACATGGTAGACCTGGGGACCACGGAGCGGGGCGACCCAGTACTGATGAACAAATATGTGTTTGACTGTGACCTCCCCATCCTCATCGGCCACACCCAAGGCAACCCCTACGGAGGCTATTCCGGCGGGTACAAGCATTGCGCCACCGGCATTACCCACTGGCGGAGCATCGCCAGCCACCACGTGCCCAAGGTGATGCACCGGGACGACTTTACCCCCGTGTCCGGCAAAAATCTGATGCGTACCAAATTCGACGAGATTGGCATGTGGATGGAAGAGAAAATGGGCCACCCCTTCTTCTGCTGTGATGCGGTGTTGGACACCTATTCCCGCCAAATCGCCATCTTCTCCGGCTATGCCAAAGAAATGATGCCCGTGTCCTGGGAGATGGCCGACAAGCGGACCTATGTGCCCTGGGCAGAGAAGAAATACGATGTGATGGTCTTCGGCATGCCCCAGGCTTTCCACTACGGCGACGGCATGGGCACCAACCCTATCCAGATGATGCAGGCCCTGTCAGCCCAAGTGATTCGCCACAAACGGGTGATGAAGGACAACTGCGTGATTATTTGTTCCTCCATCTGCAACGGTTACTTCCACGACGAACGCTGGCCCTATTTGCGGGAGTTGTACGAGATGTTCCAGCACGACTATATGAACGTGCTGCCCGACATGAATCGCTATGGTGAGTACTTTGCCACCAATGAGGAGTATGTGCGGAAGTACCGCTTCTGCAACGCTTTCCATCCCTTCCACGGATTTTCTATGATGAGTTGTGGCCATATCGCCGAGATGAACACTGCGGCTATCTATATTGTAGGCGCTCAGGAGCCGGGCATTGCCCGGGGAATGGGGTTGAAAACTCGGGCAACCTTCGAGGAGGCACTGGAGGACGCAAAAAAGAAATTTGTGGGCCCTGATCCCAATATCCTGGCGCTGCCCAAGACCTTTAAAGTGGGGGCGGTCCATCTGTGTATGAAAGATGAACCCTACGATGGAACCAATGGACGTTCCTGATCCTGGCTCAAGGACAATCATGCTTATTTTCTTTCTAGTAAGCCTCCTGGCCAGTACAGTGGGAGCTATATGCGGCATTGGCGGCGGTGTCATAATTAAGCCAGTCCTAGATTTGCTCCATACAGAAACGGTATCCACGATTAGTTTCTTGTCCGGCTGCACAGTTCTTTCGATGAGCTGCTATTCTGTTGGGCGATCTTTACTAGCAGAAGAACGCCAGGTATCTCTGTCTATCGGAACCCCTCTTGCACTGGGCGCTGCGGCAGGAGGCCTGTTGGGCAACCGGATATTTACATTGATAAGGTCCCTGTCTCGAGCCTCTGGGACTGTAGGCGCGGTCCAGTCTGTATGTTTGGCTTTTGTTACGATATGTACATTGATCTATACCATACACAAATCACAGATACGTACCCACTCTGTAACCAATAAAGCAGCCTGCATTTCAATCGGACTGGCCCTAGGCTGCATGTCCAGTTTTCTGGGGATCGGCGGTGGCCCAATTAACCTTGTGGTGTTATACTATTTTTTCAGTATGGATACCAAAACTGCTGCGGCCAACAGTTTATATATTATTCTTTTTGGTCAGTTTTTCAGCCTGATTGCCGTTTTGGCTACTAATACGGTACCACCGTTTCCCCCTATGATTCTTATCTTAATGATCATTGGCGGTATTGTCGGGGGCATAATGGGACGTGTCTTAAATAAAAGGATAAGTAGTCGTTTAGTGGAACAATTATTTATTGGACTGATGTCTATTATTATTTGTATCAGCATTTTGAATGCTATTCGCTATATGTGAGCCTTGTTTCGGGTGTCAATACCAAACCGAAATTACAGCAAATATCCCAACCACTCTTTTTGCAATAGTTGCGTGAGAATGCTGTTCGGGATAAAAAACCTCTATCGTTATCTTAAAAGATTTAAGTTAGCAGTCTTCTGTCATATACAGAGAATATGAATCGGACTTATCAAATTAAAGATAGCCTAGTTGGTTGGACTTCATTTGGCCCTGGCCGATGGCATGAAGCATCAGCAATTCCAAAAGATGAAGTTGAGCTCTTCGGGATAGAAAGGTGGTCTGGAGGACAAACCTCCAGACCACTACTTCTCCCCAATAGCATAAAAATCTTTATCAACAGGAGATCAGACAGCGTTTATAACAGTGGAGGCTTAGGGTGAAAATCCATTTTAAGGAGGAACTAATCTTTTTGAAAAAGGACATTTGACCAAATCAAAAGGATGCGCACATAAAGCAGGCACCGATTCTGGTGCTCACCGTCCCTTTGAATGCTTTGAAGGGGGGGAACTCACAGCAAAGCGCAAAACCCATACCAGCAGCGAAGTAAAAGCCAGGTATAACAAAAAAACGAACCGTCAATTTGCCGCCAGAGTAAAACCGGACTTATCCCAAAGACTAGAGGATTACACGACCAGAGAGGGCATAAGTAAACCGGAATTTTTGCAAAGGGCGACCGACGTACTGGAAGCTCCCTCTCTTTGAGGGGGCTTTTTTTAAACTTCCCCGCTGGTAAATTCTCCGCCTTGGGTGTCTCCTTACGAAAAAGGCAAAGCAGGCCCGACTGTCTCAAAGCGACTATGCTACCTGTTTCCGTCTGCCCCGTAAGTGCGGGGAGAAAGTAGAAGCCTATCGACAGCCGTATAGATTAGGTAAAATACGGAAATCATTTCAGAGAAAGGAGGGACAGCTATGTCTGAGCAGAAATCCAACGAGCAGCGCAGGAAGGAAACGGCAGCAAAGATCTGGCTGTCCTACTACAACCGGGTGCTGTATGAGAAGGGGGTCATCACGGAGCGGGAACGCAGCAAGATGGTACTGAAAATCGACAGCTGGAAAATGACCATGACCTGACAGGAACAGGGGGGCTGCTGTTTGTGTGCAGTCCTCCTTGCTTTATTTCATGTTCTGTGATAAGCTACAAAGTAGAAGATGATAAAACGAAATAAAGAGGAGACGAGCTATGGACATACACAGCATCCGCCAGGCCCTGCGCACCAAATCCATTTACGACATCCAGCTCCGGGTGACCTTCTATGCCCGGGTATCCTCCGAGAGTGATGAACAGCTCAACTCTCTGGGCAACCAGGTGAGCTACTATGAGGAGTTTATCCGGAGAAACTCCGCCTGGGAGTATGTACCCGGCTATGTGGACGAGGGTCTGTCCGCCGCCACTACCAAAAAGCGGGAGGACTTCCACCGCATGGTGGAGGACGGCAAGGCGGGGCTCTTTGACCTCATTATTACCAAAGAAATTACCCGCTTCGCCCGAAACACCCTGGACTCCATCCTCTACACCCGGGAGCTGCTCAGCGCCGGGGTAGGGGTGTTCTTCCAGAATGACAACATCAACACCTTTGATGAGGATAGCGAGCTCCGCCTGACAATTATGTCCGGAATCGCCCAGGACGAATTACGGAAGCTGTCCAGCCGTGTGAAATTCGGACATGCTCAGGCCATTAAGAAAAGTGTGGTACTGGGCAACAGCCGCATCTTCGGCTATGTGAAGGACGGGGGCCGGCTGGTGATTGACGAGAGCGAGGCCCCCATGGTGCGGGAACTCTTTGAGCTTTACGCCACCGAAGAATACAGCATGAAGCAGCTCGAAAACCTGTTTTGGGAAAAGGGCTACCGAAACCACAACGGCAAGAAGATTGCCCACACCACCATGTCGGGGATAATCTCTAATCCAAAATACAAGGGCTACTACGTGGGCAATAAGGTGAAGGTCATTGATCTGTTTACCAAGAAGCAGAAGTTTCTCCCCCCGGAGGAATGGGTGATGTTCAAAGACGAGACGGGCGAAATAGTCCCGGCCATTGTGGAGGAGGCGCTGTGGGATCAGGCTAACGCCGTGCTGAAAAAGCGCAGTGAGGACGTGAAGGGACGGCAAGGGATCTGCAACCACGCCAACCTGCTCACCGGCAAGCTGTTCTGTACCTGCTGCGGAACGGCCTACTACCGCCGGGAGTCGGCAGACAGGAGCGGAAAGAAAAACAGCAAATGGGTCTGCTCCGGGAAAATCAAAAATGGGGCTGATTCCTGCGCTTCCTTCCCAATTTACGAGGAGGAGTTAAAGCCCCTCCTGTTGGATGTGTTTAGTGAAACAGAAGCGGATGCCGAGGCACTGATTGAGGAATACATTGAGATGTACAAGTCAATCGGGGAAGGAGCGGACACGGCGCAGCAGATTGCCGCCCTGCGTCAGCAAATCGAGCTGGCACAAAAGAAGAAAAGCAAGCTGCTGGGCTACAACGCGGTGGGCCAGCTCTCTGACCGGGACTTCCTTGCCATGAACAAGGAATGTGACAAGGAGATCAGCGAGGCGGAGCGGCAAATTTACGGCCTGGAACAGCAGCAGCTATCCAGAGATAATTTCCGCAAACAGATCGACACCATCCGCCGGGTGCTCCGGGAGGCCAAGCGGGACGCCGCACAAGGTCTTATCAGCAAGGAGTTTGTGGACAAGTATATCGACAAGATATTTGCCGCGCCAGAGGCGGACGGCTCCCTGCGGCTGCAAGTCAAGATTTTTACGGGGGAATCGACTGAAAAGTTTTTAGAGAACCTGCGGTCAAGTGCGGTGCACAGCGCCCAAGGGGTCCAGCAGCACGCTGGTCGTACGGGTCACACGTTCAAGAAGATGATCGAGTCCTACGAGAACGGCATGAAGTAATCTGCCCTTTTGGGAGCAGATTATGCTTGCTGAGTAAATCGGTTGGGGCCGGATGCGCAGCTCGTCAGGGAGTGCTGTCAGAAAAGACCGGGCAGTCCGGTTTTTGGGACAGTTTTCCCTGGAAGCGGCATCCGGCCCCTTCTATGCGTCTATGAAGTGCGCCTCCAGCGGACGATGTCCGCTGAAGGAAGGAAACGCAAGATAAAACCAACAGGTCCCCAGGGCTATGGCCAGGGGACCTGTCAAGGTCAAAGCTCGTTTACAATAAAGTTGGGGCGCTGGCCTTCCAGCAGCAGACGGACGGAGTTCCACATGTTTTGGTGGGCACGGCGGAAAACGCCGCCGGTGATGCCGCCCAAGTGGGGAGAGTACACCGCACGGTCCGCAATTTCCGGAGGCAGGTCCACAAGGGGGTGGTCCGCTGGGGTGGGTTCCGGGTCCAGTGTGTCTATGGCAAGGCCGCCCAACCGGCCGTCCAAAAGGGCTGTTCGGACGGCCAGATTGTCCACCAGCTGGCCCCGGGCGGTATTTACCAGAATGGCTCCCTGCTTCATATGGGAAAGGAATGCCTCGTTGACCATGTGGGTGGTCTGGGCGTTGACCGCACAGTGGAGGGAGAGAATGTCACACTTGGCAGCCAGTTCTTCCAGCGGGAGATAGGAAATTCCAAGTTCGCACTCTATCTCCGGCGGACGGCGGTGGGCCGAGTAGTAATACAGACTGCACCCAAAGGGCCGCAGCAATTTGGCGGCAGCCGTACCAATGTCCCCCAGTCCGACGATGCCCACAGTCTGCTCGCCCAGTTCCGGAGCACTGGACACCATAAACTGCTCCTTAAACTGAATTTGCTGCCCAGCCTTTACGGCCTGATGGCCGGTGATTCCCCGGCGCAGGGCCATCAGCATCAGCATTATGGTGTGTTCCGCCACGCTCCCTGCGTTGCACCCCTTGTTGTTGCAGACGAATATCCCCCGTTTCTGGGCGGCGGCGGTGTCGATGGCGTTGAACGCGACCCCCTCGGAGTGGATCATTTTCAGCTGGGGCAGAGCGTTGATAACATCCTGACCCACCGGGGTGATGGCGTCGGTCAGGATCACCTCGGTGTCCGGATTGGCCTGCGCGGCCTGAAGGGTGGATTGGTGAGCCGCGCTGAATACCAGTTCCACCGGCAGGTCCGGTACAAAATCGGGGGTGTACAGGTCGTAGCGGGATTTGGGTCCGTAGATCAGTATTTTCATAAGTGCGCCTCCAAAGCCGCCCAGCCGTTCTTCTCTCGCTTTCTGGTTATAGTCAGGCCGGCCTGTTTTAATGCTTCTTCCACCTCATGGGTCCGGGTGTCGATGATGCCGGAGCAGAGGAATACACCGTCCGGATTCAGCAGCTTAGGCACCTGAGGAGCCAGAGGGATGATGACGTCAGCTACAATGTTGGCCAATACCAGGTGGTAGCTCCGCCCGGCCAATTCCGCCGCCAGAGCCTTGTCGGACAGCACATTGCCTGACCGGACGGTATAGCGCTCCCGACCAATCCCGTTAAGGGCGGCGTTCTCATAGGCCACATCCACCGCCTTGGGGTCGATGTCCACCGCCACGGCATGTTTGGCCCCCAGGCACAGCGCGGCGATGGACAAAATTCCGCTGCCGCAACCCAAATCCAGCACATCACAGCCGGAGACCGTGTGTTCCTCCACCCCCTCCAGGCAAAGCTGGGTGGAGGCGTGGGAGCCGGTGCCAAAGGTGAGTCCAGGGTTGAGGTAGAAGGGCACCCGTCCTGCCGGTATGGGTTCCTCGCGCAGCCACTGGGGGACCACATAGAGCCGCGCTCCGATCTCCAGGGGCTTGTAGTACTTCTGCCAGCTGTAGGCCCAGTCGTTGTCGGCGAGGGGGGTGGCGGTGTACTCCTCCTCCAGACCGTGGGTATACTGTGTCAGCTGGGCACGGCCATCCCCATCGTCGGTGACATAGAACTTCACCCGGGTGACCCCGTGCATCCGGTCCAGCAGTTCCTGGTCCACATAGTCCCAATACCGTTTATTCTGCTCCAGAAAATTCAAAAAGTCCTGTTCATCCTCGATGACCAGACTGTCCATGCCGGCGGCGGCCAACTGGGCGCACACTGTATCCAGCCGCTCTGGAGTGGTGTTGACCGTCACCTCCAGCCATTTGATCTCATCCATGCTTACACATCCTATCTATTGTCTGGGCCAGTCCTGGAACCAAGCGTCCCGAGGCAGGTCGTTCCAGCAGAACAGCAGCCGCTCCACATATAAATCCAGAGTGACAAACCCCACCGGACCGTCTGGAGTATCCGGTTCATCATAGTAGATTCCGCCGTCTCCGTCAAGGTGAAATGCTCCGGTTTCCGGGGTCCAGTCAAAATCCAGCACCTCCACCTCAAAGGCGCCGCTTAAAAACAGCTCTTTGGACAGGGGCTTTTCCGGGAGGCGGCGCCTCGTCCCGTCAGGGTAATGTACCTCCACACTCCGGTTGAACGCCCCCTCAATAAACTGCCAGCCTTCCAGAATGATTGCCGCCGGGTCAGTGTTCCGGTGCCGGCCGGTGGGGTTGAGAGAGTTGTCTTTTGTAACATCAAACCCGCTTTCAAAGGCGAAAATCAGGTTGGCCCCGGCCTCCTCCACCCGGGAGATGCGGTGGTCGTGGAGGGAGATAGTCCCGGCGTCCTCTGAAACAAACGTCCAATGGTTGGTCATGGCCTCACCGGTTGGTCCCGACATAGAACAGAGCCACAGTACCCGGGCCGGAGTGGGCGCCGATGACGGGTCCCACATAGTTGATGTAGATATCCTCCACCCCGAAGCGCTTTTTGACCAGACTGGCCACCGTTTGGGCGTCCTCCAGGCAGTCGCCGTGGCTGATAAAGACGGTCAGGCTGCCCGGGTCGATGGCGGTCTCCTCCATCCGGTCCACCAGGGCTTTGAGAGAGGCCTGCCGGCCCCGGACCTTGCCGATGTTGACAAGACGCCCCTCGTTGTTCACATGAAGGACAGGCTTGATATGCAGTACAGAGCCGACTATGGCGGTGGCGGCGGAGATACGGCCCCCGCGCTTGAGAAAGTAGAGGTCGTCCACGGTAAATTGGTGGCACAGATTCAGTTTGTGGTCCTCGATCCAGTCCCGGACCTCCTCGATGGAGTGGCCTTTGTCCCGCTGCCGGGCGGCGTACCATACCAACAGGCCCTGCCCCAAGGAGGCGCACAGTGTGTCCACCGTGAACAGCTTCCGCTGGGGATACTTTTTCTGCAATTCCTCCACCGCAATGACAGAGGCATTGTAAGTGGAGGACAAGGCGGAGGAGAAGGCCAGAATCAGTACGTCCTTTCCGCTTTGGAGCAGGGGTTCCAGGGCGTCGGTATACTGAGCCATATTGACGGCGGTGGTAGTGGCTGCGTCGCCCCTGCGCAGGCGCTCATAGAAGGCGTGGGGGTCCATATCCCGGTTGTCGGGGTAATCATAATAGGTGTGGTTGTCCATACAGAAGCCGAGGGGGACAACCTGCACATCCAGTTCCTTCGCCTTGCCGGCGCCCAAGTCGGCGGAGGAATCGGTGAGGATTGCGAAGTCAGACATAGATAACACTCCTTCTCATTTGCGTTTTCCCTTCTCCTCCTGGGGTTGGAGAATACTTAAAATGCGCTGGCAGGCCAGCTGGTTGGCGTAGCTGCGTACAGCAAAATCCAGAGCCATTCGAGCCAGGTCGGACTGACCCGCCTCCGGGTCAATGGCTTGGGCTGTGTCGGTGAGGGCCTGGTCCAGCGCGTCGCAGAAATAGGCGTACTGCTCCGGCGGCGTTTTTTCCAGAGAGCGCCCGGCCCCCATCAGGGCGCCGATATCCCGGACGGTGAGCACCTGCTTTAGTGCCACCACCGCAGTGAGATAGCCCAGATGAATGGGACCGTACCGCTTGCCCTCGGCCCGAGGGACCAGGCCGTCTTTGATATAGTTGTTTACCATTGCGGGGGTGAGGGCGTTCCCGCCGTCAAAGCGGATCAGCTGCCGGGGCATATAAGAGATCAGCTGATCCATATACAAAGCGAGATCCGGCAGGTCCTGCCACGGAGCGGGCCGCTCCCGCTCCATTCGGTCCTTTAAGTTTTGCAGTTCGTCCATGACATTCGATCTTCTTTCTCAAGTCGTTCCATCTAAGGTTGTCTGGGATTCCCGCCCCGCAGAGAGGCGGAAGAGTGGGGGGACATGGTGTCGGATATTATATCATGGAATTTCTGGCATTGTAAAGAGAAATACCATTTAATGCCTCCTTAAATTTTCCGCCCGGCGGCGCAGATGGTCCAGCGCGCCGCTGTGGTCGATGGAGCGAAGGCGGGGGAAGGCGCGCAGCAGGCGGCGGTGGCCGAAGGAGTGACCATCCAGAAGGGCCTGAAGGCCGGTGCGCCACTCCTCCAGCTGGCGGCGGACCTGGGCGCGCTGCTCGTCCCGGTGCTGTTCCCAGTCCTCCAGGCTGCCGGCCAGCTCGGCCCGGCGCTCCGCCAGCTTGGAGGACAGTTCGTCCAAGTCCTCCTTCCAGCCCGCACCGCGCTCGGCGGCGTCCAGCACCCGGTCCGCCAGGTTTTCGCCGAACTCGTTGGAGGCATCCTTGATTTTCGCGGCCAGTTCGTCAATCTGAGCCAGGCGGCGGTTGAACCGGATGATGGTGGACACGGTGGCCGCCAGGTCCACCGCCATCACCGCCCCCAGCATGGCCAGCAGAACAACTCCCAGCGGCTTGGGTATGAGATGGATGAGCAGCAGTACGGTAGGGTGGAGCAGCTTGACCACAAACAGGCAGGCAAGCCCCCATGCGATGGAGAAGCGCAGGCAGATATAGCCGCTGAGGTTGAAGGGCTGGTCGGAGTAGTCCCACCACCGCTGGTGGAACAGCTTTTCCAGCACAAAGCCGGTAAGCCACTCCAGAGCGGAGGTGAGGAGTACCGAGCCCAGGAACAGCAGCGGCAGATTGTGTTCCAGCGGGGTCAGTCCGGCGAGGACGATGACCACTCCGAATCCGTAGACCGGGCACACCGGCCCGTTGAGAAAACCGCGGTTGACAAATGTTCCGGTGGCCAGGGCGGCATAGCTCACCTCGGTGCACCAGCCCAGAAAGGCGTAGATGAAAAAGATCCAGAGAAAGCGGTATAGCATGGGGGGACTCCTTCCGCAACGTGGTTTCCCTATTATATCCATTTTTGTCCGGGTTGTCCAGTGGTGCGAAGGAGGCGGGGACAGGTCCGGTCTGCGAGGGAGTGTCCAAAATAAAAATATCATTTGCCGAATAATCTGCTTTGTTCCATATCCTTTTTGATAAGTTTGCGGATTTTCCTGACCAGGCTGTCAGTTGCCCGGTTTTGGGGGATGAAAGAACGGCAGTTTTAATTTCTTAAAACCGCCGCTTGGGCTTGTTGACATTTTTTAAACAAGCCCTAGTTATTTTCGGACAAAGTTTGCATGAGGGTAAAGAAATGCGGAACCTCACCAGTGCTGAAATACGCATACCACGCTTCCAGTGTGTTACACTGAAAAACATTTAACCGCTCAATGATTTGCTTTGCCCACAACAAGGCCCCAGTAGAACTTGCAGTAATCAGATTATGGTCTGCAACAGATGGTGCGGCAACAAAGAACTTCTGTCCCTTATAGATAGGTGAAGCCATCTCAAGATATCCGGTTCCATTGCTGGTGTGCGGACGCTGATCCAGCAGGCCGGCGTTTGCTAGTGCAACAGTGGCCCCGCAGATAGCGCATACCATACCACCCGCCGAAAGAAGTTCGCTGGCTTTTTCAATGATTGCGCCATGCTTCGGATGGTTCCATGTGTTTGCTCCAGGCAACAGCAGCACACTTTTTTCGTTCACCACAACATCGTCGATGGTGCAATCGGGAACGATTGTCAGGCCACCCATTGTTAAAATCGGTCCTTTTGAAATGGCAACTGTTTTGACCGATACTTCTGGTGCGCCTTTTCGGAAAAATCGTCCGGAGCACAACTCTGCTGTAACATAGCCTAACTCCCAGTCGGCCAAGGTATCAAGAACATAAACATAGACGGTAAACATGATTCCCTCCACTTTCTTTCCGTTTTGGTTTACTTGCTTTGCTATTGTACCATTCAATCGTTGACAACAGTATGGCAACAATCTATAATGATATGGAGGCTTTTGAAAGGCGGCTGCCAGATGAAAATTGATAGACTTGTCAGTATTATTATGGTACTTCTTGATCAAAAGCGCATGGGCGCACAGGAGTTAGCTGATATGTTTGAAGTTTCTCCACGCACGATCTACCGTGATATAGATGCGATCAATATAGCTGGCATCCCTATTCGTTCCATATCAGGAGTTGGCGGCGGCTTTGAAATCATGCCGGAATATAAAATTGACAAAAAAGTTTTTTCAGCAGATGATCTTTCCGCAATCTTGGTGGGGCTTTCCGGTCTTTCAAATATGGTACGAGGCGATGAACTGGTAAACGCCCTTGCAAAAGTAAAAAGTTTTATTCCTGCTGAAAAAGCGAAAGACATTGAAATAAAGACAAGTCAAATCTGTATAGATTTAAGTCCGTGGATGGGCAATCCAAATATACAACCATATTTAGAAACGATTAAAGCAGCTTTGCAGAATTGTAAGCTGCTCTCCTTTGGATATACGGCTCATCATGGAAATAAAACTGTACGGACAGTTGAGCCGTATCAGCTTGTATTGAAAAGCAGCCACTGGTATTTTTATGGGTATTGCTATACCAGAAACGACTATCGCCTATTTCGGCTATCCCGTATGTCAGACCTGCAAATGAGGCAGAAAACTTTTATTCCACGAGATTATCAAAAACCGATTTTGGATTTTGAGGAAATTTTGACGGCGATGCAGACAGAAATCAAAATTCGTATCCATAAATCTATACTGGATAGAGTGCTTGAATATTGCACCTACAACCACTTTATGCCGGACGGTGACGAACATTATGTTGTGGATTTTCCATTTATTGAAAATGAGTATTATTATGATATTCTTCTTGGCTTTGGAGGCAAATGTGAGTGTGTTGAGCCTCCCCATATTCGTAAAGAAATGAAACGCAGAATTTATGATATAGCTGCTATATATGGTGATTAGTAATTGCAAAAGCCAGCTGCTAAGCCATCATAGAAAGTAAAGAGAACGTAAGGAAATTCTCTCTGCGGTAACTCTTTTTCTCCCGTCTGCCTGCCAGCGTCACTGTAATTCCGGGCAAACCGGGAAAGGTCTTTCACCACGACGCAGTTGATTTTCCGGCTCCTCGCATTGCCCAGGAGCCGCTGGAAACCTTCGCGCTTGCAGGAAAACTTTGCTTATATGAGCGGAAGGACAAGGCCCAAGCCTTGCCCTTCCGCTTTATTTTGAGAGGAATTATCACAAAATTGCCCCGCCGCCCCAAACCTGGGCCTGAGTGATCGCCAGAACGGTTTCGGTGGGAATACCGGCAATCTCGCTGCCGAAAATCT
>CAMWBA010000064.1 GCA_947172355.1 uncultured Bacillota bacterium
CCCCCTGGCTGGCGGCCTCCTCCCCCAGACATTCGCCCACCATCTCCCCCAGCGCCGGGTCCCAGGAGTTGGCAATGGTTGCGGCGGTGGGAAAACATGTGGCAGGCAGAGAGGGGTTCAGCCCTAGCTGATCCCCCGCTCCCGCCTGCTTGCGGACGCCGTGAGGCCCGTCAGACAGGGTAATGCTGGCAAGGCCCAGCCGCTCCACGCTGCGGGTCTGCCAAAAATCCTTGCCGGAGAGGAGAAAGCACTTCTCCTCCAAGGTCATCTTCTGAATAATATCTCCGTGCTTCATGGGAAGCGCGCTCCTCTCATCAAAAATATCCCCGGCCCGCACCCGTTTGGGGACACGGGCCGGGGGTTTACTGCGGAACTTGCTCCGGCAATCAGCCCTGGCGCTTCTTATAGCCCTTGATGGCCATGAACTCCAGGCCCAGGAAAGCGGCGGCGGCCACCACGTCGGCAGCGATGAGGGCGGTCCTCCACACGGGGGTGGCGGTGGCCTTCTCATAGTTGGCGTCGGTGTAGGCGCGGCTGTTGACGGTGACGTACAGGATATTCTTGGCCGCGGTGCGCATGGCCTGCTGGGCACCGTTGGTCTCCCGGAACTGCACGTTGTTGGTGGCGGTCTGATAGGCGACCAGCATCAGGTCACAGCCGTTTCGGATGGCCTGGTCCGCAGTCATGTAACCGTAGACGCCGAAGTAGTCGGTCTCCACAAAGCCCCGGAAGCCCCACTCGTCCCGCAGGACGGTGTTGAGCAGCTGGGAACAGCCGCCGGCCCAGCGGTTGCCGATATAGTTGAAGGAGGACATAGCGGCCTCACAGCCGGCATCCTTCACACACATCTCAAAGGGCTTGAGGTAGATTTCCCGGATGGCCTGTTCGTTGGACCAGGTACACAGCATGGAGTTGCGGTTGCCCTCCTGGTCGTTCAAGGCAAAGTGCTTCATATAGGAGTACACGCCGTGTTCCTTGGCGCCGGCGACGGCGTTGGCGGCAATGGCGCCGGAGAGCAGGCCGTCCTCGGCAAAATACTCGAAGTTGCGCCCGGCAAAGGCGGTGCGGTGAATGTTCATGGCGGGGGCATACCAGCCGGAGGTGTTCATCTCATCGGCCATCTTACCAATGCTCTGTCCAAAGGCCAGGGCCATGTCCTTGCTCCAGGTGGCGGCGATCATCACGCCCGCCGGGAAGCCCACCGAGCCTACGCCGGTGAAGTTGTTGTTGATGGAGGCAGGGCCGTCATTGTCGTTGGTACGGACCTTGCCGATACTGCTGACCGAGTTGGTCTGATAGCCGCCCAGGGAGATGAGGGCATTCATGTCGTCCAGCGTCATCTGGTCCAGCAGCTGGTCCCACTTGGGGTCGTCATAGTCCAGTCCCCGCAGGTCTTTGAGCTGCAAGCCGTTCTTGGCCCCGGTGGTGACAGGGGCGGCGGCAGGGTCCTCATCGGCGGCGGTGGCCTCGGCGGTGAGGTAGTTCTTGGTGTTGTAGAAGCCAGCCTTGTCCGCAGCGCTCATTTCGTAATTCGTGGGAGCGGCGGTGGCGGCGGCATAGTTGGCAAAACCGCCGGCCCGGGACAGATAGGTGATGCCGCCCTGGGCATAGCTGAACTGATTGACCGCAGGAATCTGGTCTGTGGAACGGCCGGAGCTGTAGTCCACGGTGGAGGCGACGGTATAGACCGCAGACTCCAGGACGGTGTGGGCGTCGCGGTTGATGGAGATGATATAGTCGCCGGCCTCCAATACATAGCGGCCGGTTCCGCTCATATCATAGCTGGCCAGATCCTCCATCCGGAAGGAGATGGTCACCTTCTCAGAGTCGCCGGGCTCCAGCAGACCGGTCTTGTCAAAGGCAATCAGGTTGGCGCTGGCCTTTTCAATGCCGCCGTCGGTGTAGGGAGGATTCACATAGACCTCCACCACCTCCTTGCCGGCCGTGCTGCCGGTGTTGGTGACGGTGACGTCAAAGGAGATTGTGCCGCCGCTTTCGGAGATGGGGCCCATCTCCTGGGTGAAGCTGGTATAGCTCAGGCCGTAGCCAAAGGGGTACTGAACCACGTCGTTATAGCGGATCAGGCCCTCATCGTCGGCGGTCTCATAGAACTTATAGCCCACATAGATGCCCTCCACATAGTTGACAAAGGAGGCGGAGGAACCGGCGGGGTCAAAGTTGCTGGCGTCGCTGTCCATATCGCTCATGTTTGTGTATTTGAAGTCGCCAAAGTTGTTCCACCAGGGGGTGTTCTCCATGTCGATGACAAAGGTATCCACCGTGCGGCCGGAGGGATTTACTGCGCCGGAGACAATGCGGCCCAGGCCATCAAAGCCGCTCTGGCCGGTGCCGGGGCACAGAATCAGGCCCTTGATCTGGGGGTAATCGTTGACCCAGTTCAGCTCAAAGGCGTTGGCGCCGTTGTAGACCACCAGAACCTTGTCAAAGTTGGAGCAGACCAGGTCCACCATCTCCTCCTCCCGGTTGGACAGCTGGAGGAAGTGGTCACCGGTGTCCCAGTCGTTGCCGGCGTTCAGCGTGTCGTCATAGGAGCCGTTGTAGTAGCCTGCGCCCCGCAGTTCGCCGTTGCGCTCGGCCTGGCGGCGGATCCAGCTGCCGTCCACTACGGCGGCCATGTCGGTGGGCAGGTCGGCACCCTCGCCGCCCACCCGGGTGATCACGATTACCGCCGTGTCGGAAAATTCCTTGGCGTTGTTCATCATCTCGTCGGTATACAGGCTGACGTTGGGCTCCGGCAGCGTCCAGTCCTGGACGGACATGGCCACAGAGGGGCGGTCGGATTTATAGTCGGTGTAAAATTTCTCCAGCTCTGTGTTGAGCGTAAAGCCGGCATTGCTCAGCCCCTGAAGCAGCGTGACGGTGGGGTAGGCGTCATTCAGAGCGCCGGAGCCGGTGCCGCCGTAGCAGGGATTGGTGGAAGCCCAGCCGAACACATTCAGCTTGGAGCCGCTGGCCAGGGGAAGCAGACCGTCGTTCTCCAGCAGAACAATGCCCTCCTCGGCCATCTGCGTCACCAGTTGGGTGGCCTCAGCGGTGGTGGATTCGGTGAGGTAAGAGGTCTCACTCACCAGGTCCAGCATACTGGACATGGGCCCGGTGCAGATCAGGTTGGCCACAATCACCACAGCCAGAAACACAGCCAGACCGGCCTGGGTGCGGACCAGGAATTTTTTGTCCTTTGCCAGTTTTCCGCAGGCAACCATCGCCACAATGGCCAGCACCGCGATCACCGCAAGGACAATCAGGTGGGTTTTGATCATGCCAAGTACGTTCATGACATCATCCATGTTGATAGCAAGCATACAGGGTTCCTCCTTCTCTGTTGTAACTGGGGCCGGCCGCTGCCCCAGTCTTTTACAGGACGCATCATACCACATTCCATTGTGCCCAACACACAAGCCGCGCAAACTGCTTGTTTTTCCGCACAAACTGTTTTTTCTTCTGTCAATTTCGCACAAAAAGAAACCCGGTCGTTTGACAGTTCAAACAACCGGGGCTTTGACCGGGATGACGATATTGACCTCGAACCAGCGGTTCTGATGGTGGATGGTCATGGTTCCGCCGTACTTTTCGGCGGCGCAGCGGATGGACTTGACACCAAACCCGTGATAGGCCCCATCTCCCTTGGTGGAGACAGGCAGACCGTCTTGAAATTCCAGGGCCGTTTCGCAATAGTTTTCACACCGGATAACCAAAAAATCCTTTTTGCCATAGACGGCCAGATGAATCAGCCGTTTCTTTTTCTCCTTGATTTGCAGCTCGCACTCAATGGCGTTGTCCAGCATGTTGCCGAAGATGGAGCAGATGTCCATAACATCCATAAAATCCAGCCGGGCTCCGTCGGCCACACAGGTGAGTTCAATGCCGTGGCGGGCACAGTACAGGCTCTTGCCGGTGAGCACGGTGTCCAGCACCGAATTGCCCGTCTTGTTCTGTGCCTCGTAGGTCTTGATCTCCGCCTCCATGCCGTCCAAGAAGTCCAGCCGCCGCTGGGGGTCCTGCTCCGCCCGAAGAACGGCAATCTGATGCTTCAGGTCGTGATACTTTCGGTTTACCACGTCGATGCTCTCTCTGGACTGCTTATACTGGACATATTGATTTTGCAGAATATTCTGCATCGCGTCCAGCTCCCGCTGGATATACAGCTCACAGCGCTGAACATGACAGGCATACAGCATAGCCACTCCGGCCAGGTCCATCAGGGTGCGGATGTTATAGATGCCCTCAATGGCCGAGCTGCTGAACGGGGTATTGGTGTAAACAAAGGAAAGATTGCTCATCAAAAAACAGGTGATGCTGATAACCACCGGGGGCCAAAGATCTCTGGGCTGAAAGGCCAGCGCGGTATCCGGGTCCGCCCGCCGGGACTGGAGTCCATGCATCAGCGCAAACACCCCCGCATACACCGCCGTCAAAACCAGAAGAGACAGCCCAAGGGTATACCCCGACCCCGTCTCCAATCCCAGGAGGCGGCGGGTGTAAGACCACAGCTGCCACTCCAGAGAGGCGGCAAACTCCGCCGTTAAAAAGGCCCAGGCGGTGAGGTAGACCGCTCCGGCCAGGGGAATGCCGCAGCAGGCGGCAATCAGCAGGAACATCAGCCCCACCGCCCCGGCCATACAGGGCAGCCACAGGGCGATGTGCAGTTCATCCGTCAGCTGGAGAAACAGGCATTGGACCGCCAGCCCAACCCCCAGCACGCTCCACAGCCGGGACCCGGTGAGACGCCGCGGGTGGTTGAGAATAAACACCACACAGGCGCACCACTCGGCGGCGGCAGTGAACAGACGGGGAATGTCAGACAGATAGACCTGATTCATCCGCGGATTCCCCCTATGTAGTCGGCCAAGGCGTCTAGAAACGGACCCCGGCGCCCCCGGCTGATCAGCAATTTGTCCCCACGGACCACGGCACAGCCATCCTGTATGCCGCTGACATGGGCTAAGTTGACCAAATAGCCCTTGTTGCACCGGGCAAACCCCTTGTCCTCCAAAGCCTCCTCCATCTGCTGAAGGGTGGCGGAGGAGGCGTGGACTCCATCTTGGGTGTGGAAGATCAGCTGCCGGCCCAGCCGCTCAATGTAGTAGATGCCCCCCACCTCCAGCTTCAGTGCGCCCCCCTTCACCGCCACGGTGAGGTAATCTTCCTCCCGCTTTTTCACATAGCGCAGAGCCCGGGTGAGCCGCTGGGAGAAGGAAAAGTAGTTCAAGGGCTTGAGGATGTAGTCCAGAGCGTTCACCGAATAGCCCTGAATGGCGTACTGGGCCAGGTTGGTGACAAAGACAATCACCACCTCCGGATCCACCCGGCGGATATGGCCCGCCGCCGTCATGCCGTCCATAAAGGGCATATCCACATCCAGGAGGAGAAGGTCACAGTCCGGTTGATAGTGCTCCACCAGATCCTCCCCGTTATCAAAGCGGGTGATTTGGAAGGCCCGGCCGGTCTCCCGGCTGTAATCATCCAGAAACTGCTCCAGCTGCCGGAAGCACTGAGAATCGTCCTCTGCAATCAGAATACGGACCATATGTCCACTTCCTCCCGTGAAACCTGTACGAAACCGCCGCCGCACCCCAGATATGAATGGAATTATACCATTTTCTATGGCTCCATTTCAATACCGTTTGGAAAATCCCTTGAAAAAATACCCCCTAAAATTCCATAAATTGTTCCGTATCCCGGTGCAGTACCGGCCGCTCAGAACTTCTCGGCCAGGGCCGCGGCCTGCTGGCAGCCGTCCGTCTTTGCAATGCCGCCCGTCTGGAGCACGCCTTCACCAAACGGGGAAGGTCCCTTATGGCTGTTTTGGAGCTATTGTGTACCTGGGGAGAGGAAACCCGAAAGGCTGTTCCAGCAAAAAAGACGTCCAGCCACTAAGGCTGGACGTCTTTTTTATGGCTGCATTATGCCGCTGTTTGGCAGGGACGATGCATTACGACAACCCATTCAGATTTTTAAACAGAACTTCGGCATCGGCAGAGGCCACCAGCTTGTCGGTGTCCTCGTCGGTAGAGGCGATGGCCACGATTCGGCCCAGCACCTCTAGGTGCTCCTCGCCCTTGGCCGCAATGCCCACCACCAGCTTGACCTTATCGCCGTTCCAGTCGATGCCCTCGGGGTAGGTCATAACCACCACGCCGGTACGCTTGATAAGGGGCTTGACGTCGTTGGTGCCGTGGGGGATGGCCACATGGCTGCCGATGGCCACGGAGAAGCTGGCTTCCCGGTCCAGCATCCCCTGGATATAGGCCTCGTCCACATAGCCGCTCTCCACCATCCGCCGGCCGCAGGCACGAATGGCCTCCTCAGGGGTAACAGAGGCGCAGTTGAGCACAATGTTTTTCCGCTCCAGGAGGATACCTTCGGAGGCGGCAGGGGCCTCGTCCTTGGGGGACTCCACAGGTGCGGGCGCCGGGGCGGCGGCACCCTTCTGGGCCTCCAGCAGCTCATTCACCAGGGCGTCATACTCCGGTGCGCCCATAAAGTTGTGGATGGGGATGATCCGGGCCTGGGGGGCGCGCTGGGCCGCCCGGCCGGACAGCTCGTGGTGGGTGACCACAATCTGGCAGTCCCCGGGAATCTCGGACACGGGATGGTGAATAACCTCAATGCCGGTGATGCCGGCATCCTTCAGCTTGTTACGCAGCATGGTGGCCCCCATGGCGGAGGAGCCCATGCCCGCGTCACAGGCAAAGACAATCTTCTTCACCGACTTGATATCCACACCGGCGCCGGTGGTAGGTGCTGCAGCGGGAGCCGCCTGGCCCTTGGAAGCTGCCTTGCTGGCGGCAACCTGGGCCTGGGCTTCGGCCAGGCTGGCATCCTTGCCGAAGAACTTCAGCAAAAATACCGAGATGGCAAAGCTGACCGCCCCGGCCACTGCGATGCCAGCGATGTTGGCGAAATAGCTGCCCTTGGGGGTGAGCATCAGCTCGGCGATAATGCTGCCCGGGGAGGCGGGGCCGGACAGGCCGCCGCCCAGCAGGTTCAGCGTGAAGATGCCGCAGATGTTGCCCAGCATGGGCCCCAGGATGACAATGGGGTTCATCAGAACATAGGGGAAATAAATCTCATGGATACCGCCCACAAACTGGATGATCGCGGCGGCGCCGGCGGAAGAGCGGGTCTCCCCCTTGCCGGCTACACAGTAGGCCAGCAGCAGGCCAAGTCCGGGGCCGGGGTTGGACTCGATCATATACAGGATGGATTTCCCTACCTCGCCGGCGGCCCGGAGGGCCTCCACCTGTTCGGTGCCGATGGGGGTAAATACGCCATGGTTGATGGCGTTGTTCAGGAACAGCACCTTGGCCGGCTCTACCAGCACAGCGGTGAGGGGCAGCAGGCTGTGGCTTACCAGCCAGCCTACGCCCTTGCCCAGCCAGTCGGTGAGGACTACGCAGGTGGGCCCAATGGCGAAGATGGACAAGATGGCCAGCAGACCACCGATGATGCCCACCGAGAAGTTATTGACCACCATCTCAAACCCGGCGGGAATATGCCCCTCCATCTGCTGGTCAAACTTCTTGATGCACCAACCGCCCAGAGGGCCGCAGATCATGGCGCCAATAAACATGGTGCTCTCGGTGGAGGCGATGGCGCCCAGCGCGGCCAGCGCACCAGCTACCGCGCCCTTCTGCCCGCCCACCATCTTGCCGCCGGTGTAGGCAATGAGGATGGGCAGCAGGTAGGAGAGCATGGGGCTGACCATTTTGGCGATGGTGGCGTTGGGGAACCAGCCGGCCTCGATGAACAGGGCAGCGATCAGGCCCCAGGCGATGAAGGCCCCGATGTTTGGCATCACCATGCCGCTGAGGAACCGCCCGAATTTCTGTATGCGTTCTTTCACAGATGTAGCTCCTTTCCGATTTCGGGTTAGTAAGGGCACCGCCTTCGGCGCCCGGTTACATGGGCGCAGGTCGTGGGAGAGGGCCGCCCCTCGGGCGGCCCCTGCCGGATTATTGGTTCACTGTGGCCTTCAGATACCCCTCCACGCCGGAGGCGGTGGACAGCCCCATGGCCTCCTCGGCGATACGGCGGAAGTCTTTCTCGTGCCAGCGATGGATCTGGGCCCGGGAGGCCAGCACCGAAGCGGAGCTGACCGAAAATTCGTCCAGGCCCCAGCACATGAGCAAGGGGATCAGCCCGGGATCGGCGGCGGCCTCGCCGCACATGCCCACCGGGATGCCCGCCCGCTTGGCGGCGGTAATCACATTCCGGATGGAGCGCAGCACTGCGGGCTGGAAAGGGGAATACAGCTTCTCCACCTTGGCATTGCCCCGGTCCACCGCCATGGTGTACTGGGTCAGGTCGTTGGTGCCGATGGAGAAAAAGTCGCACTCCTGGGCCAGCAGGTCGGCTATCAGGGCGGCGGCCGGGGTCTCGATCATCGCCCCCAGCGCGATGTCCTTGTCATAGGCCACTCCGGCCTCAGCCAGTTCCTTTTTGCACTGTTCCAGCAGTTCCCGTGCGGAACGGACCTCCTCCACACAGGTGACCAGCGGAAGCATAATCTTGATGTTCTGCTCCTCCGCCCCGGCCCGGAGCAGGGCCCTCAGCTGAACCTTATACAGTTCAGGGCGGTCCAGGCAGTAACGGATGGCCCGGTGGCCCAGGAAGGGGTTTTCCTCCTTCTCCATCCCCAGATAGTCAATGGCCTTGTCGCCCCCCACATCCAGGGTACGGATAATGACCTCTTTCCCCGCCATGGTCTTGGATACGGCGTGGTATGCCTCATACTGCACCGTTTCATCGGGCAGGCTGGCCCGGTCCATAAAGAGAAATTCGGTGCGGAACAGGCCAATCCCCTCCGCCCCGGACTGGGCGGCCGTTTCCGCCTCGGCGGCGGAGCCGATGTTGGCGTACAGATGGTAGTATTTTCCGTCCGCATCGGCAGTGGGCTGGCTACGGTAAATCTCCAGGGCGGACATCTTCTCTTGGAACTGCTTCTGCTTGACCAGGTACTCGCCGCGGGTACGGGCATCGGGACTGAGGACCACCACGCCCTCGCCGCCGTCCACAATCAGGCCGTCGCCATCCTTAATCAGCTCCAGCGCCTTGGGAATGGAGAGGACGGCAGGGAGCTGGAGGGCACGGGCCAAAATGGCGGAGTGGCTGGTGCGGCCGCCGGTCTCGGTGACAATGCCCACCACATTTTCCCTGTTCAGCCCCACCGTCATGGAGGGGGTGAGGTCCCGGGCCACCAGGATAGTACCGGCGGGCAGCTTGCTCAGATCAATGCCAGCCACCCCCAACAGAATGGAAAGCAGCCGGGCACGGATGTCCCGTACATCGGTGGCCCGCTGGCGCATCATCTCGTCCTCCACCCCGGCGAACATGTCGGCATACATCGTGCACACCCCGTCGGCCGCACCCTCTGCGCAGGAACCGCCGTCGATGGCCTCCTGCATCTGAGAGAGCATAAAGGGATCGGCCAGCATGGCAATCTGGCCGGTGAGGATCTCCGCCTCCTTGGGGCCGGTCTGCTCCCGGATACGGTCGGCCATGGCGGAGGTGCGGGTGTTGAACTCCTCAATGGCCGCTTGAAGGCGGGCTTTCTCCGCCTCTTTGCCGGAGTAAGGGACATGGGAGTAGTCCAGACTCTCTTCCCGCACACAGACGGCGCGGCCCAAGCCCACGCCGTCTGATGCGTTGATTCCTTTCAGAACCATAGTGCGCTCCTCTCCTTACAGGTCGCCCAGACCGGACTCCACCAGCTTGACGGCGGCGTCCAGAGCCTCGGCCTCCTGCGCACCCTCACACTGAATCTCAATCTCGCTGTCCATCTTGATGCAGGAGGCCATCAGGTTCATGATGCTCTTGGCGTTGATGGTTTTCTCGCCGAAGAGGATGGTGACCTTGCTGTCATACTTGCCCATCTCAGCCACAAACAGCTGGGCGGGACGCATGTGCAGACCCTGGGGATTGATAACTTTTACCTTTTTGGATACCATAATGAATACATCCTTTCAAATTTGATATTATCTCATACTGCGCAAATACAGTATTTCGAGAACTGGTTAAACGGACACAACCTCGGTGCTGTCCAAATACTTCTGGTCGGGTGTCCGGTCGGTGATAATCCGGGCCGCCGGCAGGGGCAGTATAGCGGCGGCGGTCACCCGGCCAAATTTGCTGGAATCCGCCAGCATATACACCGACTGCGCCCGGGAAGCGGCCAGTATCTTCAATGCGGCGGCCTCCGGGTCCGGCGTGGTGAAGCCCTGACTGACGCTGACGCCGCTGGTCCCCAGAAACACCTTAGTAAAGTTATACCGCTGCAAGGAGTTCATCGCCTCCGCGCCTACAATGTCCACCGTCCCCGGTTTCAGCGTTCCCCCCAGAATATAGAGCTGACGGCCGTGGGCAGAGAGCATCCCGGCCATGTCAATGCTGCTGGTGATAAACAGCGCCCCGGAATCCTTCAAGTGGTTGGCCATATGGAGGACTGTGGTGCCGGTATCCAGAAATACCACATCATCGTCGCTTACCAGCGAGGCGGCATAGCGGGCGATCCGTTCCTTTTCCCGGGCATAGCGCTGTTTGGTGTCTAGGTCCGGCTCCCGGGCCAGAAACTCCTCTTCCTCCAGACTGGTGGCGCCGCCGTGAATCTTAACCAGCCTGCCCTGACGGGCTAAGGTATTTAGGTCCCGGCGTATGGTGGCCTCGGAGGCCCCGGTAATCTGGCACAGGTCGGTGACGCTGACGGTCTGCCGCTGAGTAACCTGCTGCAAAATCGCTCGGGCTCGCTGTTCGGCCAGCAAAGAAACCCCTCCCTCCTTGTGATTGATTTTGCTTTATTGATTGTTTTTGACTGACAAAATATTACCATACCGGCCAGCGAAAGTCAACCGCTTTCTCCTTCGCTTTCTGCACAAAATATCCACTTAAAATTTATGCAGTCCGCCAAATCACATCATTTTTTGGAAAAAGCGCCTCTGTTCTTCCGACCGCCGCCCAAATAGCGGGAAGAAACTGCACGGCAAATATCGAGAAACGCTCATAATCGCTCATTTGACGGATATTGACCGAATATTCCCGAATTTTTTTGGTGGTTTCCAATCTTGTCCCGGCAAAAAGGGGATGCTATACTATTGCCAACGAGACCCGGAACCATGCACTATAACAAGAAAAGGAGCGAACATTGATATGAAACAGGCAATTATGATCGGCGCGGGCAATATTGGCCGGGGCTTTATCGGCGCCCTGCTGGAGAAAAGCGGCTATCATGTCACCTTTGCCGATGTGGCAGAGAACCTGATCTCCGCCATCAACGAGCGGAAACGCTACACCGTCCACATTCAGGACCAGGAGTGCGCCGAGTGGACGGTCACTAACATCAGCGGCATCTCCTCCGCCGGACAGGAGCTGGTGGACGCCATCGCCGGGGACTGCGAGCTGATTACCACCGCCGTAGGGCTGCGCATTCTGCCCATTGTCGCCAAGCCCATCGCCGCCGGCATTCAGGCCCGGAAGGCGGCCGGAAACACCCGAATTTTAAATGTGGTCGCCTGTGAAAACGCCATCCGGGGCACCAGCCAGCTGCGGGAAGCCGTTTTTTCCCATTTGAACGAGGCGGAGGCCGCTTACGCAAAGGAATATGTGGGCTTTGCCGACTGTGCCGTGGACCGTATCGTTCCCAAGGCCTCCTTCGAGAATCCGCTGGATGTGGCGGTGGAGCAGTACACCGAGTGGGATGTGGAGAAAGGCGGCTGGAAGGGCGAACTGCCCGACATCCAAGGGTGCAGTTTTGTGGACGATCTGTCCGCCTATCTGGAGCGCAAGCTGTTCACCTTAAACAGCGGCCACGCCATCTGCGCCTATCTGGGCGCGCTGAAGGGCTATCCCACCATCGTGAAAAGTGTGGCCGACCCGGCCATTGGCCATCTGGTCTACCGGGCCATGCAGGAGAGCGGCGAAGGTCTCATTCAGAAATTCGGCTTCGACCCCGACGCACACCACGCCTATATCGACCGCATTTTTGCTCGGTTCCAGAACCCCTTTCTAGAGGACGAGACGGTCCGGGTGGCCAGAGAGCCGATCCGCAAACTGGCCCCCACCGACCGGCTGATTAAGCCCCTGACCACCGCTTATAACTACGGCCTGCCGGTGGATCACCTGATCTTTGGCGCAGCCGCCGCCCTCCGGTTTGACTGCCCTGAGGATGAACAGAGCGTGGAGCTGATGGCCAAAATCAAGGCCGAGGGCGCAGAGAAAGCGCTGGCCGACTACACCGGACTGAGTGCGGACGAGCCGCTGTTCCGCCGGATTCTGGACGTATACCGGGCGCTGGGCATCTCGAAGTGCTGAGCGGCCTCCTCCGATACCGTCAAGCAGTTCATAGGCAAAGAGGTTTGAGGATAAAAAATCCCGAACGGATAACCGTTCGGGATTTTTTCGTTACAGTTTTACGCCGGCAGCAATCAGCTTGCTGAGCGCCGCCTCGTCGGCGACCAGAACCACATTGGGGTGGAGCTGGAGAATGGAGCCTGGGCACTGGGGTGTGATGGGTCCGCAGACGGTGTTATAGATGGCGTCCGCCTTCTCCTCGCCGCTGGCGCACAGCAGCACCTTTTTGGCGTTCATGATGGCGCCGATTCCCATGCTGATGGCCTGCCTGGGTACGTCGTCCCGGGAAGCGAAGAAGCGGGCGTTGGCGTCGATGGTGTTTTCGGCCAGGTCCACCACATGGGTCTCCTTCACGAAGCAGTCCCCCGGCTCATTGAAGCCGATATGTCCATTGCGCCCAATCCCCAGCAGCTGGAGGGCGGCGTAGCCCTGGGAGCGGATATAGTCGTCATACTGGGCGCACTCAGCTCCAAGGTCGGCAGCCAGACCATCGGGGACCATGGTGAAGTCTGGCAGGATATCCACATGGTCAAAGAGGTTGGACTGCATGAAATAGCGGTAGCTCTGGTCGTGGTCGGGAGAGAGGCCCACGTACTCGTCCAGATTGACGGTGAGGACCTCCTTAAAGCTGAAACAGCCCTTCTTGTACCAGTCCACCAGATACCGATAGGCTCCGACGGGGGTGGATCCAGTGGCAAGCCCCAGCATGCAGGCCGGATTGTGAACGACCTCCGACGCAATGACCTGGGCAGCCCGGCGGCTCATAGCATCATAGTCTTTTTC
This sequence comes from uncultured Bacillota bacterium, assembly GCA_947172355.1. Classification (GTDB taxonomy): domain Bacteria; phylum Bacillota; class Clostridia; order Oscillospirales; family Oscillospiraceae; genus Lawsonibacter. Next base: position 13,150 of record CAMWBA010000064.1, read on the forward strand.
ACGTAAAATTTGCATGGGAAAACCTCCTCTTTCATGTTTTTGTGTGAGCGGAGCCAGGAAGTCTCTGACTCCTGGTATAGTATACCATAGCCCGTTCTGCCGCGCAACATCTTTGTCAAAATTGTGCCGCTTTGCGGTTCAGTACAAGGCTGTAGAGATAAAAATTGGCTGCTGACAGCAGCCCGAAATTGCGGTACAATAGAGGCAAAGGGGGAATATTGGTGGCTAATATTCTGATTGTCGAAGATGAAACAGCCATGCAGGACATCATCGCAGACTATATGCGAAAGGGCGGACATATCTGCTTTACCGCCGATGACGGCATAGACGCGCTTGTCACCCTAAAAAATCATCCCTTAGATTTGATGATCCTGGACGTGATGATGCCGCACTTGGACGGCTTCTCCGTCTGCAAGATGGCGCGGGAAATGAGCGGCATGCCCATTATCATGCTAACCGCCAGGGGTGAAGAGGACGACAAGCTGAAAGGCTATGATTACGGCGCGGACGACTACATGACAAAGCCGTTCAGCCCCAAGGTGCTGCTGGCCAAGGTGAACGTCCTCCTGCGCCGCTCCTCCCCCGCTGCCGCCGGAGCGATCACCGCCGGGAAAATCCTGCTCCAGCCCAACGCTCACAAGGCCTATCTGGACGGTCAGGAGATTACCTTGACCCATAAGGAGTACGAGCTGCTCGCCTTTCTGATGGCAAACCCTGGGCAGATATTCAATCGAGAGCAGCTTTTGAACCGTGTCTGGGGCTATGATTTCGAGGGAACGACCCGAACGGTGGACACTCACATCAAGACCCTGCGGCAGAAGCTGGGAGACGAGGGGCGGCATATCGTCACACTGATCCGCTCCGGCTATAAATTCGAGGTAACAATATGAAAGAGGCTTTTTCCCTCCGTACTGTGCGGAAAAAGATCGTGATGCTGTCAAAGCTGGCAGGGATCGTGCTGATCTTCTCCTATATTCTGTCTACCCGTCTGCCTGTCAGCGAGGATGCCTCTTTTCTGCTCTGGCTGGGATTTGTCCTGCTGCTGGTCTTGGGCATCGACTTTTTTATGGGCCGCTTTATCACGAAACCGATTGACAAACTGAACGCCTCCGCAAAGCGCATGGCGGGACTGGATTTTTCCGCCCCCTGCAATCTCGTTTCAACCGATGAATTTGGGGAACTGTCTGCCAGCCTGAACACAATGGCTGAAAATCTGCAACAGGCCCTTGTCCGTCTGGAGGATGCGAATACCCAGCTCGAAAAGGATGTGGAAAAGGAACGGCTTCTGCTGGCCGAGCGCAAGGAACTGGTGGACAGTCTATCCCACGAGATGAAAACTCCGCTGGGCATCATCCGGGCCTATGCCGAGGGCTTGCAGGACGAGATGGACGAGGCCAGAAAGCAGAAATACGCCCAAGTCATTATTTCCGAAGTGGAGCGCATGAATGGCCTCATCGTCACTCTGCTGGATTTGTCGGCCCTGGAAAGCGGGGCCGCTCAACTGAACATTACCCGGTTTGACTTTGTAGAGCTGGCGGAAACCGTGGCCGGGCGGCTTTTGGTGGACACGCCCGATGTGGACTTTGAGCTGCAATACGTGCTGCCGGAACAAAAATGCTTTGTAGAGACCGACCGGCGGCGCATGGAGCAGGTTTTGGAGAACTTCATGGTCAACGCCAGGAAAAATGTGCGTCCCGGCGGGGTTCTGCGGCTGGAAGTGACAGTGGATGATGGGACGCTGCATTTCTCCATCTTCAACCAAGGCAGGACGATCCTGGAAAACGACCTGCCAAAAATCTGGACAAAGTTCTATCGGGACAGCGGAGCGGAATACAGCGGCTCCGGACTGGGGCTGTCTATTGTGGCGCAAATCCTGTCCATGCAGAATCTGCCCTACGGTG
>CAMWBA010000065.1 GCA_947172355.1 uncultured Bacillota bacterium
ATTGGAACTGAGCGTCATGATGAACTTTCACAGCAGCTTCGGGATAGAGCAGCGGTTGGACGCGGTCTTGGAACGGCTGTCCCCATGGGAGCTCCCCGGGGAGGAGCCGCGCACACAAATCAACAACGCCTATGTGGGTGCGGATTTGGGCAACTTACTCCAGCCGGGCAACGTTCTGCTGATACTCTTGGTGATAGGAGTGCTGTTCTTCGCGGCGTTTTTGCTCATCTACAACGTGTATTCCATCGCCCTGACCCAGGACATGCGCGCCTTCGGACTCTTGAAGGTCATCGGAATGACCCATAGGCAGATGAAAAAGCTGACCCTTATGCAGACCGGGCTTATTGCCTGCGGGGCGCTGCCCGTGGGGCTTCTGCTGGGATATTTCATTGGGTTCCGGCTGCTCGCCCCTGTGTTTATGAGCATGAGCGGAGAGGTGCTGCCCTATCGGTTCAGCCCGATTATTGTCCTGCTCAGCGGGGGGCTTACGCTGTTTACGCTGTTCTTCTCGGCGCTCCGGCCCCTGGCGCGTATCAAGAAAATGACGCCCATACAGTCGGTTTCGGCTGAACTGGAAAGCAAAGCTCCCAAAAAGGAAAAGCGCAGGGAAGCCCCCGCCTCCCCCAGAAGCCTGGCTATGGCGGGGCTGCGTCGAAGCCGTGGCCGGATGCTGGTCACTTCCCTCTCGGCGGTGGTGTCCGTGCTGCTGTTTATATTAGTGGGTGCGTTCACGGAAATTGACACGATGATTGGCGGAAAACAGTTGGGGATGTTCGACGTGGAGCTGGGGCTGTGGGACGGGGACCGCGATGGCCTTATCCCCAACGAGCTTACGCAAATCTCAAGCTTCATTGCGGTGGAGCCGGATATGATTGAGAAGCTTGCCGCGTCCGATGCCGTTGAGGAAATGCAGTTTCTGCGCTTTGGACAGGTAGAGGCGGATATTTCTCCCAGTCTGGAAGAGAGTCTTCGCGCATTTCTGGCGCAAAAAACAGAATATGAGTGGGAGCGTGAGAAGTACCAGGGTATTCTTGACAGCGGCAGGATAAAAACCGCCGTTCTCTCCATCCCCGACGAGCTCTGCCGGAATATTGTCGTCTACCGGGATGATATGCTCAAGCCTTTTCACTATGACGGAGAGGAACTGTACGACGGCAAACATGTACTGTGCGTTTTCACGAAAAACGAGCTGCAGATTCTCCCGGATATACAGTTTTCCCCCGGGGAGGCGCTTTCCTCAGACGGCTTAAAAAGAGAATATGAAGTCATCCCTGCGGAGCTGTCCTCTGGCCTCTGGACAGCTCTGGCGGAAATTTGCGGGAGTCCCACGGCGAATAACACCGGCGTGGAGGAAGTGTTTTTCCTGCTGCCCGAGAGCGTCTTTGAGAGGGAGCTCCCGGACGCTCCGGTATTCAAGGTGCTTGTGAACGCGAAAGAGGGCATGGAAGATGACCTGCTCGAGGAAGCGCAGGCTCTGATTGAGGGGCGCGGCGTGGGCTCCGGCGACACAAGGTTCGAGTATGATGTGGGAGGCAGGCTCACCGACATGATAGAATTGCAGGAACGGCTGGGCGCCATCCAGCTTACCGGCTACAGCCTTTGCGGAATCATCTTCCTAATTGGGCTTTTGAACATGGTGAACAGCGCCCTTACATCTACGGTACTGCGGCGGCGGGAGTTCGCCATGCTGGAGACTGTAGGCATGACCCACGCACAACTTCGCCGGATGCTGCTGTATGAAAACAGCGTGGGCGGGTTGTTCGGCCTGGTGGCGTTTACGGTTGGGTCGGCTCTCTCTTATGCGCTGCTGGCGCAGATATTCGACGTGAAAGTTTCCGCGATATCCTTGCCCGCAGTGGGGATTCTGCTTTTGCTGTTCGTTGTCGGGTGGGTCACAGCGGAACTATCCTTCCGAGCGGCGACTAAAGCTTCATTGACCGAGCGGGTGAAGTGGGAGGAATGATGGGGAAGGATCGTGCTTGAAGCTATCGTTTTTTTATGCTATACTGAAATCACAAAGGGAGGATTCTCCATGACGCGAAAGGTTTACACAATCAATGAAATCAAAGGTATCGTTGCGCCAATTGCAAAAAAGCATGGCGTAAAAAAGGTGTATCTATTTGGCTCTTATGCCCGGGGCGAAGCCACTCCCTCCAGTGATGTTGACCTCTGCGTGGACGCTCCTGCCCTGCGTGGGCTATTTGCTCTGGGCGCGCTATATGCCGACTTTGAAGAGGCCCTTGGGAAAGGACTAGACATGGTCACCGCCAATACTTTAGGCAAGGAAACGAATATTGTATTCACGGAAAATCTACGAAAGGATCAGGTGCTGATTTATGAGCTTGCCCAGTAAAGACCGGCAGATTTTGGAGCATATCTTGCAGTATTGCCACAAAATCGACCGTACTGTGGAGCGCTTTGGAGATTCATTTTAGGTGTTTGCGGATGATTCGGATTATGCGGATTCTGTCGGTATGAACCTACTGCAAATTGGCGAATTGACCGGCCGATTTTCAGAGGATTTTGTGGCACGGTCAAAGGAGTTGGGTATCAACTGGCGGGCAATCAAAAATATGCGGAATATGTTTGCCCATGATTACGGAGCTATGGATATGGAACGGGTCTGGGTGACTGTTACGGAGGATGTGCCAGAGTTGGAGGCCTTTTGTGAAGCGCAGTTGAAGGATGAACTTTTCTGAGTTATCTTTGTTTAGCGGCACAAATTTTGAGCTGAGCGTCGATTTTTCGGGGCTGAGATTTTGGGATAGCATCAATAAAGCATCAAAAGTTTGCGGGGCGTGTGATTTGAGGTTGCGTTTGCCTTAACCGCGCGGAAAGCTGGTTGTTGTATGTTCATCCATGCCTTTCCCAAACGTTCGCTTCCGAACGTTTATCCACCTCCAAAACCGCGTGCCGAGGGTTCGAATCCTTCTGCCCCTGCCATACCAGAGTCATACGAACCCAGCTACAATCTACTTTGTAGGCCCGGCGTTCGTGTTGGCCATGATGTTGCCCAAAGAATGAGGCAATTAGAAAAGCACTCGGTGAAAGCGTGATATTCTTAGGGGAGAAGTAAAAAAAGACCGAATAGGGTAAGAAAAACAGAAAGTCCCGCCTGGATTAATGAAGTGCACAGCATTCATCCAAGCGGGACTTTCTGTCTCCAGGCATTCTTCCTTGTCTTTACGTAGTTAGTGTGATAAATTCAACATGGATTTCATGGACATCTTTATCTTCTTACTCTTGGTCTATCCTCTCTCCTAAATACTTCATCACCATCTGCGCCGCCTCAGCCCGGGTCGCGTTCCCTTTCGGGTCTAGCACGCCGTTCCCCCTGCCGCTGACAATGCCGTTCTCACTGGCCCAGCATAAAGCTTTCCAGGCGTATCCGCTGACCCTATCGGAGTCATTGAAATCCAGTTCATTCTTCCCCGGCTCGGACCTTCCGGCATAACGCCAGAGCATGACCGCTAGGTCCTGCCGGGTGATAGGCCGGTCGGGGGCGAACTTACCGCCGCCTATCCCGGCGACGATGCCCTCTGCCGCCGCCCAGTTCACAGCGTCCGCGTACCAGCCGGTGGTCACGTCGCTGAACTTGCCGCCCTCCGCCTGAGGCCTGCCCTCCTTGTTGTAGATGATTTGGGCGAACTGCGCCCGGGTGAGGGTGTCGTTCGGGCCGAACCTGCCGTTGGCATAGCCGCTCATCAGGCCGTTCGTATACACAAATTCAACGGCTTTGATGTACCACTCGCTGTCCTTCACATCCGGGAAAGGGTTTTCCCAGGGCTTCGGTGAGGGGCCGGGCGTCGCCGTCTGCTCAAGGACAAACACAGCCTGTACTGTCACGTTCCGGGCGGGCATTTTGAAGGTATACTTGCCGTCCTTTTCAGTGAGCTCAACCGCTTTGCCCTGGCTGTCGGTGACGGCTATCTTGTCCAGCTTATAGCCCTCGTCGGGCTTCACGGTCAGGGTCACGGTACTACCCGAGCTTGCGCTTGCCGGGCTGGCAGTTACCGTGCCGTGCTCCGCTTTCTCGACCTTTACATTGTAATAGCTGACAGAGGGGTACCAGCCACCGCCCGAGCCGCTGTTTTTCTTTACCCAGCCCACCGCGATAGGTGATAGGCCGGTGACCTTGAATTGAATCCCCTTAGCTGTCTTAGTAACGGCTGGTTTCTCCGTTGCGCCGGGAGTTTTCCCAAAGTCGCTGGTGGTAAACATATGGGTCACCACAAAGTCATGGGTGTTTTGGCCCGTCCCATCTGGAAAAGGGAGCGTAACGGTGAGTCCGTTCACAGGGAAATTGTCCGCTATAGCTGTAGTCCAGTTAGCACCGCCATCCGTGCTGACAAGCAGCGACACGTCGTACACAACGGTGTTTTCTTCAGCAATGGCAGTGTTTGCTTTTTTGACCTCAAGTTTCATGGCTGTTTCCAGCTTAGTGGGTGTATTCAGGTCATCATTGCCCTGCAATCCAGCTGGGACGGTGGAAATCCCAGTTTCCATCTCCAGCTTGAACTGCTTATCCTGGGTCGATTCCGGTGGGGTCCCCAAATTCTGAATAGCGGTAACCCTGGCGCTCACCATGGGAAGCTCCTTTTCATCCGGCAGCTCATAGTTTTGAGGGCTTGCCGGGTCAAAGTTCCAAGTGCCATGTATAGCAACATCGTAATTTCCGGGTGCTTTTGTCCCTGCCAGTCCATATGTAGTCAGTGAATCGGTAACATTCAGCGTTACTTCGCCGTTTATCACACCAGAAAGGTTGAGTTCTCCGTAAACCGCCGCCTCCCCCTGGCTGGTTTGAGGTTTAGAGGCGGTAAGTCCTGAAACGTCCCAGGCAAGCTGACGCTTGGCAATGGTGATGGGGAGCGTAATTTCACCCATATGGGTATCGCTCTCCGCAGTAACCGTTAGAGAATAGCTGCCAGCGTCCCTGGGTGCTTCGTTCAGAAGTCTGCCATCTGCGTCCTTCCACTGATAAGTGTATGCCAGACCATCTACCGGGGCACCGCTTTCATCTGTGGCAGCTGGTGTGCTGCTATAAGCTGTCGGCTGGCCATCATAGGTCTTATTCTCCAGCACGACGCCAGAAATGGACACTGCCACTTTGTCCACCACAGTGATGTCAAAGGTGCTTTCACTGGCGCTATACTTCCCGCTAACCTCGATTGTCGATGCCTTTATTGTGATGACCGTTCCTTTCACTGTGCCCTCCGGAATGAGCAGCGCTCCGCCAGTAAGCGGTTTTTCCTCGCCGTTTTCGCCGACTTTATATGTCAGGCTGGGCACAGGAAGTCCCTCCGTGAAGTCCGGGTCATAGGGGTTTACTGACCGTGCTGCCACAGCTACGGTATGCCCGGCCTGCTGGTGGCTGGGCGCTGTAATGATGATTTTGGGCTGGGCGGGGTTTACGGTGGCCGCAACCTGGCTCTCTCCTACGGCATAATTTGCTGTGTCATTTGGAGTAAACTTGGCAGTATAGCTCTGGCTTTCCAGCGGGCGGGTCTGGGGCTGTGCCCAAGACCAAGTTCCTTCTACCGTCTGCACCCTATTCTCAGCGCTGCCCCCCGAAAGTTGAGCGTCTGCCAGTGTTTGGCCGTACTCAATAGCCGAAGCTGTGGGCGCTGTCAGGGTTAGAGTGGCTTTTGTGATGCTGGCAGTGGTAGTGAAGTTTCCGTCCACCAGCATGTAGTTATTCGCGGCGCTGGTATTATTCAAAACGACGCTGCCGGTGACAGTCTTGTCCTCCCCAGCGCTGGCGCTGTCAAACGTCGGAGATACTTCCGCCGGTTTTTATCGTACCGCCGGAAATCGTGATGGCTGGGGAACCCATACCGGCAGCGTCACCTGACGCATTTGGGCCCGCATATATTCCATAGCCCTTATTTGTCATCGTGAGGTTTATATCACCTCCGCTGACGTTGAGAGGGCCCATTTCCGAGCGGATACCATAGGTAGAGTTAAAAGTCATATTGCCGCCGCTGATTGTTAGGCTCCTTTGTGTATGGAACAGATAGCCTGCTTTGCAATTTTCTGCTATCGTTATTGTGCCGCTCTCCATTAGCAGTGAGTCACAGTTGACTAAGGTACTGTTAGCATCTGCCGAACGGAATTCCAGCGAGCCATTTCCGCTGATTTTAACACTTTTTCCAGCAGCGGCAAAAATATCACATTGCCAAGTATCGGTCTTCTCTATGGTGTTGCTGCCCTGCAAGATAATATCTACATTGGTTATTTCACTGGGAAAAGCGACCATCGGCTTTATACCGTTGACAAGAGATGTAGCCTTTAGATACATATTGTTTAAGGTCAGCGTTCCCTTGCTCCCTTCCACCGTCCATGTCCAGCCTTCGCTACTATTGGCACTTTCGCTAGGCAAATCAATATACGACGTTTTTGTAGGTGTTTCCTCCGCACTTGCCCCGACAGCAAGCCCGAAAAGGAACAGTGTCAGAATCCCAATAGTCGCCAATAATTTCTTCATGTTGAATACCTCCGTTCTTATATAAGCCCCAAGCTCCTGGCGGCAGCGATGGCCTCGGCCTTGCCCCCGGCCCCCAGCTTGCGGTAATTCTCCTTGATGTGATAGCGCACAGTGTCCGGCTTCATATTGAGCCTTTCGCCTATCTGCGTGGCCGAAAGGCCATCGCTTTGCAGATGCAGAATCTTCAGAGCTGTACTGGAGAAATCCTCCCGGATGGCGGTCCTTGGCGACAAATATCCAGGGTAGCGCCGGGCAGTCTGCTGCGTTTCCTCCAACACCCGCTTGAACCAGGGACTCGCCCGGCTCCGGGCCTTGAGGAGCGGCAGTATCGCCGGTCCCAGCTCAGTGATTAGCCGCAAGAACTGGTAGCTCTCAGTTTCGCCCAAGGCGTCGGTCAGCATGGGCTCCCACTCCGTCCCCAGCCTGCGTCGGACGATGGCCCCCAGCACCCCGGTTTCCATGCGGATGTAGGTCCTCTGGCAGTGCTCCGCGTAGTCGCTGAGTTTTTCCAGCAGAGAAAGGGCCTTAAGGTTATCGCCCAGCGCAAGATAACACCTGACTTTCGTAAGGTATCGATAACGCTCCATGGTGATGAATTCCTTGTCCTCATCGGGAGCCTGCTTCATCCACTCCCGGACCGCGTCCGTGTCCCCGGCATAAAGTGCCAGCCTACACCGCATAGCCCGAATGTTCGGCAGCAGTTGTGTCACCCGCTGTTCCTCCACCGCAGCCTGGAAGGAGTCCAGTATCGCCCCCGCGCTCGTGAGGTCGCCCTGCAGCACCATCAGCCGCACCCGCTGGCCTGCCGCTGAAAAGGCTATTTCCGGCGCGCCGCCGCACTCAGTCTCCATTTGCCCCCGGGAGAGCAGGGCCAGCACCTCGAAGGAGTCCTCTCCTTTCTCGAACAGGCTCTCCCCCAGGGCGATTTTCGTCAGCCCCTTGCCGTACCGTCCCAGCACCCGCTCCACCAGGGGGCCGACTGTCCGAGCCAATGCCCTGTCCGACCGGCTCCACTTGCAGAAATCCTTGCCGCCGTTCATGGTGCTGGGCACGTTGCTGGTGACAGAAAACTCCGGCAAGTGTATGCCCTGGTCAAAGAGCATAGCAGGAGCTTTCAACATGATCTTCAGCACGTCCTGGCTCCCCCTATGGGGCAGGCCGATGTCCAGATAGTACAGGCGGCTCCGGGCCTCCCGCTTTGCCCCGCCCTGGGCAGTCTTGGCAAACTCCGACAGCTTTCTGTACCAATACTCGCTCTTTTCCGGGTCCATCAGCATGGAGTGGAGCATACTAAGCCCTGCCATGAGCACCGGGCTTTTCGCCGCCTCAGCTTCGTCCATATTCAGATAATACCGCCGCAGCTCGTAGTAGTGACCCGCGCCGGGGTTCACCCGGGCATTGCGCACCAGCAGCTCTCGGATCTGGGCATAGGCCCCGCAGCGCTCGTAGATCTCCAACGCCTGAGAGATCTGACCGTTCATCTCATACCAGACCCCAGCGTTTTTCTGGCAGTTTCTGAGCTGTTCCTCTCCCAGGGTCAGAGCGGCCCGTTCCCGCAGAGCGTCTAACAGCACATGCCGCAGGCGGTACGCCCCTCCATTTTGAAAGAGGAAGTTGCCGGTTTCCGCGGCCTTCTGCACCATGATAGAGGCGGTTTTGCTGGCGGTGATGAGTTCAGCCAGCGGTAGGGTAAATTCATCCACAACGCTTATCTCCATGAGAAATTCCAGCAGGTCGCTGTCCCAATCAACCATCACATAATCGCGGAGATACCTGGCAAAAGCGTCATGAATCTCTTTCTGCATCTGCGGCCCTGGCTCCATCCCCTCAGCCATCTTCAGCGCCGCGTGACGGATGATATAGGCGTTGCCTTCGGTGGATTCCGTCAGACACTCCAGTCCCTTTGCCGTGTATGCTATCCCCATGCCGTCCAGATATCCGGCAATTTCGCGTTTCCCCAGGTACAGGTCGTTCTCGTGGATCATCATGAATCCCACGTTCACATACTCAGGCATTAGCCAGGCCGGTACCGGGCTGCGGCTTATAAAAATGAGCCAAATGTCCGGCCTATTTATCAGTTCCCGAACCAGCTCCCGGCGCGTTTCGTCCAACCGATGCAGACCGTCCAGAACCACGGTGCCGGAGCAGGGAAGGTCATCTCTGCCCCAGCGCCGGTCTCCGCACTCAAAGTAAGCATGGCGGCGCTTGCCGAAATATTTTTGTACAAAGGCGGTTTTGCCGTAGCCTGTGGCACCATAAATATATGCAATCTGGCCCAGAGATTTTGCCGCTCTCAACTTGCGGTACGCGCTCCCCGGCATGATGTACTGCTCCAAAGCTTAACACCTCCGTCCTAAAAATATGCGCAAAAAACCACAGGCTGCGCCTAGGCGCTCCTGCGGTTTTTACGTGTATGGGGTCAAAATGGGCGCAATTATTGCTTGCTTGCTTGCTTGCTTGCTTGCTTGCTTGCTTGCTTGCTTGCTTGCTAAACAATTATTTGCGCTCATTCTAAAATTTCAACCCTTTTTCTGTAAATTTTTTGTAAATTATTGTGCTACGCTGGACATTCCAAATCTATGATATCACATTATACAGCATGGAAACTTAAATGTACACTCCCTAAGTTGGGTAGGTTGAATGAAATCCGCGAAAAAGCACTTGATTTCTGAAATCGATACTTTGGTATTTATTAAGTTGATGTTTATCTAAGCTCTGCCCCATTTTAGAAAATCTATTGACAAATCAAAAAATCCATGTTAAACTAAGACTACAAAATCATACATCCAAATGCCAGCCGCATTGTTTGCCAATCAAACAGCCAGCGGCCCACTTAAAAGTTTGAGACTCGTAACACATAGGCCCAGAGCATATCAAAGCGAACCGAGAAGGTTCGCCTGTTTATGTTTCTGTTCTGCGTGTATGCGGGCCTTTTTTGTTTTCTCTACGGAGTGAGTACATATTTTGCGAAAGGCGGGATGCAGATGATTGTATCAAACTTAGGTTTCAAGCAGAAATCGAGGAAAGGAAAAGCGGATGAAACACAAGAATTTCTTTATGGTCGCCAACCGTATCTTCGGCCTGGGGCTAAAGCCAAGGGACTTTACTGTCTACTGCTGCCTGGTACGGCACAGTGGCGCAGACGGTTCCTGTTTCCCCTCACGGCGGGTGATAGCGGCGGAATGCCGCATGGATAAAAAGACCGTTGACACAGCCATTGAAAATTTATCTACGCTTGGGCTTGTAAAAAAGGTCGGCAGATACCGCCGGGACGGAACGAGGGCAAGCAACCTGTATCATGTGGAGAACCTTCTGGAGTAGTGGAAATATTCCATTGGGATAGTGCTAAGATTTCCTATCAGGAAGAAAACTCATAGAACTAAACCCAGGGCTATCTTTTCAGCAGAAAGAAATAAGCGAGCCATCCGTCACAAGCCCGTTGTACGGCCCCTGGCGGCCCTTGTGCCCGGCATACGCAAATGGGCGGGGAATTACACCTCTGCGTGGTATGTACGCCCAAACCGGGCGATACACGGCAAAGTAAGTCAGGCCCCAACAGTTGTGGATTCCGTGCAGTTTTGCCAGGGTCGAAAAGAAAGCAGGAGAAAGGAGGTGGGGTTGCTATGCTCCCCACCTCCGGGTCACAACGCCCGGCAATGCCGGTCGTTTCAAGAGATTTCGGGCTTTCAGTAGTGCAATGTAAAATAGGGTTGCTGATTCCCCGCTTTCCAAAAAACAGGGTTGCAAGCCCCATAATTGGCTGTGTAACGGCAAACATCCAGGGGTTGCAGGTTTAGGCCCGCCCTTCTTTCTCTGTAGGAACACCCCATCAAGAAAACACTTTACCAGCCGTAAGGCAGAAAGGAATAATATGGAAAATATCGATTTCACTTTGCTCAGAAAAAGACGTGAAAAGATTCTGGCACTTCGCAAGGAAACGGAGCAGCCACAGCACATCGGCGTCTGCTATGCGATGACGCTGGATGGAAAAACCTATCCGGTGATGGCCTGCTTCCCTGCCGCCACGGAGGAAAGCGCTAAAGATAAATTGAAGTACCTTATAAACGACGGAAAAAACTAGCGGATTTATTTGCAGATTCGCTGGACTTTCGCTCCGGTATAGGGTATGCTGTAGCCGTATCCTATTCGGTTTGACAGAGCGGCATCCCGCTCGGAAAGGAAAAGTGAAATGAGATCAACCGAAAATACGAATTTGATAACTGCGCTCTACTGCAGGCTCAGCCAGGAGGACCAGCTCCAGGGGGAGTCCAACAGCATCACCAATCAGAAAATGATCCTGCAAAAATACGCGGAAGAACACCGGTTCCTTAACACACAGTTTTATATCGACGACGGATTTTCTGGCGCGGATTTCAACCGTCCAAATTTTAAGCGGATGATGAACGACGTGGAATCCGGAAAAGTTGGCATCGTGATCGTCAAAGACCAATCCCGCCTCGGCAGGGACTATCTGCAGACAGGAATGCTGATGGAGATCACCTTTCCCCAGTTTGACGTGCGGTTCATTGCAATCAATGACGGCGTGGACAGCGCGGAGGGCGTCAGCGACTTCTCCGGCATCAAAAATTATTTCAACGATTTTTATGCCAGGGACACCAGCCGCAAGATCCGGGCCGTACAGCGCGCCAAAGGCGAGCGTGGAGAGCGGGTGGGAACAACGGTTCCGTATGGCTATATGAAAAGTCCCGACGACCCCAGGCAGTATATCCCCGACCCCGAAACAGCGCCCGTCATCAAGCGTATTTTTGAAATGTATGCCAGCGGTATCGGGATCGTAAAAATCTGCGACAGGCTGTCTGCGGAAAAGATTGTATCGCCAAGCGTATACGCATTCCGAAAGACAGGCAGCCGTTCCGGGAAACCTGATATGGCAAGGCCGTACCACTGGTCGCAGACAACGGTGCGCAAAATGCTGGCAAACAGGGAATACGTGGGTGATACCGTCAACTTCAAAACCTACTCCAAGTCCAACAAGCTGAAAAAGAGGCTGAAAAACCCGCCCGAAAATGTCCTCATCTTTGAGAACACCCATGATGCCATCGTTGACCGCAAGACCTTTGAGATGGTGCAAAAGCATTTTGCCGGGCGGAAGCGCCCGGACAAGCAGGGCGAGATAGATAAGTACGCAGGATATCTCTACTGCGGCGAATGCGGCAGCCGCCTCTATCTGCACAGGGGGAAAACGATCAAGCCGGAAAACAATAATTTCCAGTGCGGCGGGTTTCAAACCAGAACAAAGGAATGCACCGCGCACTATATCCGCGAGAGTGTGCTTGACCAGATCGTCCTGCAAAACCTGAAAACGGTGACCGCCTTTGCGAGAGAGCAGCCGGATGATTTTTATGAGATGGCCTCGCGGAATGGTGAGAGAGAGGCGGAAAAGTTTTATGAAACTGCGGAACGTGAAAAGGCCCAGCTCGAGAGCCGTGTCCGGGAGCTTGACAACATCATCCGGTGCTTGTACGAGGATCGTGTCTGTGGACGGATCACACCGGAGAGGTATGATGTTATGGCGGGCGGCTATGAACAGGAGCAGGCTGAACTACGGCAGGAGCTCAAATCCATCACCGTCCGCATCAACGAAATGGATATGAGGGAAATGTGCATCCGGGAGTTCATGAGCAAGGCCCGGGAGTATATCGAAATGCCGAAGCTGACGCCTGAACTGCTGCGGGTGTTTATCCGCAGGATCGAAGTGTATGAAAAGCTGGAAAAGTATTCCCGCACCTGCGGCAACCCCATTGTCATCCATTATGCGTTCCAGCTGCCGGAGCAGAATGGGGTTCCTGCCATAGAAAAGGTCATGCCTCTGCCGAAAAAGACTGTTTAATGGCAGTATCCGAAAGGCTTACTGCCTTTCGGATACATATCATCTGCTAATTTCTCCCTTTGCGATATCACGCAAAAACCGGGTGCTTTTTCTTTTGCATATAATCCAGAGGCGGGAAGGAGTGAAAAAACCAGGATAGCGGTACACACGCCAATGTTACCCCGCTATCCTCCGATGCCTCAAACAAGGCGGGCCGGGGAAACAGACTTGGCGACAGCCAATGTCTTTCCCTCGGCTACCTTGATTTTAACAGAGCAGGAACCAAAAATCAAGGAGGAAATATAAAATGTGCATCGAAAACACCACCGAGGCCGCAATGGCCACCAAAGACCAGGAGCGGGGAGTCCTGCAGCAGATCAAAGCTATGGTGGCCGAACTGGGGCCGGACAGCTACATCGCCACCGCTTTCCGCGGCGTGTTCGACATCGCGGAGGAGAATATCGAGAACGACTTCTCCGGGAACCCGGTAGAGCAGGCGCAGGATCTGGGAGAGCAGCTGGCCCAGCGCACCGTGCAGGTGGGCCAACTGGCCGGGGAGCGGGACGAGTACAAGGCCAGGGCCGAGGCGGCTGAAGCCCAGCTGATCGTCCTTAAGGCCAAACTGTACGACTATATGACGGCCTAAAGAAATACACACAAGGGGGGAGTCAAATTTGACTTCCCTTTGCTATTCCCTGCCGCTTTCCTGTTGTTCCGCCAGCTCCGGCTCGATGATATCCTCTATGTGGCAGCCCAGCACCTGGGCTACCTTATAAAGCTGATACACATCCCTGGGGAGCCGTGTCCTACGGCCCCAGGCGTCCAGTGTGGGCAGCGGCACCCCGCTCCGCCGGGAGAGCTCTGAGCGGGATATCCCCAACTCCAGGCACTTCTTATCTATGGGTGTGGTATTTGCGGCTGCGGACAATCTTGGCATTTAGGCCCCTCCTCCCATTTTACTTTATTATATGCGTATGTATGGCAAAAGTCAAGCCGGCATATACACCAGGAGAATAGCAGAATGTTTGTGCGCCTTAGCGGCTTGTATTCAGTGCGTGTGTATGGTAATATACAGACACAATCAAACCACGGAGGTAAACAAAATGAACGCGAAACTTGCTAAAATGGTCGAGGACATGAAGAAGCAAACCATCGGTGTGGAGATCGAAATGGCCGGGATCACCCGGCAGGAGGCCGCTAAGGTGGTAGCAAAATATTTCGGCACCGAGCGCACTGTGCGGCATGAGGCTGGCAGTTACGATTCCTGGAGCTGCCAGGATCGGCAGGGCCGGGTGTGGAAAATCACACGGGATTCCAGCATCCGGGCCGCCCGCGACGCCGAGAAGACCGAGCTGGGCACTCCGATCCTCACTTATGACGACCTGGAGGACTTGCAGGAAGTCGCCCGCCAGCTCCGTCACGCTGGAGCGGTCAGCAATCCGGCCCACGGCTGTGGGGTGCATATCCACATCGGAGCCAACGGCCACACTCCCGCTTCCCTGCGGAACCTGGCGAACCTGATGGCCAGCCACGAGAGCCTGCTGGCCAGCGCCCTGAATCTCGACCAGGGCCGGATGGAGGACTACTGCAGAACCGTTGACCCCCGCTTTCTGGAGCGGCTGAACCGGGAAAAGCCCAGCACGATGTCGGCCTTGTCCGATGTGTGGTATGAAAGCCAGAACGCTGACTGGGGCCGGAGCCACCACTACAATTCCAGCCGCTACCATATGCTGAACCTCCACGCCACCTTTACCCACGGCACTGTTGAATTCCGGCTTTTCCAGTTTGACAACCCCGGTGAGGGCCGCAAGGGCGGGATCCACGCCGGTCAGCTCAAGACCTACATCCAGCTGTGCCTGGCCCTGAGCCAGATGGCAAAGGCCGCCAAGAGCGCCAGCCCCCGGCCCCAGCAGAACGAAAACCCCCGGTACGCAATGCGGACTTGGCTGCTCCGCCTAGGCTTCATCGGTGAGGAATTCAAAACGGCCCGCGAAATCCTCACCCGGCGCCTGAGCGGCGACACCGCTTTCCGGCACACCAGCCGCCCTACCGCTTGAAGGACTTAGGTTAAACGCCCCATCGAGAACCCGCCAAAAGGCGGGCTTTCGGTGGTAGGAGAACTATGTTATAATAAACTCGAAAGGAATGTTGAACCGTGAAAAAATACTACCTTGCTTATGGAAGCAATCTGAACCGGGAGCAGATGGAATACCGCTGCCCCAATGCCCGGCCTGTGGGCACCGCCCAGTTGGAGGGCTGGCGGCTGGTGTTCCGCGGGAGCGGATCCGGGAACTACCTCACCATCGAACCCGCCCCCGACTGCACCGTGCCGGTGGCCGTATGGGCCGTTACAAAGGCCGACGAGGCGGCGCTGGATCGCTACGAGGGCTATCCTGTGTTCTACCGCAAAGAAACCCTTGCCATCACCTGCACCGGCCTTAAAACGGCTCAGGAGCGGCAAGTGGAGGCTTTTGTCTATCTCATGAACGACGGGCACCCGGCGGGCCTGCCCACCACCCGGTATATGGACACCTGCGAGGTGGGCTACCGGGACTTTGGCTTTGACCCCGAGGCGCTGCTGGAGGCCAGGGCATACACCAGGGAGGTGATGGCACTTGAAAGAAACGAGTGGTAATTTGTTCAAGTTGACGGTTTGCCCCAAATGCGGCAAGCCCTACCGAGGCGCCCCTGCGATCTCTCGGGACAGCA
>CAMWBA010000066.1 GCA_947172355.1 uncultured Bacillota bacterium
TCCTCCGCCAAGGCGTTCTCCCCCAGCACCGCCCCTTCGTTGAGAACGGCCCCCTTCTGGACGGAGGCCCCTTTGCACAAGATGGCCCCATAGAGGGTGGACCGGTTCCCGGCGGAGGCGTTTTCCAGCAGGATGGACCGCTGGACCATGGCCTTCTCCCCCACATAGGCCCCCCGGTTCAAGACGGTGTGGGGACCGATGAGACATCCCGTCCCTATGCGCACCTCCGGACCAATCCAGCAGGGGGGCACCAGGTTCAGTCCCTGGGGCAGAGGCTGAGCGGACCAGACGCCCCCCTCCTGTTTGGGCAGACCCATATCCAGCTTTACCTTGCCGGACAGGGCGTCGCAAGTACAGTCCAGATAGGCTTTGCAGTCCCCCATGTCCCGCCAGTATCCCTCCAAAGGCAGGGCATAGAGGGGCTCTCCCTCCCGGAGCAGAGTGGGAAACAGGTCCTTTCCGAAGTCCCATACGGTGCCGCTTGGGACCCGCTCCATGGCGGCGGGGGAGAGAACATAGATGCCGGTATTGATCTGGTCGGTGAACACCTGCCCCCACCCCGGCTTTTCCACAAACCGTTCCACGCGGCCCTGTTCGTCTGTGAGGACTAACCCATACTCCAGAGGGCTGGGGTGGCGGTAGAGGGCCAGGGTGGCCTGGGCCTCCCGCTCCCGGTGGAATCGGAGGAGCGCCGTCAGGTCCAAGTCACAAACACAGTCTCCGCTGATGACCAAAAAGTCCTCGTTTCCCAGGCTGGCCATACAGTTTTTCACGCTGCCCGCCGTCCCCAGGGGCTCGTCCTCCGTAAACCAGGTCAGCCGGACTCCCAGTCCATCTCCGCCGCCGAAGTATTCCATCACCGCCTGGGGTTTGTAGCACAGCGTAACGCAGATGTCTGTAATTCCATGGGCTTTCAAAAGGTTGATGATGTGTTCCATCACCGGCCTGCCCAGCAAAGGGGTCATGGGTTTGGGCCGGCCCAGCGACAGGGGGCGCAGCCGGGTCCCCTCGCCCCCCGCCATAATGACAGCTTTCATATCCTTCGCCATCCTTCCGTCCGTTCGTGTTCGTTAGTATGGCTTGACAAGGCCGCTTTCAATCTTGTTTGGCACAGTAAAATATGGTATACTGCAAAAAAGAGGGAAAACCTTGTTGAAGTTACACGGTCTGGACCCGGAGCTGCCTTTTTCTCCGGGGCTGCCAGCCAAAGGAGATCTATCACATCGACGGTTAGGAGAATGGACGATGAACATCCAAATCTTTGGCAAGAACAAGTGTTTTGACACCAAAAAAGCGGAGCGATGGTTCAAAGAGCGGCGTATCAAATTCCAGGCGGTGGACCTGAAGAAGCAGGGCATGAGCCTGGGGGAACTGGCCAGCGTGAAGAATGCGGTGGGACTGGAAGCCATGGTGGACTCCAAACACCCGGACGCGGTGCTGGTGTCCTACCTGGCCTCCGACCAAGCCAAGCTGGAAAAGCTCTTTGAAACCCCCGCCCTGCTCCACACGCCGGTTGTCCGCAACGGCAGGCAGGCCACCGTGGGCTTCTGCCCTGAGGTGTGGGAGACATGGCAGTAGAGCCTCTAAGAACCGTCCGCCCTTTGCGAAGGGGATTTTTGCCGCCGCGGAAGACAGGCATACCGCTCGGAAAAGTCCGTTTTACCGGACATCTTCCTCGGTAAACTGGGGCATGGAACTTGGAAGGGAGGATCACCCATGTCAAAAAGCTCCAACCAAAAGACCAAATTGCTTCATCTGTCCCGCATTCTCCTGCGGCACAGCGACGAGGACCACCCCCTCACCGTGGCCCAGCTGATCGAGGAGCTGGCACGCCAGGACATCAAGGCGGAGCGGAAAAGTATCTATGACGATTTGGAGGCCCTGCGCCTGTTTGGCCTGGACATCCAATGCCGGAAGGGAAAAAGTCCGGGCTGGTTTGTGGGGGAACGGGATTTTCAGCTGCCCGAGGTAAAGCTGCTCATGGACGCAGTACAGTCCTCCCGCTTCATCACCCAGAAAAAAAGCGACGTCCTCATTCGCAAGCTGGAGGGGCTGGCCAGTACCCACCAGGCCGGTCAGCTTCAGCGGCAGGTCTACGTCTCCGGACGGATTAAGGTGATGAATGAGAGCATCTATTATAATGTGGACAAACTCCATGCCGCCATCGCCGGCCAGAAGGCTATTACCTTTAAATACTTCGACTACGACATTGCTCGCCAAAAGGTGCTGCGCCAGGAGGGGAAACGGTATATGGTCTCCCCCTATGGTCTGATTTGGAACAGTGAAAACTATTATCTGGTGGCCTTTGACCACAGCCATCAGGAGCTGCGCCATTACCGTGTGGATAAAATGACAGAAATTGTCATTACCGGTCTGGATCGGGAGGGAATGGAACAATATTCCAACTTCCAGCTGGCCGAATACGGTCAGAAACACTTTGGCATGTACAGCGGCCCCGAACTAACGGTCACCCTCCGGGGCCGGCGGGAAAAGGCCAGTCTGGTGTGGGACCGGTTCGGCCAGGATATTATTATGGTTCCAGATGGGGATGACCACTTTACCGTCACCCTCCCCGTTGTCATCAGTCCTCAGTTTTTCGGCTGGCTGCTGGGGCTGGACGGCAGCGTGGTTCTGACCGCCCCCAAGGAAGCAGTGTCCGCTTACCGCCGCCGTTTGGCCGCTGCTCTGGAGCAATTGTCATAAGTTGTTGTGCCTATTTCCATGTTTCAAACGCCGCCAAAAAAATTTGCCGAACCGGTGGTATTTTTCCCGACGGTATGATATGATAGGTTTGTAGGAAAGTAGCCACAGCAACTTGAAAGGAGGCGCTGCCAGTATGACAGCATTTTGGCTGATCGCATTTATCGCCTTTGTGGCGGGCGAGGCGGCCACCGTTGGTTTGGTCTGTATCTGGTTTGCCGCAGGAGCGGTGGGGGGATTCCTGGTGGCCGTTTTGGGCGGTCAGTTCTGGTTCCAGCTCATTGTGTTCGCGGCGGTGTCCGCCCTGACGCTTGCCCTGGTGCGGCCTGCGGCGGCCCGGTTTATCCGGCCCCGGCGCTCCCCCACCAACGCAGACCGGGTGGTGGACCAGACTGCCTCGGTGACCGAGACCATCGACAACGAGGCCGGCACCGGCCAGGTCAATGTTTTGGGCCAGGTCTGGACCGCCCGCAGCGCCCTGGGGGTGGTGATCCCTGCCGGAACCCAGGTTAAAGTCCAGCGGATCGAGGGAGTGAAAGTATTTGTTGAGACCCTGTAAAACCAGAAAGGAGAGCGTATTATGGAAATTTTAAAGGTTGTTCTGCCCATTGTCTGCATTATCGTCGTGGTGCTGATTATCTTTGGCTCCTGCGTTAAGATTGTGCCCCAGTCCCGGGCCTATGTAATCGAGCGTCTGGGCGTATTCAGCACCGTTTGGAACGAGGGCATGAAGTTTAAAACACCCTTTATCGAGCGCGTGGTAAAAAATGTTTCTTTGAAGGAACAGGTGGTGGATTTCGCCCCCCAGCCGGTCATCACCAAAGACAACGTAACCATGCAGATTGACTCGGTAGTCTACTTCCAGATTACTGACCCCAAGCTGTATACCTATGGCATTGAGAACCCCATGTCCGCCATCGAGAATCTTACCGCCACCACCCTGCGCAACCTGATCGGTGATCTGGACCTGGAACAGACCCTCACCAGCCGTGACCACATCAACACCAAAATGCGGGCTCTCTTAGACGAGGCCACCGACCCCTGGGGCATCAAGGTCAACCGGGTGGAGCTGAAAAATATCATGCCCCCCCGTGACATCCAGGAGTCCATGGAGAAACAGATGCGTGCCGAGCGGGAACGCCGGGAGTCCGTCCTCCAGGCCCAGGGCAAGAAGGAGTCTCAGATTCTGGTGGCCGAAGGCGAAAAGCAGTCCGCCATTCTCCGGGCCGACGCCGCTAAGCAGGCGGCCATCCTCCAGGCCGAAGGCGCCAAGCAGGCCAAAATTTTAGAGGCCGAAGCGGAAGCGGAGGCTATCTTGAAGGTCCAGCAGGCCACCGCTGACGCCATCCGCCTCATTAACGAAGCCTCGCCGGGTCAGGGTGTGCTGACCATCAAGGCTCTGGAAGCCTTTATCGCCGCCGCCAACGGCAAGGCCACCAAGATTATTATTCCCTCTGAGCTCCAGAGTATTGCCGGGCTGGCCGCCTCCGCCAAGACCGTGTTCGACACCGAGGACCCCAAGGCGACCATTACCAAAACAGTACCCAAGCAATAAGGAAGACGAAATATGGGGGCCGGGGATTTCCCCGGCCCTGAACTGTAGAGGAGACTGTACGATGGCTCTGCGCAGCGTTCCGGTAAAAAAGAAACTCATCCAAATGGTGGAGACCAACTTCCCCGGCTTCCGCTTTGTCAGTGAGTCCGGCGGAATCTATGGCTTTGTCCGGGAACGGCCGGGATACTGGTACGACTACCTGCCGGTGAACCGGTATTTTCAAGGCAATCAGGGAGAAATATCCATCAACTGGTATTGGAGCGGCTTCGGGCATGTCCCCGACTGGTATGAGTGGGCCGGCTCTTACCACACGCCCTGGCGGGTACTGGTCTGGCCGCTCCAAAAGGAACCTGACCCGGCGGAGCGGCCCAGCCCTCTGGCCTCTCCCGGTCCTGATGCGTCCATCCGCTATCAGACTGGCTCCCAGGCCCAGCTGGACCAGGCCCTGGAGGTACTGCGTGACAAGGTGGAGCGGTACGCTATTCCTGCTCTGGAGCGGCCTCTCCGTCCTGAGGAGGAGCGCCGCCTTCCGCGGTGGCGGCTGCTGGCAGAGCATATACTGCCCCAGATTGAGTCCTTATCCCTCCAGGCTCCAGAGGAGCTGGAAGGAATAAAGTCCTGGCAAAAGCAGACCGCCCGGCGCCGGAAGAGCAGCCTGAGCGAAAACGTACCGCCCATCCTGGCCTGCTGGCGGGAGGAGATCCGCCAGCTCCCCGGCTTTGCGGAGGAGTGGGACAGCTCCCCCAATCTGCAAAATTGGGTGTTCAACTGGTTTACCCACGCCTTTTATCTGCATCCATAACAAAATTTTCATTGCAAATTTTTTGTCCCGCCGCACATACTGACAGCAAATGCGTCAAGGAGGCGGCGGGCCGGTGAAGTGGAAAAAATGGGTGGCTTTTTTATGTGTTTTGGCGCTGGGGTGCGCACTCCCTGGGCCGGAACCGGCATGGCAGGCGGATGCGCCGGCGCAGATGACGGTGGAGGCACCGCCTCTGGTGGCCCTCACCTTCGACGACGGGCCACGCTCCTCCACCACCGGCCCCCTGCTGGACGGCCTGGAACTGCGGGAGGTACCCGCCACCTTCTTCCTGGTGGGAAACCGCATTCCGGGCAACGAGGACCTGGTGCGGCGCATGGCGGTGGAGGGACATCAAATTGGCATTCACACCTATGACCATGTGAAGCTGAAGGGGTTGTCCCGCCAGGTCTTCGACCTCCAGGTGGATCGGACCCGGACTCTGCTCACCCAACTGCTGGGGGAGGGAAACTATTGGCTCCGTCCGCCCTATGGGCTGATTGACAAACGGGCGGAGGACTGGAGCGGCGGGCCGCTGATTTTGTGGTCCGTGGATCCGGAGGATTGGAAGGACGACAATGTGGAACGAATCACAGCTGCCGTGGTGGAACATGTCTCCGATGGGGACATCATTCTTCTCCATGACCTGTTCCCCAGTTCAGCCCAGGCCGCTCTGTGCATTGTTGATGCCCTATTGGCCAAGGGTTACTGTTTTGTCACCGTGGAACAGCTGATGGAACAGCGGGGTGTGGTTCCCGAGACGGGGGTACAGTACCGGCGGTTTCCGGAGCAGCAATAAATCGCTATCTTCCACACAGCGCCGTATGGGGCCGGAACCCCAAAAAGAATTGGAAGAAAATTTTCAAAAACGATTGTATTTTTTCCCTCTATCGTGTAAACTGGAAACAACAGTTTTGCATGGGAGGTATTCCGAATGAAAGTTGCCCGTTTTGTACTGAAGATCGTAGCGTTGTCTCTGGCCGCAGCCGCTGCGGTGTGCGCTGTCATCGCCTATTGGGACGGCCTGACCGATCTATATGACAGTGCTAAGGGAAAGTTCCAGCGTACTGCCTGCGCCTCTGAATACGACGATTACGAGGAGTAAGCTGCAGCCGCGGCCGTTTGCGCTGTGTGGAACCCAGCCAAATGCGGAAAACACGAGGCGGTGCAGGAAGGAAACTCCCTGCACCGCCCTCTGCTGTTTTATCGGTCTTAAATTCGGAAATCGCGGCATGCAACGCGTAGGCCGTAATGAGAACCCAAATTTTGATTCTTCTCAAGTGGTCTGATGATAGAGAACTCCCAGCTGGGCCAACGCTTCCCGCACCCGGCGGGCCGCTTCCGCATCGGGACACAGAACATTGTGCAGGTGGACCCCCTCGGTGAGCTGGGAGAGGGGCGCGGCCTCTTCTTGTGCGCAGCGTCTGACAAACTGGGCCACCTCATATCGGCTGGACAAACGCAGAGGCCCGGTGAGCTGGCCATAGATTGGGTGCTCCACAATCACATCCAGCACAGTACACCCCTGGTCCACCATCGCGTTTAATTCCTCCTCCATTCGGTCCCCCCGGTGGCAGCAGGCAAATGTATACACCATTCCAGCGGGGGGACGGGGCAGAACATAGCCTCTGGGGGTGGCCGTAACGTCCAGCCCCCCTGCTCGAAGCAGCGCCACATCCCCCACAATAATCTGCCGGCTGACAGAAAATTCCCGGGCCAGAGCCGCGGCACTGACCGGTCCCTCCATCCGCTTCAAATACTCCGCCAAGGCTTTCCGCCGGCTCTCACTGTCCATAATACACCTTCTCTTTTCCAATCTAGTACACGGCTCCCAATCACAGTCCCTTTGCGGCTTCCATCCCCGGGAAGGGAAACGAACATGTTTCAAGTTTCTTTTAGTGTAGCACACCAGACTTGCTCTGGCAACCTTGACTTTTTTCTGAGATGCGTGTATATTTTTCCTTACCGGGTCTTTCCTTCCTTGCCGGAACTGCCCGGAGTGTATCAGTAATTGAGGAGGCTTATAAAATGAATCAGAAATTATGGAAACGCCTGGCTGCGGCAGTTTTCGCATTGTCTCTGTTGGGCACACTGTCCGCCTGCGGCGGCGGATTGAGCGAGAAGGACGCCGAGGCCTATGTGAAGGGCCATCTGGATGCCATCTACCTGGGAACCTGCTCCCAAGAGTACATCGACCTGGTGGAAGATATGACCGAAGCTGAGGCTAAAGAAATGTATCAGAACAACGTGACCTGGGAAGCGGAAATTCTTCTTCAGGACTTCTTGGATGTGGACTATCCCACCGACGAGATGGTGGAGCGGTCCGAGAAACTGATTGAAACGATCTATTCCAAGGCAAAATATCAGGTGGGCTCCGGCACCAAGACCAAGGACGGCGACTTTGTGGTGGAGGTGACCGTCTCCCCCATCGAAGTGCTCTACCTACTGACAGACGAGGACGTCTTTGACGCTCTGGACCAGTCTGGTTATGGCGAGGCCGAAACCGAAGAACAGATGGCGGAGGCAGACGCGGTATATGGCATGCTCATGCTGGACAAGCTGGAGGAGCTTCTGCCTCAGATGTCCTACGGCAAAGACCAGATTATCATGCTCCAGCTCAAGCCGGACGACGAGGGCTACTACGTTCTGGTGGAAACCGGTATACAGAAGGTGGATGAGGTTATGATTGATTACTCCGGAACCTACGCCGAATAACCTTTTGCCGCCTCCCCCCGGGGAGGCGGCCCCGCTTTTCTCTGGAAGAAAAAGCCGCTGGATTTCCCGGGAAAACTTGACTTTTTCTCCAGAAATTCATACAATAGAGGTCGTGAGTATTCCCAATCCATTTTATCATAAAGGACTGAACGCGATATGGCCAAGGAAAACAAGAAACAGGTGGAACAGATCACCGATATGGAGGTGGACTTTGCCCAGTGGTACACCGATGTGTGCAAAAAGGCAGAGCTCATCGACTACTCCTCCATCAAAGGCATGTTTATCTACCGCCCCTATGGCTATGCCATCTGGGAGAACATCCAGCATGAGCTGGACAAAAAGTTCAAAGAGTCGGGCCACGAAAATGTGTACCTGCCTATGCTCATCCCCGAATCTCTGCTCCAGAAGGAGAAGGATCATGTGGAAGGCTTTGCCCCCGAGTGCGCCTGGGTGACGCTGGGAGGCAGCGAGAAGCTGGAGGAGCGCTATGCGATCCGGCCCACCAGTGAGACCCTGTTCTGTGAGCACTACAAAAATGTGATCCACTCCCATCGGGATCTGCCCAAGCTGTATAACCAGTGGTGCTCCGTTCTCCGTTGGGAAAAGACTTCCCGTCCCTTCCTGCGCCACCGGGAATTTTTGTGGCAGGAAGGCCATACCATGCACGCCACCGCCGAGGAGGCTCAGGAAGAGACCATGCGGATGCTCAACGTCTACGCCGATTTTCTGGAAAACGTATTGGCGATGCCGGTGGTAAAGGGCCGCAAAACCGACAAGGAGAAGTTCAACGGCGCAGAGGAGACCTATACGGTGGAGTGCATGATGCACGACCACAAGGCCCTCCAAAGCGGCACCAGCCACTATTTTGGCGATGGCTTTGCACGCGCCTTTGATATCACCTTTGCCGGCAAGGACAACCAGCTTCACTACCCCCACCAGACCAGCTGGGGGGTGTCCACCCGGATGATCGGCGGCATCATTATGACCCACGGCGACAACAGCGGTCTGGTCCTGCCCCCCCGCATTGCCCCCATTCAGGCCATGGTCATCCCCGTCGCTCAACACAAGGAAGGGGTGTTGGAAGCCGCCACCGCTCTGCTGAACCGGCTGCAAAAGGCGGGCATTCGGGCCCGAATGGACGACAGCGACCAGTCTATGGGCTGGAAGGCTGCCGAATATGAGATGAAGGGCGTCCCCCTCCGGGTGGAAATCGGCCCCAAGGACATGGAGAAGGGCCAGTGCTGCATTTGCCGCCGGGACACCGGGGAGAAGGTCTTTATCCCCATGGACCAGCTGGAAGAGGACGTCAAATGGCTGCTGGATGAGGTGCACAAGGGACTGTACAACCGAGCCAAGAAGAATCTGGAGGAGCATACCCGGGTCTGCCTGACGCTGGAGGAGGTCAAGGCGTTTATTGAGGGCGAGGGCGGCTTTGCCAAGACCATGTGGTGCGGCGAGCTGGACTGTGAGTTGGCCATGAAGGAGCAGGCCGGAGTCACCTCCCGCTGTATGCCGCTGGAGCAGGAGCAGATCTCGGATGTCTGCGTCTGCTGCGGCAAGCCCGCGAAACACTCCATCTTGTGGGGCGTAGCCTATTGATTGGAAGTTAAGCTGCAAATGGAGGCGCTGTATGGGCGTATTGACATGGTTCCAGCAAGTCTTTATCTGCTGCGGTAAGATTTGCCGCAGCAGATAAAAATAACCGATACGAAGCCGGCCCCCTGCGCGATCAGGGGGCCGGTTCTCTATGGCCTATTTATGATGACAGCTGCTGCATTGGCTGCAATCACCGTTACAGTGTCCGCCGGATTTGTGTTTCTTCCACACCGACCGGGCGGCGAGGGCGGAAATGAGGATCACTCCTGCGCCCACGATAATATTCCCAAACAGAGGGGACATAAGGAACACTCCTTTCTGTTATCGGGCCGCCACCGCAGAGACGGAGGTCAAACGGGACTTTTCCTCTCCCTGATGGCCCTTGCGAACCAGCATGTAGATAATGCCGGCGACCAGGACCACGGCCACAATGGTTCCAATCCCGAACGCGACTTCGCCCAGAATCACGCCGCCGATTTGGTAGACGATCAGCGCCAGCACATAGGCCCACAGGCACATATAGCCGATGGCAGCGAAGGTCCACTTGGCATTGTTCATCTCCCGCTTGATGGCGCCCATGGCAGCGAAGCAGGGGGCGCACAGGAGGTTGAAGATCATGAAGGAGTAAGCGGTCAGGCCGGTGAACAGGGTGCCCACCTCCATGGTCAGGTTGCCCGGATACAGGACACCCATAGTGGCCGGAACTTCCTCTTTGGCAATCAGGCCGGTAATGGTAGCGACCGTGGCCTGCCAGTTTCCAAAGCCCAAAGGCGCGAAGATCCAGCAGATTGCGCTGCCGATGCCGGCCAGGATGGAGGCGTCTGTGTCCTCCACCATGCCAAGGCCCTCCGACGTAACGCCAAAATTGCTCAGGAACCAGAGGATAATGGTGGACAGCAGGATTACCGTACCGGCCCGCTTGATGAACGACCAGCCCCGTTCCCAGGTGGCCCGCAGGACATTGCCGGCGGAGGGGGTGTGGTAGGTGGGCAGCTCCATAACAAAGGGGGCGGGCTCTCCTGCAAAAGCCTTCAGCTTTTTGAGCATGATGCCCGAGACGATCACCGAGCCGATTCCAATGAAGTAGGCGGAGGCGGCTACCCAAGCAGAATGTCCGAACAGGGCCCCGGCAAACAGGGCGATAATGGGAATCTTGGCGCCGCAGGGCATAAAGGTGGTGGTCATAATGGTCATCTTCCGGTCACGGTCCTGCTCAATGGTGCGGGAGGCCATGATGCCGGGGATGCCGCAGCCGGTGGCCACCAGCATGGGAATAAAGCTCTTGCCGGACAGGCCAAACCGGCGGAAAATCCGGTCCATGATGAACGCGATGCGTGCCATATAGCCCACGTCCTCCAGAATGGCCAGCAGCAGAAACAGCACCAGCATCTGGGGCACGAAGCCCAGTACAGCACCCACGCCGGCCACGATGCCGTCCTGGACCAGACCGTACAGCCAGTCGGAAATAATGGGATCCCCCTCCTCGTCCAGCAGGAAGCTGTCGAGAATGGCGGGGATGCCGGGCACCCAGGTGCCGTAGTCGGAGGGATCCGGCTCCTCCACGGCCAGAGCCTCGCTGTAAATCTCCTCATTCAGCTCGACCACTTCCGTGTCGCCGCTCTCCTCATCATAGAAGTAGGCTTCTGCATCGCCAGCCTCATAAGCCTCGATGATGACCCCGGCGTCCTCAAACTCGCCCAGGGCATCGTCCCAGCCGTCCACGTCGGAGACAATGGGGACCAGCCAGCCGTCGCCAAACAGGCCGTCGTTGGCCCAGTCGGTGAGGGCGGTGCCGATGGAAACCTTCCAGCCGCCCATGGCGATGGCGTACACCAAGAACATAGCCACAACAAAGATGGGCAGGGCCAGAATCCGGTTGGTGACCACCTGGTCAATCTTATCGGAGGCAGACAGACTGTGCCCGGCCGCTTTCTTTTTCACCGATTTGTTTACCACACCACTGATATAGGCGTAACGCTGGTTGGTGATGATGGACTCTGCGTCGTCATCCAGCTCCTGCTCACAATCGGCAATGTGCTTTTCTAGGTGGGTGGTCAGTTCCTCCCCCAAGGCCAGCTCCTCCAGCACCCTCTCGTCCCGCTCAAAAATCTTGATCGCGTACCAGCGGAGATATCGTGTGCTCACCTTACCCTCAATGGACTCCTCAATGTGGGCTAAGGCGTGCTCTACACTGCCTGTAAAGACGTGGGGAAGCTCCTCCTGCCGGTGGGACTGGGCCAACCGCACCGCCGTCTGGGCGGCCTCCATGCCGCCCTCGTTCTTCAAGGCGGACATCTCTACCACCGTACAGCCTAGGGCCTCGCCCAGCTTTTTCAAGTCGATTTGGTCGCCGTTTTTCCGCACCAAGTCGATCATGTTGACCGCCACCACCACGGGCAGTCCCAGCTCAATGAGCTGAGTGGTCAGGTACAGGTTGCGCTCAATATTGGTTCCGTCCACAATGTTTAGGATGGCGTCCGGCTGCTCCTTGACCAGATAGTTCCGGGCAACGACCTCCTCCAAGGTGTAAGGGGACAGGGAGTAGATACCAGGAAGATCCTGGATAACAATGTCCTTTTGCCCCTTCAGCCGGCCCTCCTTCTTCTCTACCGTAACGCCGGGCCAATTTCCCACATACTGGCTGGAACCCGTCAGTGCATTAAACAGGGTGGTCTTGCCGCAGTTTGGATTGCCAGCCAGCGCGATTTTAATGCTCATCGCAGTTCTCTCCTCTCAAATTAGTCATCGCTAACCCATCAGGTCAGAAAAAGGGAAACGCTATGTTTTCCCACGCGTGATTCTTGGGTGCACTTTTCCAAATGTGCTGGGTATTACTGTACCTCAATCATCTCAGCATCGCCCTTTCGGACAGAAAGTTCGTAACCTCTGACATTGAGCTCCATCGGATCGCCCAGGGGAGCCACCTTGCGGACGAAAATTTCCACACCTTTGGTAATCCCCATATCCATGATCCGTCGTTTTACCGGACCTTCCCCGTGGAGCTTGGTCACTGTGGCCGTCTGCCCCACCTTGACATCTTTCAACGTCTTCACGCTTATCTCTCCTTTTCCTTTCAATGTCACACTTTGCCCTGCGCTCCAGCGCTAGCTCCCCGGCTCGATGGCTCAGCGCTTCTAAACCATAATGCGGTTTGCCATTCCTTTGTTGAGGGCTACCCGGCTGTCCTTCACCTGAACAATCAGACTGCCTGCGATCTGGCTGACCACCGTAACATCGCTGTCCACCACAAATCCTAGCTCAGCCAAATGCTGGCGCACCTCGTCCTTGCCGGTAACCTTTCGGATGGTGACCGTCTCTCCTGTCTTCGCCATTGTCAGCGGCATCATAACGTTCCTCCCTCCGAATAGTTAGTAAAAACTAACCTCTTGTTTAAGAGTTTACTATACCTAACCTGGTTTGTCAAGCCTAAAAATAAATTTTCTTGCTTTTTGCGGTTGTGTATGATAACCTATGCAGTAAAGGGAGTGTATTTTATGAATATTTACGAATCAGCCGAAGACTATCTGGAAGCTATTCTGATCCTGAGGGAGCGTTTGGGGGCTGTTCGCTCCATTGATGTGGTCCACCAGCTGGAGCTGACCAAGCCCAGCGTCAGCGTTGCCATGAAACGGTTTCGGGAAAATGGCTATATCGAGATGGACAAGGATGGTTTTATCACGCTTCTCCCTTCTGGAGAGGAAATTGCCCAGCGCATATACAGCCGTCACAAACTGCTGACCAAATTTTTAGTGGCGTTAGGGGTCAGCGAAAAGATGGCCGCTGCCGACGCCTGCAAAATGGAGCATGATTTGAGCGATGAGACCTTTGAGAAAATCACGTCCTATTTGGAGGAACATACCGCTGGCTAAATATAAAAAAACCCGTCCTGACGGACGGGTTTTTACATCACACCAGCTGGATAATGGCCATTTCAGCGGCGTCACCGCGGCGGGGGCCGATGCGGACAATCCGGGTATAGCCGCCATTGCGGTCGGCATACTTGGGGCCAATCTCCTTAAACAGCTTGTTGGCAACGTCCTCCTTGGTGATGTAGGACAGAGCCTGGCGGTAAGAAGCCAGCGTGTTGGTCTTGGCCAGGGTGATCATCTTCTCCGCCACAGGAGCCACCTCCTTGGCGCGGGTGACGGTGGTCTTGATCTGGCCGTTTTCCAGCAGATAGGTGACCATGGCGCGGAGCATAGCCCGGCGCTGGTCGCTGGTGCGGCCCAATTTACGGTTCTTCTGAGACATGGTAAACACTCCTTCGACCTCGTGCGGCGAGATCAGAATTAAATTCGTTCATTTTAGGCGGCAGAGACCGCGCAAAGCGGAACGTTACATACGCTTAATGGTTCGTTGTTGTCACGCCTCGCCTGTTCAAAACGGCTTGGACGCTCAGTTGTTCTCTTCGCTTGCCAGAGACAGGCCCATCATGGACAGCTTGTTGATGACCTCCTCCAAGGACTTGCGGCCCAAGTTCCGAACCTTCATCATCTCTTCCTCTGTCTTGGAGATCAGGTCCTCCACCGTGTTGATGTTGGCCCGCTTCAGACAATTGTAGGAGCGGACGGACAGGTCCATGTCGTCAATGGTCATCTCCATCACCTTGTCCCGCTGGGCCTCCGCCTTCTCCACCACGGTGGAACGGGTACCCATCGTCTCAGACAGATCGGTAAACAAGGTAAAGTGGTCACACAAAATACGAGCCCCCAGAGAGACAGCATCTCGGGCGTCGATCGTACCGTTGGTCCACACCTCCAGGGTCAGCTTGTCATAGTCGGTAGCATCGCCTACACGGGTATTCTCCACCGTGTAATTTACCTTGCGGACAGGGGTATAGATGGAATCCACAGGAATAATCCCAATAATAGACTGGGCAGGCTTATTCTTGTCCGCAGGGACATAGCCCCGGCCATGGGACAGGGTCAGCTCCATGGAAAGGGTGGCATCCGGGCCCAAGGTTGCAATATGAAGGTCGGGGTTCAAAATCTCCACATCGGCATCCGCCTTGATATCGCCGGCAGTGACCTTGCACTCTCCGGCCGCCTCAATATGGACGGTCTTTACCCCCTCGCAGTACAGCTTTGCAATAATTCCCTTAACGTTGAGGACAATCTCGGTCACGTCCTCCTTAACTCCGGGAATAGTGGTAAACTCGTGCTGGACCCCGGAGATTTTGATGGAGGTCACCGCTGTCCCGGGCAGGGAAGAGAGCAAAATACGCCGCAGGGAGTTGCCCAAGGTGGTGCCGTAGCCCCGCTCCAGAGGCTCCACCACATACTTTCCATAGGCGCCGTCTCCGGGATTTTCGATACAGTCAATGCGGGGCTTTTCAATTTCTATCATATGCTGGAATACCCTCCTTTTCTCGGCGGCGCA
>CAMWBA010000067.1 GCA_947172355.1 uncultured Bacillota bacterium
CCGATATCCCGCCCCAGGAACTGGCGCGGCGCTTTGCCAGTGGGCTGACCTGGTTGCGCACCCGGGTGCTGCTGCTGGTTCTGCTGGTTTTGCTCTCCCTGGTTCAGACGGCCGCGCCCCTGATGGACCTGAGCTGGTTCCCTCCCTTGGACCAGCCCTCCGCCCAGTGCTGGCTGGCAACCGCTCTGCTCGCGGCGGGCAGTCTGCTCGCCGCCGACCTGCTGCTTACCGGCATCTTCCGGGCTTTCCGGCTGCGCTTCGGAATGGACACCATGGCCGCCTTGGCCTGTCTGGCCACCATGGCCGACGGAGTGGAGCTGGCGCTGTCCGAGTCCCCCCCCCAACGCCTGCCCTATACCCTGGTCTGCCTGTGCGGGCTGTTTTTCCTGCTTCACGGACACTACCACAAACGCTGTGCCCTGCGGCTGTCCTGCCGGTCCGGCGGCGCCTCCTCCACCCCCTACCGGGTCACGCTGGACCCGGCTAAGTGGAACGACCGCGACACCTACTGCAAGTGGTCGGGAAGCCAGGAGGGCTTTGGCAGTCAAATTCAAGCGGACGACGGCGCTCAGCGGATCTTCCGCACCGTCTGTCCCCTGCTGCTGCTGGGGGATGTGGCCTTTGCCCTGATGGCCTCTACCGGGGCGGACCACCCGGAGCGGCTGATCTGGGCCCTGTCCGCCCTGTTCACCGCTACCACCGCCTTTGGCGGTACGCTGGTCTATGGACGTCCCTTTCACAAGGTGGCCCGGCGCCTGGTGCCCAGCGGAGGCGCCCTGGCCGGCTGGCCGGGAATTGCCGCCTCCCTCCGGGGAGACCGGGTGCTTATCACCGACGGGGACCTCTTTCCGCCGGGGTATGTGGAGCTCAACGGCTTTAAGGTGATGGGAAATTTTTCTGCCGAGCGAGTGGTGGCCTATACCGCCACCTTGATTCGCGACTCGGGCAGCTCCCTGGCCAAGCTGTTCCACGACCAGCTGCGCTCCATGGGCGGACTGCTTCGCCGGGCCGAAAACCTGCAATGCCACGAGGGAGGCGGGCTGTCCGCCAATATCCGAGGGGAGCAGGTGCTGGTGGGCTCCGCCGCCTTTATGAAGCTGATGGAGGTCTCTCTGCCCCAGGGACTGCACGTGAAGAGCGCCGTCTTCTGCGCCATTGACGGAGAGCTGGCCGGAATTTTTGCTCTGAGCTATACCCTGCCGGACACTGTGTTCCCTGCGTTGTCCTCCCTGATGATGGAGAAGGTGGGGCCGGTGCTGGCCACCCGGGACTTCAACCTGATTCCCGCCATGCTCCAGCAGCGCTTCAAGCTGGCGGCGGACCGGATGGCCTTCCCCCCTGTGGAGCGCCGCCGGGAGCTGTCCGACCCAGAACAGGAGCACGACGGCACCCTCATCGCCCTGCTCTGCCGGGAGGGGCTTCTCCCCTTTGCCGAGTCCATTGCCGCCGCCAAACGGCTGCGCTGGGCCACCCGGCTGGGAGCGGCGCTGTGCTGCGCCGGCTCGGCGCTGGGGATGGCCCTGGCCGCCTACCTCACCTCCGTGGGGGCCTACACCTCCCTGTCCCCGCTCAACCTGCTGATTTATCTGCTTACTTGGCTGGCTCCGGTGTGGTTCCTGTCCGGCTGGGTCCACCGGTTTTAACGCCGCAAAAAATCCCGCAGTCCACACAGGGACTGCGGGATTTCTGTTTGGTTCAGGTGGTGAGCACCCGGTGCAGAATCTGGGCCATATCCACCCGGGTCAGCGGTTCCCGTGGGGCAATCCGGCCGCCTGCGGTGGGCAGATAGCCCATTTGCAGGGCGAAGGTTACCGCACCTCTGGCGTACTCAGAGACGGTGCTGCCGTCGCTGTAGCTGGACAATGTGCTGGAATAGCCGTCGCTGGCGCTCCAGCCCACCGCCCGCATAGCCTGGCGGACCATGATGAGGGCATCTTCCCGGGTGACCCGGTTGTTGGGACCAAAGCGGCCGTTCCCCACACCGTTGACAATCCCCAGGGAGTGCAGAGAATTGACCGCCTGGGCATAGTAGGCGCTGGAGGGCACATCACTGAAGTTCCCCGTGGAGCTGGCGGCGCTCAGGCCAAACGCCTTGTAGACCATTAGGGCAAAGTCACCTCGGGTAATGGAGGAGGTTGGGCCGTACCGGCCTCCGCCTACCCCGGTGGTCACGCCGTTTTCATAGAGATAGTCCACCGCGCCGCGTTGCTCGTTGCTGTACAAGTCCATGTCGTTAAAATAGGCGGAATTATAGGACGCTGTGACGGTGATAATCACCTCGCCGTCAAAGGTGCTGCCGTTGGTATTGGTGCCGGTATAGGGCAGGGTCACCGTTCCAGTGTATCCCGCCTTGGGGATAAAGCTTAGATCGGAGATCAGATTGCTGCCGCTGAGGTTATAAGTGGAACCGGTGCTGGCCTGCCGGTCGTACTGGGTGGGGCTGGTATACCGGTAGTACAGATGGCCTGCGCTGCTGGAGGGCATCGACCCAAACCGGATGGAGCGCAGGGTATAGCCGCTTCGGGCAAAGTCGCTGCCCCGGAAGCTGATGGGGCTGATGCGGGTGGAATAGCGTACGGTGACATCAGCGCTGGGCTGATCCACCGTGATCTCCACAGTGCCGCTGAACTCGTCGGTGTTGGTAGCCCGGGCGGTGAAGTCGATATACACCGTGCCGGTAAAGCCGGCGGCCGGGATGAAGGCTACCCGGTTCAAGTCGCTGGCATAGATGGTGGTGGTGTCCGAAGTGATCCGGCTGCCCTTGCTGGTGCTGGAGTAGTAGCTGCGGTACAGGTCGCCATCGCTCCGGTTGGGGACGCTGAAGCGGACCCAGTTGATCGTCCGGTCGGTCTCCCACTGGGACAGCTCGTCAAAGTCGGTGCGCTTAAACACCGCCGCCGTTTTGCTGTCGGTATAATAGTGGATATCGCCGGTGCTGGAGGTTCCGGAGTTGTCGGAGTCGATGGTGATGATGCCGTAGAAGGTCTCGCCGCTGGTGGCGGTGCCTACAAAGGGAATGTCGATGGCCCCGGAGAAACGGTTGCTGGCCCGGAAGGACAAATTGTCAATCCGGGGATAGGAGGTGCCGTTGTAGTAGCGCCGGTTTACCGCCGCCTGACTGTTGCTGTAGTACACGGTGCCGTCCGCGCTGTTGGGCAGGCCCTGAAGCTCGATATAGTTCAAGGTGCTGTTGGTCAGGTCGCGGCACAGGCGGTTAAAGCGGCTGTCGTCAAAGCTCACCGATTTGCCCGGCCGGCAGGTGAGGACAATATCCCCCGAGCCGGTGCTGCTCCCCCGGACGTTGATTTCCACATTGCCGGTGAACTGGGTGCTGTCGGTGGTCTGGCCGGTAAAGGGCAGGCGGATGGTGCCGGTGTAGTTTTCCGCCGGGACAAAGACCAGACGGTCGATGCGGGGGGTACGGGTGCCATAGTAGTAGGAGGTGCCCGCAGAGACCCGGCTGCCTGTGTTGCTGGCGGAGCGGTAGTCGTAGTACAGCACGCCCTGGTCGGAAGAGGGAAGAGAGTCGAAACGGACAAAGCTCAGGGTCTGGCGGCTGTCCAGTACATCATGGCAGTAGTCGTTGAAGTCCACGTCGTCAAAACGGGCCACGCCGCCTTTTACCACGTCATAGGCCAGACCGCCGATGGCCACATGGTCCTCCGGCTCTACGATGATCCGCACCTGGCCGGAGTAGGAGCCGCCCCCCTTGCCGTGGGCGGTGTAATAGACGGTGACGCTCTCTGAACTGCTGGAGGCCGGGAAGCCAGGGGCCGGGACAAACCATACATCATCCAGGTCCTTCTGGCTGAACTTGTCCCGCATGGTAACGGCGCTGCCGAAGTTACCGGTGCTCACATAGTCGGTGTACAGACTGCCCTGGCGTACCGGCGGCAGAGAGAAGGTTACATAGTCCAGCTGGGCGCTGATCTGCTCGCGGCACACCCGATTGAAATCATCTCCGTCAAACCGGACGGCGGTATTATAGGGCGTGCTGAGGGCAATCCCGGCGGCGGAACCGGTGTCCGGCTCCACGGTCAGGACAATTTTGCAGGCGTAGGTCTCCCGCTCGTCTGTGGTGGCGGTGTAGCTGATCTCCACATTGCCGCCGGCAAAGGACACCTTGGGGACAAAGGTGATTCTGGACAGGTCCAGCTGGCCGGGACCAGGATTGCGGTAATACGTCTCGATGCCGCCCACGCCGGGGCCAGGTTCGGCCTCAGCCCGGTAGTTGTAATACAACGTACCACAATCGGTGGAAGAGACTTTCAGCCCGGTAACGCTCACTACCTTGCCGCTGAGCTGTTCCGCAAATTTTCGGCTCATAAAGCTGGAGCCGAAGGACAGGGTGTCGCTCAGGCCGATGGTCCCCGCCTCGATGGTGGTGGTGGGGTCGGCGACGACTTTGATGGGGATATACTCCTTGTAGGCGCCGTTCGCGGAGGTAACCACGACCTGGGTCTCGCCGATGGTGTAGCCCACCACTTCGTCGCTGATGACCGAAGCGATGTAGCTGTCATTGGCTTGAAACCTTGGTCCTCCGCCGACTGCGGCGGCCCCGTACACCTCGGGAACCGGCAGCTTTTTCCGCTCATTTTCTTTTAGCTCGATGGTGCTGGTATCCACCACAATACCGCTGACAACCACCTCCAGCTTGACGCTCTGGTCCGCACCGGTTCCGTCACCCACGTAGGCGATTACATCAACCCTGCCGGGCTTTTGGCCGGTGACCCGGACGGTTGTGCCGCTGCCGCTCAGGCTTACAATGTCGCTGGTGGTGCTCTCCTGCGTCTTTCCATCGCTGTCTGTATAGGAGAACTTCCACTTCACCTCCGCGTCTGCGGGGCTTGGGACGACCGTGATGTTTTGACCGCCGGTCGAACCTTTCTCAATGGTAATGGAATTTGTGTTGGGGGAAACCTTTCTAATGGTGGAAGGCTCTACAGGGGCGGGGGTGACGGTGACAGCAGCTGTATCACTGTACTCTTTTCCCTCAAAGATACACTTTGCCGTAATCGTGACGGAACCAGCCGCCACGCCGGTAACCACGCCGTTCTGGTCCAGCACCGCTTTCGCCAGGTCGCTGCTCTCCCAGGTGACGCTTGCAGTCTGCGCGCTGCCGTTTTTCGTCAAGCTGGCAGTTAGGGATTGCGTCTTGCCTACCTCCACACTGGCTGTTTTGGGCGAGACTGAAAAGACGATCGTGTCCGTAGCCGCAGGAGTCTCAACGGTACACTGGGCCTCTCCTCTTGATTCATCTGCTGCGCCCTGCCCATATATGGCAATTATTTTAGCAGTCCCATCTTTGATCGCTGTAACTTCGCCAGTATTGGAATCTACTGTAGCGATATCTGGACTGCCACTCAACCATGTAACTGCTGGCGAAGTTACTCCGTCAACTGCCACGGTCATCTGTTGTTTCTCGCCCGGTGCCAGCTTAAACGATGCTGGGGTAACCGTGACAGTTGGTCCCACCGCAAAGGCGGCGGGGGCCAGAGACAGGCAGATCGCCAGGACCAGTAAGACCGACAGCCAGCGTTTGGCAAAAGAGTTCTTCATCGTGAAACACTCCTCCTCAGGTCAGAGTTTGAAAATGGGGCGGCGGGAGCGAGCAGATGCCCGCTCCCGCAGGAGAAATTTAATCATTGATCCAAGTCGCTACAAAATAAGCTCTCCCCAATTGTATTCCGCTTTGGCTGGGAGCTACCCCCCAAGTAAGCCGCAATTGCAGCTTACGCGTGGCGGAATATCCACCTTGGTTGGCAATAAAGCCTTCGTTGAACAGAGTGATGGTATCTCCAATGCGCAGGCCTGTAAAGGAAAGGGAAAAGCTACTTTGCGCATTTGTGGACGAACTGGGCCGGTTGACCGTCACCGCATTCGCTGGGAACGTACCGCCCAGATCTTGCAGGATACCAATTGTTGTTGGATTAGCCGGAATCGGAG
The DNA here is from genome assembly GCA_947172355.1 of uncultured Bacillota bacterium. Lineage (GTDB taxonomy): Bacteria > Bacillota > Clostridia > Oscillospirales > Oscillospiraceae > Lawsonibacter. The sequence goes on from CAMWBA010000067.1 coordinate 5,947, forward strand.
GTGTGGCGTCGCTGGCAACCACTGGCACGGCGCTGCCGGTTCCGTTCCTGCTCTGGGTCCAGTACACCGGCTTGTCAAACTGCAAGTTGATGCGTCCTTCAAACACGTCAAATTGGGTTGGTGCATTCGGGTTCGTTGTACTTGTTACGACATCGCTGAGCCCCTCATCCTCTTTCAAATTAGGTGGAACGGTATCGGGAATCATCACATTGTCCAATGCGCCAAAGCTGTCACCTATAATCTCAGCGCTAGATGTGTTATAGGCGACCGCCAGACACCAATAGTAGGTCCCAGGAGTCATCTCCTTCACATGGTCGATTCGTGCGGGGGTCAAGGTTCCATCCGTCGTCGTCTTTCCACGCACCAGAGCCGTGCCCTCGCCCTGGTTGCGGATGATATTGGCTGCATCTCGCTTCGCGATCTCTGTGGCATAGGCGTCAAAGATGGAGTAGCCGTCATATTCTCTTGACGGTTTGTCTGCTCCGGAGCCAGCAACAAATTGATACTCGTCTCTCATCGCCTCCACTACCGTCATGTTCTCAGAACCTGCGGGCAGTGTCAGTCCGCTTCTTACATACCTCGACATCAGGTTCATGTTGTCTGCTCTCTTGTTGGCTGCCATCATAGGAACATTGTTCAACTCCGTGGTAGTAAAGATGGCATAGCTCATGTTGGAGGGAACCTGGGTCCTGGCGCCTACCACACCGCCGCCAACACTGGACAGCGTAATCTGCGGCTTACTGGTCTCGGTGGTGGTAAACTTGAGGGTATACACTGGGGACAGCTTATCCGCTACACCCTTCAGCACAAAATAGGCGTAGTAGTCTGTCTCAGGCTTCAGATTTTGTTTGTTCGCCACGCTCAGCAGATGGTCCATGGTAAAACTGCCGCCCGGATAAGCCACATTGCCGCAAATGGCACTGTCACGATAAGGGACCGGGTTGAAGATATCGCCGCTTACCGGGTCGGTCACCTCCGGAATCTCAGTTGCGTTATCTACAGGGTCCTCCGGTGTGGATTCCGAAATACGATTCCAGATTTCTTCCGGGCTGAGGCTGCCTGATCCCGAAATCTCCGGTGTCAGCTGAGACCTTTCTGCAATGACATAGTAGATCGTACCGGCCCTGGTCAGGCGGAATTTCATGTTAACAAAACTGTCGCCGGGCTCAAACTGGGGATAGCCTCTGCTAAATTCCGGCAGTTGGCTGTCGATGAACGAGCCGCGCAGCGGGAGGAAATTCTGAGTGCGGTTGATACCAATAGACACTACACCGCTATTTTCCAGTCCATTTGCAATAAACTCCTCCAATCTTGTCTTGCTGGGGTTCGTGGACAACTGGTAGAGAGAGTTGGAAATACCCGCCACTACATAGACCTCAAAGTTGATCTGACCGTTCCAGGTCTCACGAACTGTGGAGGTTCCGTATTGCGTAAGGGAAATCGCAAATTCATAGGTATACTCTTCACTGAGCTGATTGACCTGTGGGAAATTGGTTTGCAGACAGCCATTAAAGAAAGCGTTTACAGACTTTCCGGACCAATCCGGGGCAGGGTTAACATCCCCAGAGTTACCCAAGTAGAACCAGCCGCGTCCGTCAGGCTTCGCGTCGTCATTCGCATCGGTTGCACGCACCAAAAAATCTTTGGCTGCAACCCCATTCTCGTTTTTATAAGTATAGGGGTCGGTGACAGCCCTCTGCGTCTTGTTATCCCGCATCCGATAATACAAATTATAGCGGGTCACCGTGTCGGAGTACAGCAGAACATCATAACGGTTGCTGTCCTCCACCTTCTCGGTGGCGTCCGGGTCCATGCGGAAGCTCAAATCCACATATTCATCTGTCGTGGTAGGATCACCGTTCGCATCCCGCTGGTACGGCACATCGGTGTCCACGCCGGGGCTGGTCAGGTTGACCTGGGCGAATACGGTGGTGAAGGCGGGCACCTTATGCATCTCCGCGCCCACCACGGAGTAATCCAGAGGATGGGGGGTGATGCGGTTCTGCTCGGTGGAGGTGTCGATCAAATCCCGGAAGCGGAAGAAGTAGGTGGCGCCGCTGGCCAGGTTGAGGGCGCTGTTGGCGCTGTTTGTGCTGTTGGTGGGGAAGATGACCTGTATCTTGCCCCCGTCTCCGGCTTTGACCGTGGCGTTGCGGTAGTCGATGGTCCAGCCGCTTCCAATGGTGTTCGCGTTGGTCTCGTTGCGCTCGGTTACCTCGGTCTCCCGGCCGTCCCGAATTTGGTACAGCTTGATGCTGTTGCGCAGGGCATTGGCCAGGACCTCCTTCGTGTTGCTGGGCCAGCGGTCGGCTTCGGCCGGTTTGGTGTTGGTGGCCAGAGCCAGGAAGCTGAGTCCGCCCCAGCCGTCCTCTGTGCTGGCCACGTCCTCGCTGAACTCCAGGATGATGTCGGTGGAGGGCAGGGGGTTCTGGGTGTTGTCCAGACCAGTGTATTCGCTAAAGGACTGGTTTACCACCGGTCCGCTGTTGTCCTGGGTGTGGATCTCCAGTTTTTCCACCCGGACGGAGAAGTTGCCCGCCGCATCTTTGGCCAAGTAGTATAGGTCATAGCTCTTCTCTGCCGTCAGGCCGGTGACGGTGAAGTTGAACTCGGTATCCTTCCGGACATTGACCGAGCCGCTGCGCAGGCAGTTCATGCCAGCGGACACCTGGAGCTTGGCATAGTCGCTGTCCAGGGCGGCATAGGGCAGGGGGTCGCCGTTCTCGTCCAGATTGGGGACGCCGGGCTGGGGCTTGGGGTAGGCGGTGCCCCGATCCACCACCGCCCAATAGACGATGCCGTCTTCATTCAGGCTGCCGGCCAGCCGCACAGAGGTGGCCTGGATCTGGTTCACATAGGGGGAAATGGTAAACTGGGGAGGGGTCATATCCTTGGTGGTGAACTGTACCGGAATAACCGCGGAGCTGTTGGCGCCGTTGGCGTCGGTGAGCCAGAGGTACAAGGTGTAGTCCTTCAGCTCCTCCAACCGGCGGCTGACCATGAAAGGCTCCTCCTTATTCTTCTCTACGTCCACCACGCCATAGCCCAAATTGTTGCTGACGGCTGCGGACTTCAGCTCATTGGCGGTGGGCGCCTGGGCCCCCCGGGGCAGAACCGCATAGTACATCTTGCAGCTCTTGGTGGGCATAATGGTCACCTGGGCCTCGGTATCGGTCACCATGGACATATAGGGGTAGCCCTGGGCAAAGGCAGGGACGGTATTGTCCGGTGTGGTGAAGGAGACCACCTTCACCGGGCTGCGCCGGTTCTGACTGTCCACCAGAATGGCGGACAGATAGTAGGAGCCGCCGGTGGTCAAACCGGTTACCTGGGCGTTGACCACCGTGTCGCCGTTGGGGGCAGCTACCGAGCCGTTACGGACGGCCCTGGAGCCGTAGGAGGGGGGAGAGATCAGGTCGTCCTCGCCGATGGAGCCGTCGCTGATGCTGCTCACAGCCCAATAAATGGTACCCCGTTTATTGCCGGAGAAGTCCGCCCGGAAGGCGGTGGGGGCCACGTCCTTGGCAGCCGGATAGCCGGACAGCAGGCGGGGATCGGTGGAGCCCTCTTCCGCCGCCACATGGTCCATAATCACTCCGGAAATATTGGCGTTGAGGCCGGGACGAATGTAAATTTTATCGGGCAGCATGGACACCACACAGCCAGGGGCGTTCACATTCAGCTGGTCAATATCGCCGTCGCCGATCACGTTGGTGGCTACGTCCAGATTGAGCTCTTTTACCTCGGTATTCCGGTCAATCTGAACGGTGGAGCCGGTGGCGGCCTCGTCCACCGTCAGCTTGGCTACCGTCCCCTTGGCCACCTGGATGGTGGAGTTGGGGGTTTTGTTCACAACCTCTTTGATCCGCCCCGCCAGGGTCAGCAGGGTGCCGGGCTCGGCATCCAGGGTAATATTCATCAGACCCTTGTCGTCGGTGTTGTTGTCCTCCAGATAGGCGGGGGTGCGCACGGTGGTCTTGGCAATGTCGGTAATGCCGTCCGCCCGGACGGTGACCGTCTTATTGCGCATGTTGTCCAGCAGCATCTCGTCGGCCGTTACGTTGCGCAGCACCACGCTGGCCTCGCCGGCCTCGCTCTCGCCGGTGCCGCTGACAATGATCCGGCCCAGAACCTTCACGTTTTCCAGGCGGACACCGCCCAGGCCCACGCCGCCGGAGACATACAGGTCGCCGCTGATGGTTGTGTCACGCAGCGTGACGTTGGGAGAGGTGATGGTGACATTGCCGAACACCCCGCCCAGGCTGTACTCGCCCGGCGTTTGGACCGGCGTTCCCACGCATTGGGTCACCAGTACGGCCATTTGCCCTAGGGTGACCCGGTCCTTGGGGCCGAACTTGTTGCTGGGATAGCCGGCAACCACCCCGTTGTCCACGGCGGTCTTGATGATGCCTCTGGCCCAGGTGCTGATCTCCCTGCTGTCGGTAAAGGACATATCCTCCCCCGCCGTCTCTTTCAGCATCATATTCCGCCCCAGAATAAAGGTGGCCATCTCCCGGTTCAGCGGATAGTTGGGGGAGGCGGTGGTGGCGGAGGTGCCGGAAATATAGCCGGCGTTATAGGCAATGGACACATCGTCATAGAACCAGTCGTATGGCGACACATCAGTGAAGGGCATCTCGGCCGCCTTTTGGTTATAGCCGTAGGCCCGGTTGACTATGGCCATAAAATCGGCCCGGGTGATGGGGGAATCCGGAGTACTGGCCTGGTCGGCCCGAATTACGCCCCAATCCACCAGTTTGTCCAGGTATTCGTCCGCCCAGTGGGCGGAGGCGGGCAGGGTGAGTCCGGGCACCATCCCCGCTAGGAGGACGGCGGCCAGGAGCAGGGAGAGTATCCGCTCCCCACAAGTATGGCGTTTTGTACTGGTTCTGTGCGACATAAGTGGTTCTCCTTTCTTTTCTGCTCGGAAAACAGGGGCTGCCTGTGCTGGTTTGCAGCAACCGGTATGACTGCGGGGCTGTCCCCGGGGCGTTATGCAGTACGGATTTGAATGCTGAACACCGCTTTGCGGATGAGGGCCTCCTCGTCATGAATCAAATCCACAAACTTGGCGGCGTAGAGAGGGACGGACCCCTCCTCCTTCAAGGTCCGGATCACCTGGGTCTTGACCACCAGCGGACTGTCGGTGACAGGAAGGACCAGCTCCACAATCTCCCGATACTCCAAGGGAACGGTGGTGTAAAAGGCCACGCCGCCGCAGCTCAGGTCCTTGCCCCGGACGGCCTTCTGCCCCTTCCAGCGGCCGGTGACGGGGTACATCACGCTGGAAAAGTTGGTGAGGATGCGCAGATTTTCCCGGGCGTTGGCGTCCAGGGCGGCGGTGGGCTGTATGACCAGCTGGTCGTCCCGCTGGCGGATAATGACACCTACCCGGTTGGGGGTGCTGTCGTCAATGCCGATGAGCTGGAGCTCCCGGTGGGCCGCCACTTCCTCCACCTTGTCGTTGAGCACCCGGATCTGCAATACCTCCGAGTTGTTGGGCGACTCCAGCACCGCGTTGGCCAGCGGGGTTCCTTTGCTGTCCAGAAGCAGATAAAGGCGTTCCTGCATTAAGACTCTCCTTTCTTCTCTTGGGGGGCGGACGTCTGTCCGGCCGCCATAGCCTCCCGTTCGCGCCGGAGTTTATCCGGGTCGTTGGGATCAAAGTTTAAAAAGTAGACATAGATCTCCACAATCGCCTGATACAGCGCGTCGGGGATCTCCTGGCCCAAGGCCAGCTGGGACAGCATGGTGGCTAAAGAGTTGTCCTCATAGACGGGGACGCCGCTCTCAGCCGCCACCTCAATCATCCGCTCGGCCAAATAGCCCATGCCGGAAGCCACCACCACCGGAGCTCCCTCGCCGTCGTACTTCAGGGCCACAGCCCGGTTGGTGGCCCGGTTATCATATCTTGACATTGATGCTGTTCTCCCCCTCAAAAATCCGGGGGAATACCCCGGAGATGGTCAGCGGCTTTTCCATCCGCTGGACCTGCACCGCTCCGGCGGTCAGGCCGTTATCCGTCAGTATACGGGACAGCTCCCCCTGGACCAGCCCGGAGAATGGAGCCACCTTGTCCGGACAGAAGAGCTGGATATCCACCTTCTCCTTCTGGCAGGTCATCACCATGTCAAAGAAGCCCAGCCCCTGAATGTCGATTTTGAACAGGAACCGCAGGGTGTTGTCCTGGCCGCCCCTGCCCCGCTTCATATTCTCCTCGGCGTCCGGGTCCACCCACATCTCGGAAAACATCATCTTTCCGTCCCACTCCAGTGGGAGAAGGATGTGGTTGAGGGGCATGTGGACGCTCTCGTTGACTAGGAAGGCGGACACGATGTTGCGAAACGCCTCCTGCACCTCGTTCCCCGCCCCGCCCTGGAGGGCTTTTTGGGCCGCCTGCGCCAGCTGGGCGGCAAAGCGGTCCCCCTCGGCGGCCCGGGCGAAGCTGTTGTTGTTCACCAGGCGAAGCAGCGCCTCGTCGGACAGTCCGCCCAGACGGTCCTTCAGTCCCGGGCTGCTGTTGAGCTGGTGAAACGCCTGGAGCAGCCCCTCCTCTCCGCCGTTTTCGTACCGGGAGATATCCAGGGCCAGCATGGAAATCAGCGTCCGGGACAGGCCCATGTCGTTGGTTTTGCTGGTGTAGCTGGACAGAAAGGGCATAATGCTCCCCTGGAGCAGCTTCAGCGCCCCCTGCCGGTTTCCGGCGTTGAGCAGCTCCTCCAGCTGGGACACCATGGGCAGCAGCTGGCTGCCGTAGCTGGCGGGGATGGCCCGGGTGAGCCGGGTCAGCCCCCGCAGCATATTCCCCTGTATGTGGGAGGAGGAGGAATAGTCGCTGTACCGCTTTAAAAACTGGAGGATGTTCCCCCGGGTGGTCTCGGAATTGCTGGACGCATAGGCATCCCGCAGGATGGTGAACAGCGCCCCGCCGAAGCGGGTGCCGCTGGACAGCTGGGACAGCAGAAACTTGCCCAGCTGGCTCTCGTCCATCTGGAGCATGTTCAGCAGCGCGCCCATCTCGCTGGCGGTGCCCTCCTCGATGCCGGAGGAGACCACCAGCCCCTGATAGATGGCAAACAGCTTGCTCATGCTCTCCGCCGCGCCGGGGGTGTTCATCATACGCTGGAGGAAGGCGGCAAAGTTTGAGTCGTAGCGCAGCGCCTGGCTGCCTGTGGAGTCGCCCGTGTCCTGCCGCTCCGTCCGGTTGTCCGAACGGACCACCCGGTTGAGGTCGGGGGCGTTTTGGACCCGGGTGTCGCTGGGGGAGGCGGGCATATTTCGGTTTACATTGTTGTCGTTATGACCCGGTACCGGGTTGGTCACACCAAGCAGATCTGGCATTGGCGACACTCCATTTCAGAAACTTCGTTTTTTTTTCGGGGAATCTTAATTTTCTAATTGACAGTGCCGATATATCGAGTATGATTAGAATAGCGGCGGGCGTATTATGCCTTTTTACCGGGCCCCGCCCCTATCCCAAAACCAAATGAGAAAAGGTGGCGTTTTTATGGGCGACAGCATTCTGGATATGTATCTGTATGAGACTAACACCCTGCTGGAGCAGCTGGACGGGATTCTGCTGGCTGCGGAGGAGGCGGATACATTCTCGGAAGACAGCGTAAACGAGATCTTCCGGATCATGCACACAATAAAGGGTTCTTCCGCCATGATGGAGTTCAGCTCTTTGATGACGGTGGCTCACCGGATTGAGGATTTGTTTTTCCTGATTCGCGAGAAAAGCATGGACGTTGTTCCGGAGCAGAACCGGCCGGAGCTGTTTGATATGCTGTTTCAGGCGGTGGACTTCTTCCGCGGCGAAATTGAAAAAGTGGAAAATGGGGAAACTCTCTCTCAGTCTATCGACCACATTGTAACTAAAATTAATAGCCTGATTGATAAAATTCAAGGCAACCCCGGAACCCCCGCCGAGGAGCCCGCCGCCCAGGCCAGCGACGCTCCCGCTGAGGAGCCTGCCCCCACCGTCGATGCCGCCAATCCCGATTACCCCTTCGGCATCCATGTATTTTTTGACGAGGGCAGCGGAATGGAAAACCTGCGCGCCTTTATGCTGGTCAACAGTGTGAAGGACTACTGCGCCGACTTTATCAGTATTCCCGACAATGTGGAAACCGACCCCTCCACCTCCGACATCATTGCGGACCAGGGCTTCCTGCTGTGGTTCCGCACGCCGGACGACCGGGACAACGCCATCCACGCCCTGGGAGGAGCTGGCTCTGTCCGGGAGTATCAGCCGGTGGACACCGCCCAGGCCGCCCCTGCGCCCGTGCCCGCTAAACCCGCCGAGGAACCCGCTGCCCAGGCCGCGCCCGCACCCGCCAAACCCGCTGCCAAATCGGAGGACCCCGCCCCCGCCAAGCCTGCCGCCGCAGCGGGCCAGCAGCAGCACGCCAAAGAGAGCCTGATCAGCGTCAACCTATCCAAGCTGGACCAGTTGCTGGCGGTGGTCAGCGAAATTGTCATCACCGAGTCTATGGTCACCTCCTCCCCTGATCTGAAGGGGCTGCGGCTGGACAACTTTACCAAATCCGCCCGGGATCTGCGCAAGCTCACCGACGATCTTCAGGATGTGTCCATGTCCCTGCGCATGGTGC
>CAMWBA010000068.1 GCA_947172355.1 uncultured Bacillota bacterium
ACCCCGCCGTTACCAGCGGCGCAGGCTGTGGTAGGATTACCCCAAATGGATAGGGTAGCTTATTAGGCAATTCTGTTACGCGACTTCGTGTCGCACGTACTGAACATTATCCATGAAAATTTTGACGTTATCCCCATTACGCAAAACTACATTTTGCAACTGCACAAGGTTCTGTACAGCCACATGAATAACCCAATGGCTGGTAAAACCAAAAGTGTGCAGAACTATATCAGTGCCACTTATCCAGATGGCCATGTGGAAACTCTGTTTACCCCGCTGCCTCCCTATGAAACAACGGAAGCACTGGATGGGATTTGTGAGGAATATAATCGTGTTATCGGGAATATGGAAGTTGAGCCGCTCATAGCGATTCCTGTTTTTATTCACGATTTTCTGTGTATCCATCCGTTCAACGACGGGAACGGCAGAATGAGCCGGTTGCTTACGACTCTGCTGCTTTACAAAAATGGTTTCTATGTTGGAAAATATATCTCTCTGGAGGCCAAAATCGCCAAAAACAAAGACCTTTACTATGACGCGCTCAATCAGGCCCAGGCTGGCTGGCACGAGGGAAGGGAGGACGCCATTCCCTTCATCAAATATTTATTGGGTACGGTTCTTGCCGCTTATAAGGATTTTGGGGAGCGCTTTGCCTTGGTAGAAACCAAGCTTCCTGCGCTTGAAACCGTACGGCGTGCTACGATGAATAAGATTGGGCGATTCACAAAGCAGGACATCCGGGAACTATGTCCTGCTCTCAGCATCAGTTCCATTGAGGGTGGACTTCGTAAGCTGGTAGCGTTCGGTGAACTAAAACGCGAAGGGGTTGGGAAAAACACCTGCTACTTCAGGTTGAAGTGATTCCCTTCATTTAGCAATTATTTCCCTTAAAATTTCAGATAAATTAAGAGAGCAAAGATAATGATAGGAGCGGACTTGGTTTCAAGTTCCGTCTGCAACTCAACAATACCATGGGAGTAATTGACAGTGACTACTATTTTTCTGACAACGAGGGACACATCTTCGCCAAGATAACTAATGACAGTAATGAGGGCAAGGCAGTTTCGCTTAAGGCCGGAGATGCCTTTATGCAGGGCATTTTCCTGCCATACGGCATCACGCGGTCAGATGACGCCCATGGCGTAAGGAATGGTGGTATGGGCTCTACGGATGGGGCAAGAAAGTGAGCTGGCAATTTTGGGTAACAACTCTCCTGATAGTTATTCTCAATACGTTTCTGATGGTAGTATGCATTAAGAGAACGCTGTATATCCTTAGAGATAGGCATCCAGACTGGGAGCTTGAGGTTTTTGCCGCCAGATGGAATATTCTTTTGGATTGAGTTCGGGATAGCAATGTCAATCCCGTTTCTGGGGGTATTGTGTTGCATTGCATTCATCTTTGGTAGTAATATCATATGCGATGTAGCTGCGCGGCGTATTGAGAATAATGGGCGGCACTGATTTCCAAAATGCGCTCGTATTCTTCCTGCGTAATGAGCTGCATTTTCAGCAGTAGCCGGAGCATATTCACGCTATAAACGAAAGCTGAATTGTTTATATCCATACTCACAACAACCCTTCCATATATTTTATTCCGAAACTGACGATAATGGCATAGTCGACTCGGCCCATAGCGGTTTTGTCCAGTCTACCGCTATACCGAATCAGCCTGCGCTTATCTATGGTACGAATCTGCTCCAGCAAGACAACAGATTCCATTTCCAGCCCCTCCGCATGGACTATGACGTGGGTGGGCAGTTTCGCTTTCTCCGATTTGCTGGTGATAGCCGCCACGATAGTGGTCGGGCTGAATTTGTTGCCGGTATCATTCTGGATGACGAGGACAGGCCGGGTACCGTCCTGCTCACTGCCCACGACCGGCGATAAATCGGCGTAGTAAATTTCGCCGCGCTTAACATTTCTCATAATTCCCTCCATAAGTAGAGGCGGCAGTCAAAGGACAGACTACCGCCTTGTATCAATCGTTTTGCTCGTCCATATTTGTTCTCAACATCCCTGGACATGGAACGCACCTTCCAACCATGCCATTGGTTTCATTGGATTCTCACCACCCCCAGGATCTCTGGAGGGCGCCCTCCTTTGCTGCGACGGGTCACGCTCGGCTTTAGGACTGGACGCAAGTATCATTATCCCTTCTGCCGGTCGTCGCCGTCGGCAGGTGTGCATCCTGCCGTTTGAGCCTGGAGGCCAGAAGCTGGCGTCCGCTCATGTAGCTGCCGCTCCTCACGGCGGTAGAAGGAAAGTAAAAAGTGCGCTGGGTATTCGGTTTTCAAAGAGCAAGGAGGGGATAGGAATGACCCCTCACTTTCCAAGCCGAAAAGTTGAGGGGTCTATGCGCAAAAATTTTAAATTTTCATGAGAAATTTCAATTTCTCAACTATTTTGCTGATTTTGCGGCACACATTGGACTGGTTGATACCCAGAATCCTGGCAAGATCAACTTGGGAAAACCCTTGTTGGAAATGCAGTGTTATCAGTTCCTGTTCATCTACTGACAGTTGCAGCACGGCCTTGTGAAGCTTGTCCACCAAGACATTCTTTTCTGCCTGACCTGCCGTGTCAGTTACCGTATCTACCAGGATGTCCTCACCGTTGAAGTCGTCCGTGGTAAGCATATCATAGGAAAAATCGCTGTTATCTTTTGAGCGTTCCTTCAAGTATTTCTGACGGCGTTTGTCCTTGTAGAACGTTCTGTACTCGTCCTCTGGAACTTCCATCAACATACCGTGCAGAGGGATAAACCGCCTGCCATGGTATGTATCTGCCTGCTGACAGAACTCGGTATAACTGAGCTCCAGGTAAGTTTTTCCATCCAAAACGAACACTTTCTTCGGTGCATATTTCACCGTACATTCCTCCAATCAATCTGTTTTGGGTTGACAAAACGATTGATTGGGGTGGGCCTCGACAACCTGTTGGAATAAACAGGCCCACATTGCGGAAAGTACCCATCTGAAAAGACAGACCGATACCCTCTGCAATGTGGGCAGAAGGACAGAGTTCTGAGAATTGCACGTCAAAAATAAATTTTAGAACAAATAAACTGAGTCGCAGTTCACTCAGGTGGGCGCTGTTCATAACAAATCCACCTGTTCAGACACTGTGCAATTTGCGCCTATTCACTGTTGGCGAGCAGTGCCAAATAATCAAATGCTAAATTGGGGCAAGCATTTTGACAGTTCACACCCTTGGCAAGTGAATTCCAACCCGGCCAAAGCGGGTACAGCCACCCGCCCCGACAATATGGTTTTTTGAAATTACAAGATCAAAAATATGCAGAAATAAGTAGAGCCGGTGAACTCCATCCTTCCTGGTTCGCCGGCTCTACCTTGTGTTTTACGATGAATTTTGAAACGTGTTGCTACATTAACTCTACTACATGGTCATGATAATATGATGGATAAGCGGTGCCTGACAACTAATATCTTATCGGTTTGTATCATGCGTTTCAATCCCGATGTAATGAAATGTCCCATTTGTGTCATGAAATGATTCATCGCCTTAGCGTATGGTATGCCCACAATAGGAACGCACAGCCAGGAACGCGAACAATGGTATCTCAATAATACAGGCCCCGATCATGGCGTAAGGCGTCCAGACCGCCAGGCCGCCCAGGTTTAAGAACTTGAAATCAGTGATGGCATAGAGGATACTGGCCTGAATACTGGTTCCACTGGCAGGGAGGATGCTGCACGTCCAGGTGGACAGGTTCCCCGGCATGGTCATAGAGAGTACTACCGGCGCAATGCAGAACACCAGCCCTGCGGCCAGTGAGGCCACGGTAGTTTTGCATTTGGATGAGAGGAACAGTGTAAAACTTACAGAAGCCAGCACCGAAAGCAATCCAGCTAGCGCAAACAGAAGCTGAAGCTCCCCAATATTCATGCCAGCCAGGGTCACGATGGAATAGAGCATTTGAACAGAGGTTTTGGTACACTCCCAGCCGAACAGGCAGTTGACAACCAGAATATGACTGGTGGCGCAGATCACAAAGGCGGCCCCGCTGACAAAAAGTGCGGCCAGCAGCTTGGAAACAGCCAGTTTGCTCCTGCCATGCCGGGTACAGCGCAGTATGTCATCCGCGCCGGACTGGTAATCGGCAGAGAACACCGGAGCGGCAATCACCACGCAGAACAGCAGCACCAAAAAGCCCATGATGTTTTGATAGTCCAAAATGGTAGAACTCATGCCAGGGTAGACTTCAAAGGGCTTTTCCACTTTCTGATACATCTCCATGGCCTCACGCTGGGCGGCAGGGCTGCCCGGCTGTTCCATGGCCATCAGAGATGAAATCCGAGCTTCGCAGACAGAATAGTAGTCATCAATCCGGGCTGGGTCGATCTCCATGATAGCAGGGGCCATGCCAGTGTCAGGGTCGGCAAAGGCTTCTTTGACACCATGGAGCAGGGGGGCTATGGGGAGTATCTCCTTCTCATAGACGCCCTCCGGCAGATCGTAGGACTCCGTGACGCCGTAGGACGTGAGGCAGGCTTGATAAATTTCCACGGCCTCCCGCACCCGCTCTGGGGTGACAATGCCGCTGGCATCCGCCTGACGCTCCTTTTCATAGGCGATAGAGGCCAGCCCGGTCAGGTTGACCTCATTCCCGGACTTGTCCGTATAGCTGCTGTAGCAGTAGGTGGTCGGCAGCCAGGCCAGCAGGACGGAGAGGATCAGCGCCAGCGCCAACAAAGTCCAGGTGAGCCTTGACTTCAAGATCCGCTTCAGTTCCAACCGAAAGATTCTCATTTAGTGATACCTCCTGTCATTTTCCCCGCTGCTTTCCGGGAACATCCACAAATACAAATCTTCCAGGCGGGGTGTGGCTGCGGTGGAAACAGCGTTGCAGGGCTGCTCCGATAGATAACGGATAGAAACGCTGCCGTCATTCTCATTTCGCAGGTTCGTAATTTGCAGTTTGTTTTCATACTCAGGCACAGATTCTGCTGGGACGGTACAGTTCCATACCTTGCCATCCACCAGCTTGGTCAACTCCTCCGTCGTCCCCGTCGCCAGCAGCTTGCCGCCCTTGATGATGGCGTGACATGTGGCAATATACTCCACGTCCGGGACAATGTGGGTAGAGATCAGCACAATGCGGTCATGAGCGAACTCCGACAGCAGATTGCGGAAACGCACCCGCTCGCCGGGGTCCAGACCACCGGTAGGCTCGTCCAAAATCAAGACCTCCGGGTCATTGAGCAGGGCCTGGGCAATCCCTGCCCGCCGCCTCATGCCGCCGGAGAGCTTGGCAACCTTCTTGTCTGCGGCGTCCGCCAGGGAGACCTGTTCCAGCAGCTTGTGAATTTTTCGCCGGGCTTGCTGCGCGGGGAGCCCCTTTAATGCAGCCACATAGGCCAGGAAGTCCTTGACTGTGAACTCCGGGTGAAAGCCGAAGTCCTGGGGCAGAAAGCCGAATACATCCCGGTACCGCTCTGCCAGCGTCTGGATGGGAACGCCGTCATACACTACCTGACCGGAGGTGGGGTGCATGATCCCGGCAATGATCCGCATGAGGGTGGTTTTGCCCGCTCCATTGGCCCCCAGCAGGCCCCAAACTCCCGGCGTCAGTTCCAGGCTGATGTCGTTGACTGCTTTTTTGTCCTTGAATTCTTTAGAAACATGATCGATCCGCAATTCCATGTGAAAACTCCTTCCCTGCTGATAAAGTAAAAGCACTCTTGCCTTGGCACGACTATTGTACCAAAAGCAAGAGCGCCTTTTTCTCGTTCTTTCATACAGGATTTTACTGTTTTCCTACGGACTTCCTTACGATTTTCTCACAGAGCGGTGATTTGGAGAATTTATCGTGTGAGGATGCTTTTTCGGGGCAGCTTTGACACCACAAAGAAGAGCAGATATCCCAATACCCCGCCCAAGGTATTCAGCATGAGGTCGTCAATGTCCGCCGATCTGCCGGTAAAATACTGTGTGAACTCAATGGCAAAGGAGAACAGTGCCAGGGAAAGAGCGGTTTTCCCAAAGCTGCACATTCTCCGAAAGGCCACCGGCATCATAACGCCCAGTGGGACAAACATCACGACATTCGCGGCAGTTTGGGCGATCTTTTTCGGCTCTGGCATACCCCAGGTCTCTTGAAAGACCTGGAAGGGAACCAGGTTCAGCGAGCGGTCTGCCGCAGCTGTTTTGGACGCGCCGACAATGACCGTCGCCGCCAGGACGATGATCACGCAGGCCCCGAACAGGAAGTAGGCAAGCTGCTTTGCCGGCGGCACTCGGTTTCGGAGCAAAAAGCAGACGGGTACATAGAAAACGGCCATACCCAAGAGGCAGACGGCACTGATGATACAATAGCCCAGGATTTCTCTGATCATAAACATAGACATTCCCTCCACAAAAAACACCGGCGGTTTTGGCTCTATCATACCAAAACCGCCGATACTTGTTTTGCGTTTTCCCTACGGATTTTCTAACGATTTTCCTACATTCCCTTCTCTGTCAGGATCTTATCAAATTTCTTCTCCGACAAAATCTCATGGGTCACCAGCTGACCGTCATAGAACAGAGAGAAGGTGGTAAAGGGCGAGGGAGCGTTCTGGGCCTCCTCCATGGTCTGGATGTGGACAATCTGGAAAACGGCGTTCCGCTCCTTTGCCATACGCTCCAGTACCGGCACATATTTCGCCGTAAACGGACACTGGTTTGTGTAATACAGCACAAATCCTCTGGGTAGGGCCCCATGCTCTCGTACCGTGTTCCGAAATCGGGGCCGCTCCGCGCTTTCCTCAAAGGGCAGATACAGCAGTTCAAAATAGGGCTCCGCCGTGTCCGCCAATACAAAGCCTCTGTGCCGCATATATCCGGGGTCGGAGAGAAAGCCCAGCTTCTTTTTGGAAGACAGGATCACAAGCCCCTTTTTCCCTTTCTCCTTGCCGTCTTCTATGCACGCATTGAGCAAAAGATTCGAGTACCCATGTCCCTTGAACTGTCCAGAAACCCACAGACAGTCGATGTATAGATACCCTTCCGCCTCAACGGGCGCCCAGGCGTATTCGGCGGGGATGTACTCGATAAAGCATTTCCCCCGGACGTTGCCTTTCAGGAAAACAAGTCCCTCGTCCAGCCGCTCCTTCAACCAAGCCTTTTTGGACATGACCTGCACGTCCTTGCTGCTGGATATGGCGCAGCAGATGTGCTCATGGTCAAGATTGTCGTGGGTCAGTTTGATAAGATACGGTTCTTTCATCTTTTGATCCATAAGATTGCCTCCAATTATTTAGGTTTCAGTCCGTTTTGCCGTATATCGTCCAGTTCTTCCGCTAATAAGCAACCTGATTCATACAATCGCAAATATTCCTTAGATACATCTGAGTCAAAAATTAAGATGTCATCCGAGTTTATGGTGACATCTACGCCACTGCGGTAAAGCCGTCTAATGGGATGGTCTGCCATAGATTTGACCCGCCCAAGCAGTACATTGCTGCTCGGTGTGATATTGAGACGGATGCGGTAATCCGCTAAAAAGCGAACAACTTTTTTGTCTTGAATGGCGGAAATTCCATGCTGAACCTCGTTCAGTTCCAATTCCTCTACCGCTCTCCGTACATCATCCGCACTTCCCCATTCACCGACGTGCGCTTTTAGGCGCAGCCCTTCTTGCTTTGCCCTGCGATAAATAGTCTTAAAATTTTCAATCGGCTGGGCAAATTCGTCTCCGTATAAATCAATCGAATAAAAAGCCGTATTCCCCCAGAAGTGTGACAGGCAGTCCTCCAAATATCCGATGGGACAGTGCCTCGACAGGCCGATTTGCAGCCGCAGTTCAATATTGGGAGCAATCTCCCTCTGCGCTGTGGTAAAGGCTTCAACCAACTCATCAATATCGTTATGAAAAAATTCCCTCAGCCCCCAGACATCTTCTCCAATCTCCAGCACGGTAACGCCGTCATCGCTTGCCTGCTGAAAAGTCGCGCCAATCAAAATTCTTCTCATTTCTGGGGTATCAAATCTTTTTCCAAGGTTATCTCGATTCCAAGCGTGCATTTCGTCCATGGACGATAGGCTGCCATGGATAGGTTTAATCTGTACGCCTGTCATCTGCCACAAATACTCTCGGCTTCCGCCCAGCACAAAATGGTTATGTAAGTCTGATTTTGGAAAAGAGCGGATCTTTCCCAAGTCTCTCTGTTCCAGTGCGGCTATGAAATCATCCATTCCGTAGCTCCTTATTTTTTGATACCGTCTATTCAACTTGTCAAGCGTTTCTGCTTTTAAGATGTTTCAAACGGTGCCGCCAAATAGTCTTGTTCAAATTCTTCCAGCGTGGGATAGCGGCATATTTTTAACCCTATCTTTTCATACAGATGACCAAATTCCTCAAGAACACGGTCGAACGTCTCTGCGGCTGCGGACAAATTTTTAGTGGAAAATCCAGAGAATAGATCAAAGCACGGAAGATGAAAACGTGCCTCAAATTCATCGAAATAATTCTGGCAGCTGGCAGCAGTCATAAGAGACAGATAAAGGCTGTCCAGTTGAACGGCCCGGTGCATCTTCCAGCGCCAGTTGGAGAACGCTTCTTCATAAGTGCCTTTCAGGGCTTCCGGGGAAATCTCCGACTTAGGGGACAGCCGGTTTCTGAGACCGACCAGAAACTCTCCGGTCAGCCTAACTAGAAATTTGGCTGCTTGCTTGATACTTGCCGCGCCCTCTGCCATAATCAGCCGATGATAAGCATCCATGAAACCATCCGGGAGACAGTCAAAAGCCTTTATCTCCGTGGGGATGCCTTGTATGCCGAGGTGAACATAAGATTTATTGACCAGATACGCCACATATTCTATGTAATAGAGCAGGATAGCGGATAGATAGGTACATTCTCCGTCTGAATCGGACAAAAACAGCTTTCCCAATATTTCCAAAGCAGAATGGTAGTACCCTTCCGCTTTTTCAAATTCTTCCGCACAGAGGGGCCGGGCCAGCACTTCCTTGAGCTTGTTCTGAAGGAGAAAATAACGATCTTTGACTGCTTGACTGGCAGTATATACGATAGCTGCGTCCAACAGCTTTGCTACGTGGGGATGTGGGTACTCTGCGGTACGCTTAATATCCTCCCAAGTCTGGCAGTAGATGTCATGTCCCACATCCTCAATGATAAACGCTTTGGCAAGTTGCCAGCCTGATTCATGATTGATAATAACCAGCAGGTCCAGGTCGGATTTTTCATGGTATTCGCCGTTGGCAAAAGATCCGACTATTGCAATCAGATCCACCGCACCCGGGCAGACAAGGCTGGCTTTTGCTTTTACTGCCTGGATGATTCGCTGGTTGCGCTGAAGCAGAGCTTCTTTCATCCTATAATCCATGAGATTACCTCCAATTATGTTTTACATGTCACTCCATAGCTTCTTGTTTTTTGTCATGCTACCTATCAAATTTACTCGTATATAACTTCTGGCATATAATTTTCTATCAAGTTGTAATCTTCCTTGGAAATTATATACACTCCGTTGCCAGTCTGCTCAATGAAATATTTTCCATTATCTTCATATAGAAACAATCGACCAATCATGTTCTCTCCGCTAAAAAAGTCTATATTGATAATGTTTTCAACACGAACGGGCGTACCGATTTCCCCGCTCATTGTGGTGGACATGGTATTTTCTAATATGTTCAAAATGGTTTCCATATCATTCCGGGCGCTGATGGTAATGAGAGGATCCGCATTCTTTTTGAGAGAGATGCTGTCGATTGAATCCAGGCACGGTAATTCAAGCTCATAAGCGGCTCCGCTTAATTCTTTCGCTTCTGTAAAATCCGGTATGACCGGCCTTCCTTCTGCCTCGAACTTGACACTATAAAACCTGTCTTCTTTTTCATCGTAGAGCAGCAGGTACTCAAAATTGCAGATTGGCAAATCCTGTTCCTGTTCTGTCGTGAATGCTTCGTTGATCTGATTGGGGCGGACGGTATATTCATCGCAGGAAACTCCAAAGATCGTATATTCCGGAAGATATGTTGTTACCAGCATCTGCACATCAATCACTTTAAGGGAATAGGTTTTATCGTCCCTGATGTTCATTTCTGTATAATTTGATATTGCTTCGTTCAAGCGGTCAACAACAACCTGCTCCCTTGGCTTATGTTGCAGAAGCAAACAAATACATCCAATCCCAAATAAAACAAAACCTGGAAGAAGCATTAAAAATTTCTTTTTCATACATGTCACCTGTTGATTTCCTGTTGTTGTGTTTACGATACGGCAGGCAGCGCCACCGTAAAAACCGTCAGGCCGTCCCTGCTCTCCGCCGTGATCGTCCCCTTATGGAGCGTGACAATCTGCCTGGCGATGGCGAGACCCAGCCCGGCCCCACTGGAGCTGCGCCCCGTATCCAGCCGGTAAAATTGCTCAAAGATACGCTCCAGTTTCTCCTGGGGAATCGTTCCGCCGTGGTTGGAAAGTCTCAGCTTTATGCAGTCCTCGCCGCTCTCGGTTTCAATGGTGATCTCGGTTCCGCCGTAGCTGTAATTCACCGCATTGCGCAAAAGGTTGTCAAAGACTCGCTGCATCTTGTCGGCGTCACAGTTCAGCAGAATGTCCTCCCCGGCTGCAAGCCGGCAGGTCAGGCCCTTTTGATCCAAAACCGGCTGAAACTCATACACCAGCTGCTCCAGCAGGCGGGTCAGATTGATTTCGCTGTATTGCAGGGTGATGGTGGACAGGCTGTACCGCGCGATTTCCAGAAACTCGTTGATCAGATCCTCCAGCCGCTCCGACTTGGCGAGGGCAATGGTGAGATACTTTTCCCGCAGTTCCTCGGAGAGCTGCTTTTCATCCCGCAGCAGGTTCAGGTAGCTGATGGAGGAGGCCAGGGGCGTTTTCAGGTCGTGGGCCAGGTACATCACCAGATCGTTCTTTTTCTGTTCGGCCAGGAGCATGTCGCTTTTCTGCCGGTCGATGGTGTGCTTTGCCAGATTCATTTTGCGCTCAATGGGAAGCAGCTCCGGGGGTAGAGAGATTTCTCCGGCTACATCCTGGAGCAAGGCATCCATTCCTTTGCTGATGTCCTCAAAATACCGGGTCAGCCAGCGGAGGTAAAAGTAGAACAGGCCGGCGGCCACCAGCAGGAGGGACAGCAGAATGATGGCGTCCATGTGACTGCGGAAGGTGCGCTCGTAGAACCGGAGGGCGGCGGCATAGTCCATGCCCAGGGTGTTTTGAAACAGGGCCACCATTCCGTTGGCAAAGCGGCCCCGCAGCAGGACGGCGTAGGTGAGATAGATCACAGCGGCGGTCGCCGCCAGCACAGCTATGGTGTGGAGGAATATCTTCCTGCGGAACTGGCCGAAGTCATTCTTACTTTTCAATGGTGTACCCAACCCCCCATACCGTTTTAATGAACCTGGGGCTTCGGGCAGGCTCGTCCAGCTTTTCCCGCAGCCGCCCGATGTGGGCCATGACGGTGTTGTTGTTTTTCAGGAACTTCTCACCCCACACCGCCTCAAACAGCTCCTCGGAGGGGACGACAACCCCCTGCCGCTCGCAGAGATACCAGAGGATGGAGAACTCCAGGGGAGTCAGCTGCACTTCCCTCCCAAACAGAAAGCACTTGTGGCTGTCCCGGTTGAGCATCAGACCCCGAATGTTGTATTCATGGGCCGGTTCCTCCTGCTTTGGCGCGGAGCCGTTATAGAGCCTGTACCGCCGCAGCTGAGTCTTGACCCTGGCAACCACCTCCAGGGGATTGAAGGGCTTTGTGATGTAGTCGTCGGCCCCGATGGTCAGGCCCATGATCTTGTCCCCGTCCGACCCCCTGGCTGTGAGCATGATGATGGGGCAGTAGGACTTCTCCCGGATCTTCTTGCAGAGCTGAAAGCCGTCCGCGTCGGGGAGCATCACATCCAGGAGTGCCAGATCCGGGTCTGTATGTGCGATGCAGTCCAGGGCCTCCGCGCCGGTATAGCATTTGTGGACCGTGTAGCCGTCATTTGTGAGATAAAGCTCCAGCACGTCGGCCAGTTCCTTTTCATCGTCAACTACCAGGATGTGAGTGAGGTTGTTCACAGCGTTTGTCACGTTACTTCCGCTCCCTTTTTTTCTTGCAAATGCCAACAATGGTGTTGGCAGCACTCAGCACGATAAACAGGCCCGTAAAGTTGATCCAAATATCCTGATACGCCGTTTTTGCCAATGGTTCCCGCAAACTGGTAAACCAGACATAGGCGAAGGCCAGCAGCAGGGACGGGATGTACGCGGCCACATACCGCAAGATGGGCGGCTTAATGGGTAGACTGGTACACAGCTCAAACGCCGCAACGCCAATCAGAAGGATGATCGCCCTGTCCAGCTCATGCCAGTTGCCGCTGGGGTCCTCATAAATATCGTTGTAGAGATACAAAACGCTGTTTAACAGCGTAATTACAGTATAGATGATGCAATAGACCGACACAAGATCGATCCATTTTTGTTTACTCATTTTCCCTTTGCCTCCCTAAGATTTCACTGCCATTATATCAAAGTTGTTTTTCTTCTTTTTGTGTTTTCCCTGTGGAATTTCTTAACATTTTCCTATTCTTAGCTACTTAATATCCTTTCGCCGGAATAGCCATATCCCGCCCAGGCAAAGTGCCGCGCTCAGCCCTGCGTCAAGCAGAATGATCCGTACCGGGTGCAAAATATCTTGTTCTGATAGTCCTGCCAGCTGTGTAGTCTCCGAAACAGGCGGAACAGATTTGCTTGTAAGCAGGTTACACATGGTTGCCACCTCCATAGTTTTGTGATTTTGTGTTGTAACACAGGCAAGCGGCAGTCTGCTTACAAACCGCCGCTTGCCATGAACTATGAGATCTGCGTGAATGTAGAGTGCTGTTTGCGGTAGGTATCGTTGTCTTTTTCACTGAGTTGCTGTTCCGTCTGGGCCAGCTGGCGTTCCAGCTCTTTGATCCTGACCTCATTGGTCTCAGTACCCAGCTGCTGTTTCAGCTCCTGCTGTTTCTTTTTCAGCTTTTCGATTTCCCTGTCCACCTTGCCCGTATCACAGACCCAGCGCTCATCTTGACTGGCTTTCTTCTCCGGTCCATCGGGCCTTTTGGGATCAGGGGTGCCCTTTGGCGGCGCATCTGCCGCCCGCTCTGGGTCGTCGAAATGAATTTTTGGCTGGCCCTCCTCATCCTTGCCCATCCAGTAGCGGCCGGAGGGCTCCGACCGTTCCTCGGGGACGTATTCATCCATCAACGGTTTCGGCTGGCGGTCCTGGGAGTCCTCCTCGGGCTTCTGGACCTTGGGCGCGCCCTGCGTCTTCTCAGGAGCGGCCAGGGGGCGGATTGCTTCGTGGTTCAAACCAGAAATCGGCGTCATAAGACATTCCTCCTTAAAATATTATGCAGAAAATGAAACACTGGGTTCTGTTTCTGCCGGAACGGCTGAAACCTCTCCGGTTGGCGTATATATCACCGGCTCACTGGAAACCGGTTCCGCAGCCTCCACTGGCTGGCTGTTCTTCAGCGCCGCCTTCGCCGCCTCGCTGAGCTGCACCAGATCGGTTCCCTCGGGGCGGCCCGATTCTGTGCTTTCCTCAGCACGCTTGTGTTCCTCCCGGAGCTTTTCGATGGCGGCTTCCTGCTCCAGCTTGGCCTTTTCCTTCTCAGCCTTCGCCTCAGCCTTCATGCCCTCGTCCAGTTTCTCCTGGTACTTGACGGCCTTCTCGGTGCATTCGCCAGTATAGCCCAGCGCCCGTTTCATCTTCTCGGTGTCGCCTTCATCAGTGGCCTGGCGGTACACGCTCATGGGCGTACCCGCCAGCTTGATATTGGAGCTGGCGCCCAGGAGTCCATCCATCATCTGTACGTTCATGCTTGCGTCTCCTTTCTATGGCTAATTTTGCAAAAAGGTCTTTGCTTTTATCAGTATATAGAGCAAAGGACACCGTTTCAAGGCTCTTGTAATGAAATGCTATCTGGATGTCATGAAATGTTCTGTAAGATCACAATCTCGTCTCCCGCATCTGCTCGATCAAGAACTGTTTTTTTATGGTAAGGACATTGCAAAACCCAAATGTCACAGAAACATCCGTATCATTCATCCGATCAGCTTAAAAACAGGCTGAATTGTTACAAAACTCGGACATTACAAAATTTTTTGTCTGTATCCATGTGTTACTGCTGCAGCTTTATGGTATCCACAATGGACAATTGCCCGATTCTTTTGACTGGCCGCCGAATTGCCAGCGCCGCAGAGCCGAAGCATAACATGACAATCAGCAGCAGGGAGGCAACCGGAAGCTGCCAGGTTGTTCCCCATTTATCTGCAATCAGGAACTGGAACATCATCTTATTCAACGGCAATC
>CAMWBA010000069.1 GCA_947172355.1 uncultured Bacillota bacterium
GGTTGGCGCAGTAGCAGTAGTAGCCGTTGCACTTGGAGCAGTAGCGGAACTCCATGTCTGGGTTGTCCTGATCGGTGACGCCGCAGACGGCACACTTGTGGAGGTAGCCCCGACGCTGGCGCAGCTCCTTCTGGGCCTTTTTAAAGTTGATGGTCTGGGCGGAGGTCCGGTGCTTCACCTGAGCGCTTTTGCGCCCCAGCGCGCCCATCAGGTCCTCCCAGAAGAAGATGAAGAAGTTCAGGATGGCCACCAGGGGGAGGAGGGCATACAGCCAGAGCCCCACCAGCAGGCTGTTGAGCACCTGCCAGGCAAAGAAGGCGGCGTCGATCCAGGCCAGCCACTTCACCTTGACCGGCAGAATGAACATAAACAGCACCTGCATATCGGGAAAGAGGACGGCAAAGGCGAAAAACATGGACATATTGACATAGGCGATGGAGGATACCCCCATAATCATGCCAAAGATGATGTTAAGCGCCACGCCGGAAAAATAGAAGCAGTTAAATTTGGCGGTGCCCCACTCCCGCTCCAGCAGACTGCCAATCCAGTAGTAGAAATAGGCGGACAGGACGGTCATGAAAAAGGAGGTGCCGGGGACTGTAACGTTGAGGATGCCGAAGTCTCCGGTAATGGGAACAAAAATGAAGGAGATCAGCCGCCAGATTTCTCCGTGTAGGATGGCGGGGCGGAAAAAGAACAGGGCGCTGGAGAGGGAGTAGGCGCTGAAATTGTCAATCAGCCCGATGGCCACATTCCCCACCGCAATGTACATCATCAAATTGGGGATGCCGAAATTTGGGTGCTTGTAGCAAAACTGAGAAATCCAGTGAGAAAGCGTTTTCAAGGACAGGCCCTCCTCCGGTTAAATTCGTAACGTTCATTCTACCCGCTTTTTGGGAAAAAGTCTACATCCAAAGTGTAAACAAATTTTATTTCCTCTTTCCCTGGAGCGGAAAATATGTTAAGATAGAGCCGCCAAAATTTTCCCATAGCAAAGAGGATAACACCATAGGGAGGATCACCATGAGTATTGTCAAAGACATGTCCCTGGCCCCCTCGGGCCACCAGAAAATCCAGTGGGTGCGGGACTTTATGCCCGCCCTCAGCGGCATTGAGGAGCGCTTCCGCCGGGAAAAACCCTTTGCCGGGCTGACCATCGCCGTCTCCGTCCACCTGGAGGCCAAGACCGCCAACTTGGGGCTGGTGCTCCGGGAGGGGGGCGCAGAGGTCCACCTCACCGGCTGCAACCCTCTGTCCACCCAGAACGACGTGGCCGCCGCCGTAGCGGACTCCGGCGTGGCCACCTACGGAATCCACGGAGTGAACATGGAGGAGTATGAAAACCTTTTGGTGGAGACCTTGAAGTGCCGCCCCCACCTCATCGTGGACGACGGCGGCGATCTGATCAATCTGCTGGGGGGCAAATGTGCCCAGTACGGAGACCGCCTCATCGGCGGCTGCGAGGAGACCACCACCGGCATCCACCGCCTCCATGCCCGGGAGCGGGAGGGCATCCTGCCCTGCCCTATGATGGCGGTGAACGACGCCAAGGCCAAGCACTACTATGACAACAAATACGGCACCGGCCAGTCCACCTGGGACGCCATCATGCACACCACCAACCTGATTGTGGCGGGCAAGACGGTGGTGGTGGCCGGCTACGGCTGGTGCGGCAAGGGGATCGCCATGCGGGCCAAGGGGATGGGGGCCAATGTCGTCGTCTGCGAGGTGGACCCCTTCAAGGCCCTGGACGCCACTATGGAGAATTTCCGGGTGATGTCCATGGATGAAGCCGCCAAGATCGGCGACATCTTCGTCACCGCCACCGGCTGCAAGGACGTGATCGTGGGGCGGCACTTCGAGGTGATGAAGGACAACGCGGTGCTGTGCAACTCGGGGCACTTCGACTGCGAAGTGGCGGTGCATGAGCTGTTTGAAATGTCCGAGGAGAACTACCCCCGCCGGGAGAATATCTGGGGCTATCGTCTGGCCGACGGCCGCACCCTCAATGTGCTGGCCGAGGGCCGGCTGGTCAACCTGGCCGGAGGCAACGGCCACCCCGCCGAGATCATGGACATGTCCTTTGCTGTTCAGGCCCTGTCCCTGGAGTGGTTATCCAAGCACCGGGAAGGGCTGGAGAAAAAGGTCTACCTTGTCCCCGACGAGATTGACGACCAGATTGCCCGGGTGAAGCTGGCCGCTATGGGGCTGACCATCGACGAACTGACCGCGGACCAGAGGGCCTATCTGGCCGGCTGGGAGGCATAAACGCCAAAGAAACCGGCCCCATATGGAAGCCCAGCAAAACGGGTTCCATTTGATGCGGACGAACAGCGGAATGGAACGGATGCCCGGCTTTAGCCGGGTGGAGTGAAATGGAGTTTGTGAAGACAATGCACAACGAATTAACCAAAATCGACCTGCAAAAAATGCAGGAGGAGCTGAACTACCGCCGGATCACCCTCCGGCCCCAGTTACTGGAGGAGGTAAAGGTGGCCCGGGGCTTTGGCGACCTAAGCGAAAATTTTGAGTACAAGGCTGCCAAGCAGGAGAAAAACAAAAACGAAAGCCGCATCCGCTACCTGGAAAATATGATAAAAACCGCCCGGGTCATCGAGGACCACTCCGCCGCTGACACGGTGGGTCTGTACGACAAGGTGACCATCTGGCTGGAGGAAGATGAGGAAGAGGAGACCTGGCAGGTGGTCACCACCGTCCGTCAGGATGTCTCCCACGGGCTCATCAGCAAGGAGTCTCCCATGGGCTCCGCCCTGCTGGGGAAGAAGGTGGGGGAACGGTTTTATGTCCAGGTAAACAAGAACTTCGGCTACTATGCCCAGATCCGCTCCATCGAAAAGGGCCAGGACGACGGCTCCGCCGAGTTGAACCGGTATTGATTGTGTCAAAACATAAAGGGCAGACCGCTTTGCGGTCTGCCTTTTTATCCCTGGATATGTTTTTTGTGAAGTGCGTTTAAGGAAAGTTCTCCAGCCAATTTGAACAGTGCATCCGCAGTGACCTGCTCTACGGGTATTCCTCCTGCGCTTTCCCCCACTTTTTTATAAAACTGATATACTGTTTCATTTAGCTGAATTGTAATCGTTTTCATCGATATCACCTCCATCAAACATCATAACATATTTTCTTAAATTACGCAAGTGCGTATACGCATTTGCGATGTTAAAGATAATATGGCTTTGAGGTGATGTATTTGGCGGTTAAGGATGCAGTTGTCAGCCGGTTTGTTGCGCTGTGTAAGGTGCAGGGCATTAAGCCGAATGAACTGGCAAATCTGTCTGGTGTCACACCATCCACGGTGTATAGTATGCTGGACAGCAGGCGAAGGGATGTATCTATTGTTACCATCAAGAAGCTATGCGACGGCCTGGGAATCACATTGGGAGAATTTTTCTCCACACCTCAATTTGATGAGTTGGAACAGGAAATACAGTAAAAACAACACGGGCGGCCAGCTGGCAGGATGCTGGCCGTCTGTGTAAAATTTTGTAAGTATCCGCCGCTGTGAAGGGAGCGGCGGTTTTTTATTTGCAAAGGTTTATCCAGACAGTAACAATATCACAGCACATGATAGGCCAATATCTGCAAATTTTCGGCTCATTTATGCGGAGACATGCGGCAGTTGCTGTGTTAAGATAGGTCCAGTTCTGTTCCCGCAGCTGGAAGGGCGGGAAGAAATTGGAAGGAAAAGGAGCAAAGCAATATGTCGATTCAAACTATTTTTGTGGTGGGCGCCGGTCTGATGGGCAGCGGCATCGCCCAGAACGCCATTACCAGCGGCTACACCGTCACCCTCAACGACCAGCGGCAGGAGGCTCTGGACCGGGCCAAAGCCAACATTGAGAAGGCACTGAACCGGGACGTGGAGAAAGGCCGCATGTCCGCCGAAGACCGGGATGCCGCCCTGGCCCGCCTGATCACCGACGCCACCCTTGAGGGGGCCAAAAACGCCGACCTGGTGATCGAGGCCATCATTGAGGTGCTAGAGGCCAAGCAGTCCGTCTTTACCGCCCTGGAGGAGATCTGCCCATCCCACACCATCTTTGCCTCCAACACCTCCTCCATCTCCCTCACCGCTCTGGCCTCCGCCACCAAGCGGCCCTCTCAGGTGGTGGGGATGCACTTCTTCTCCCCAGTCCCCCGGATGAAGCTGTGCGAGATCATCTTTGGCCTGCTCACCACACAGGACGTGCTGTCCTCCGTCAAGGAAGTGGCCGAGAAGATGGGCAAGACCATCATCCAGGCCGATGACAAGCCGGGCTTCATCGTCAACCGGGCCCTGCTGCCCATGCTCAACGAGGCCTGCGTCATTGTGGGCTCCTACATCGGCTCGGTGGAGGAGATGGACAACGGCATGAAGCTGGGCTGCAACCACCCTATGGGCCCCCTGGAGCTGGCCGACATGATCGGTCTGGACATTCTGCTGGATGTGATGACCACCATGGAGAAGGAGATTGGCTCCAAGTACGCCCCCTCCCTGCTGCTGCGTAAGCTGGTGGTGTCCGGCTTCCTGGGCCGCAAGAGCGGCGCGGGCTTCTATACTTATGAAAACGGAAAAAAGTCGGGGGTCAATCCCGTCCTCACCCACTTCCAGAGCGTGGCGCGGTAACCAGAATGATTGGGGCTGCTCGTTTGAGCAGCCCCTGTGTCGCTAAAGCTGCCGCGTTGTGGAGGCAGCGCATCCAAGGAATTATTAAGCCTGTGAAACGATGTTTCATCCGGTTGGAAAGGGGAAATCCATATGCTGAACGTACGTCAGGCAGTTCCCAACGAAGTGCCCGCTGTGTTAGCGCTCTATGACGGGGTAATCCAACTCTTCCAGGCCAATACCGGGAACCTGGGCTGGCGAAAGGGCGTATACCCCGCTGAGGCAGACTTCCGGCGTGCAGCTCAGGCCGGAACACTCTATGTGGGTGAGCTGGAGGGCAGACTGGCGGCCGGGATGATTGTAACCCAGGGGACGGACAAGTCCTATGGCGACGCCCCATGGCGGGTGGACGTTCCAGACTGTGAAACGGCGGTGATCCACACCTTGGGTGTCTCCCCCGACTTTTCCGGGCGCGGACTGGCTCTGGAGATGGTTCAGGCTGCCGTCGCCCTGGCCCGGACCAAGGGATGGAAAGCCCTCCGGCTGGATGTGCTGGAGGGGAACGCCCCGGCCCGCCGCTTATATGAGCGGGCAGGCTTTCAGTACATTGCAACAAAACAGATCTGGTATCACAGCACCGGTCTGGCCAACTTTCTGCTGTATGAGTACGCGGTGTAAAAATTAGGGAAAACCGCTTGACAAACCGCTGGGCCCTGCCTATAATTAAGGTTGTAACAATTGAATTGCCTTATCAAGAGCGGTGGAGGGAACGGCCCGATGAAACCCGGCAACCTGCGTCAGCAGCACAAATTTGTGTGCGCAAGGTGCTAAATCCGGCGGTAGTGTATCGAAAGATGAGGGTGCATCCAAACATAACGCTCCGCCGTCCGGCGGGGCGCTTTTTGCGCTCCCAGAACAAGAAAGGAGAACACATTATGGCAAAACGGCTCTTTACATCCGAATCGGTCACCGAGGGACATCCCGACAAACTCTGCGACCAAATTTCCGACGCGGTGCTGGACGCGATCTTTGAAAAGGACCCACAGGCCCGGGTGGCCTGTGAGACCACAGCCACCACCGGTCTCATCCACGTAATGGGAGAAATTACCACCTCCTGCTATGTAGACATCCCCAAAATTGCCCGCCAGGTGGTGAAGGAAATCGGCTATGACCGGGCCAAATTTGGCTTTGACAGCCAGACCTGTGCGGTCATCACCTCCATCGACGAGCAGTCGGGAGACATTGCCATGGGGGTAGACAAGTGTCTGGAGGCCAAGGAGGGGGAACAGGACGACGGGCTGGACAACGGCGCCGGGGACCAGGGCATGATGTTTGGCTATGCCTGCGACGAGACCCCGGAGATGATGCCCCTCCCCATCTCCCTGGCCCAGAAGCTGGCCATGCAGCTCACCCGTGTCCGCAAGGAGGGCCAGGTGGACTACCTGCGGCCCGACGGCAAGACCCAGGTCACCGTGGAATATGACGAGGACAACAAGCCTGTCCGCATCGACGCGGTGGTGGTGTCTACCCAGCACGGCCCCGAAGCAGAGCTGGAGCAGATCCGCAGGGATATGATTGAGCTGGTCATCAAGCCCATCCTTCCCGCCAATTTACTGGACGAGAACACCAAGATTTATGTCAACCCCACCGGCCGTTTCGTCATCGGCGGACCCCAGGGCGACTCCGGCCTCACCGGACGGAAAATCATCGTGGATACATACGGCGGCAGCGCCCCCCATGGAGGCGGCGCCTTCTCCGGCAAGGACCCCACCAAGGTGGACCGCTCCGCCGCCTACGCCGCCCGCTGGGTAGCCAAAAACATCGTGGCCGCCAGTCTGGCCTCCCGCTGCCAGGTCCAGTTGGCCTATGCTATTGGGGTAGCCAAGCCCGTATCCGTCCGGGTAGACACCTTCGGCACCGGCTCCGTCTCCGATGCCAAGCTGGAAGAGGCGGTGGAACAGGTCTTTGACCTGCGCCCCGCCGCCATCATTCGGGACTTGGATCTGCGCCGGCCCATCTACCGCCAGCTGGCCGCCTACGGCCACTTTGGCCGGGAGGACCTGGGGGTAGCCTGGGAAAAGACCGACCGGGTGGAGGCACTGAAAAACGCATTGGCCTAACCCACACCGCAAACCGCGGCAGTCGAAAGACTGCTGCGGTTTGTTGCTCCACTGGAGACGGAGGGCCCCACAGATGAAATCTCTGTGCAGACACGCTCTATATTCATACCATTCCGGAAAAAAGTCTGTCGAATTTTCCAAAAAACACTGTTTCTACACCGGAATTTTTATTTTTTGCCGTCTGGACAACCGGAAAAGAGAGGAGTAAAATGAAACGGAAAATCGAAACTGCCGGGAGTCCGGCAGTGAAAGGAGAGAATTATGGATCAGCAAGAAATCCTGCGCCGGGTGGATCACACGATCCTCGCCCCCGCGGCCACCTGGGAGCAGGTGAAGCAGGCCTGTGACGACGGCAGGCATCTGGGCGTTGCCAGCGTGTGCATCCCGCCCCGTTATGTGAAAAAGGCCAACGACTATGTGGGGAACACCTTGAAAATCTGCACCGTTGTCGGATTTCCCAACGGCTACGCCACCCCGGAGGTGAAGGTATTTGAAACAGAGGACGCCATCCGGGACGGCGCTGACGAGATTGATATGGTAATTAATCAGGGTCTTGCCAAAGAGGGCGACTGGGAAGGGGTGCTGGCCGAGATCCGAGCGGTCAAGGCATCCTGCAAGGGCCGCATTCTCAAGGTCATTGTGGAGGCGTGCAGCTTCACTTTGGAGGAGAAGATTTCCCTGTGCCGGGTGGTATCCATGTCCGGGGCCGACTTTATCAAGACCTCCACCGGCTTTGGCGCCGGCGGAGCCACCGTCGAGGATGTGAAGCTGTTCCGGGAACATATCAGTCCTGACATGCGGATCAAGGCCGCCGGCGGCATCCGCACCTTCCAGCAGGCCCAGGTTATGCTGGAAGCCGGCGCCGACCGCATTGGCGCCAGCACTCTGGTTGGACTGGCAAAGGGATAAGCGATAAACCCGGCCCCGCTGGAATCCTATGGCAAAACCATCGTTGTCCGAAAACAGGTCCACCCCTTCCGCTGCGCGGAAGTCGACGTTTTCAAACTCGCCGGTATTGCTGAACGGTTCCGATTCCGAAAGGCCATAGTAAGTTTTGCCCTGATAGCGAAAGGACTTTTTCTGGATCCCCTCCTTTGCGCGGAGCTTTGTCTTTGCTACGTTGGGAGATCTTTACTTTATTATAAGCAAGATGGCCTCAAGAAAAGTCAAGACGGAAAACAGGCGCCCGCTCCCATGGAAGCGGACGCCTGTTTTTATGCTCAGGAGGCAACAAACTTCATTCCTATACCCTGGGAGGCGGTCCAGCCCTGGGACGCCTCCTCCGCCAGCCTGTCATAGTCCTGGCTACGCAGGGCGGAGGCTACCGTGAGCTTCCAGGTGGGATCGTCGGTGGACACATAGTACATAATATGCCAGCCGTACTCGGTCTTCACCAGCTCCACATCTCCGGCGCGGCGGGCGGGGTCCAAGGTCCAGTCCTTGAAGGGCTCCACATAATTGGAGTTGGAGGTGATGCCGGAAATCAGTCCGCCATTGCTGGCGGAGGCGGTGTCGCTGCTGTTGGCAGAGGCCAGCTCTGCGAAGGAGTCCTCAGTTGCCTCGCCGGACCTCCACTCGTCCAGCAGGGCCTGCGCCTTCTCCTCCGCCACATCATACTGGGCCTGGGTGGGGGTGCTGGTGGCCACATCTCCAGTGGCCCGGACCAAAAGGTGGCGCACCGTGTGGGTCTCCTCCTCGTCCCGGAGCCGCTCCTCAAAGACGGCCACATAGTAGAAATAGGAGTCCACCGTCTCCTGCTCGGCAATGGTGATGTCGCCGGCTTTCCGGGCGCTGTCCAGCAGCCAGTCGGAGTAGCTGGAGTAGTTGACATTGACGCCGCTGGCCCGGCGGGAGAGAACGGAGCTGTACAGCTGCTCCTTATACTCCTCGGCCAGCTCCTCCGGGTTGGCCCCCGCCTCCAGTTTGGACTTGACCTCTTCAGCCAGGGCCTTCTGGACGGTCTTTTCCTCTTCCAAGGCGGCGGCCTTGTCGGCATCGCTGAGTTCCACGGGATTGCCCTCGCTGTCGGTGGTGGGGACGGCGGCCCGGAACGCCAGCTGAGTATAGACGATGGTGTCTATAGTGTCGGCGTGCTCCCGGTAGTATTCCTCGTATTCGGCGTCGGAATGGGTAATGGCCTCCAGCTGCTGGGTGGCGTAGTCGGTGGCCAAAATCTCCCGGTTAATGAGGGAGACTAGCTTGTCATAGGTCATATAGGAGCCAAATTGGGCACGGATGAACTCCTCCCTGCTGGTCAGTCCATAGCTGATCCAGATGGTGTCCAGCTGGTTCAAGGTGGAGTTCAGATTGTCCTGTGCCTGCTGGGAGAGGGTGTATCCCTCGCTGTTGGCCCTGGCCGCCAGGGCCGCGTCGGCGGTCAGCGCTTCAACCGCCTGCTCCACCAGGTGGTCGTGCCAGCTCTGGCCGGTCTCCTGGTCATAGACCTGCTTTTTTACGGAAGTGCTGGAGTCAAAGGCATAGTTGGCGGCCTGGTCTGTGTAAAAGCTACTGTAGTAGTACTGCACCTCGACGGCGGTATAGTTCTGGCCGTTGAGGGTCAGTGCGGGGAGGCTGCGCTGAAGGATGCCGCTGTTGAAAAACATCATGACAACGGCAGCAACCACCACAATTGCGGCGACTGCGGTGTAAATTCCCACCGAACGGTGGTCCTTTTGCTCCTCCTGGCGGCGCTTTTCATTGCGCTGGGCCTTCTTCTCGGATGAACTCACAGTTGTTTCAGTCCTCTCATTTTCAAAAGTGTAACAAGGAATGCCCCTAGGGGCATTTCCGAGACATTATACTAAAAACCGCCCCAACTTTCAAGGGGCGGCAGCAGAAAAAGGGGCGGATTTACAAAATGTTTAAAATGGCAGATAAAAGGACCGCGGCACTAGGGCCGCGGCCAAGCTGCAAAGGAGACTGTTTTTTTACCCCGCTCTGGCCGTGTGGACCCGTTTAAAACCTGCACGTAATGGCAGGTGGGTCGCCTCCACAGCGTTTTTCTGCTTCCAACGTCCAGCTGACCTCATAAGGGGGCCGGGAGGCCTGCAAGCCGCGCCGTGAGGTGGGCGTCCCGTTTCAGAAATGTGGGTTTAAAAGAGCCCATCACGCACCGAGCAGGAAAGTTTCGTTACACTTCTTCCTCGTCGTCCTGGAAAAACCGTTCCATAAACAGCTCATACACCTGGTCCAGTTCCTCGTCGGAATCCAGCGTGGACAGCAGCTCCTCGCCGTTTTCCACAATGGCTTTCATAATGACCAGGCCATACTCCTCATCATCGGCGTCTACGTCTTTGGGTTCGCCGGTGGCCTCGTCCTCCTCCACGGCGGGGAACATGGCGTAGTAGGTAATTCCCTGGTGTTCCAGGGTATCCACCAGCTCCAGTTCAAAGTCGTTGCCGTCCTCGTCCGTGACGGTGATGAAATCGGGGCCGAAATTTTCTTCCATGGCGGCGCACTCCTAAACATTTCTTGCCCTTATTGTACCCCGACTGCGGAAAAAATGCAAGGGGGGAGACAGGTAAATTTTAAGAAACTTTGAAGAATCCGTCTTTGAATGGTTTATGGGTGGACAAACATGGAAAATCTGGTATAATAGTCATACTGGGTCTGTAATAGACCCAGTGCAGTCAAGCAGCATTCGGACGGAGGCTGCTCCGTCCCAAAAAGCCGGCGCAGGGCACATTTCCCTTGGATCGGCTGGAGGTATCAACGTGTCAGACTATAATAATCACAATTCTATTTATGAAAACAGCGACTACCCATCCCGCAGGCAGGCCCCCAGCCGGGAGCGGCAGCCGGACGGAAGCGGCGCACCCCGCAAACGGAAGCGAAAACGCCGGCGCCCCCCCATTTGGGCGGCCATTGTCATTTTGTTTAAAGTGCTGGGGACGTTTCTCCTCATCGGCCTTTGCACCGGGGCGCTGCTGGCCTGTTTTGCCGCAGTGTACATCAACGAAGTCATCGTCCCCCAGGCCGACCTAAGCATGGACGACTTCCCCCTGGGAGAAAACAGCGTGATGTACTATCAGGACAAGGAGACCGGCCAGTACAAAGAGATGACTACCCTGCTCAGCGTAACCAGCCAAATCTGGGTGGACTACGAAGAAATGCCCGAGGATCTGATCAACGCCACGGTGGCCATTGAGGACAAGCGGTTCTGGACCCACCCCGGAGTGGACTGGCGGGGCACCGCCAGGGCGGTGGTCCGTATGTTTACCGGCGGCGAGATCTCCGGCGGCTCCACTATCACTCAGCAGCTCATCAAAAACATGACCCAGTACAACGAGACCACCGTCAAGCGAAAGATCATCGAGATTATACGGGCCCTGCGCTTCACCCAGAACAACAGCAAAGACGACACCATCGAGCGGTATTTGAACATCATTCCTCTGGGCTCCGGCTGCGAGGGGGTCGGGGCCGCCGCGCTGGAGTATTTCGGCAAGCCGGTGTCCGAGCTCACGCTGGCCGAATGCGCCAGCCTGGTGGGAATTACCAACAACCCCTCCAAATACGGCCCCTACTCGGTCAGCCGCTCTCAGGGGGTCAACACCGACGAAATCTGGGACGCCCGCCAGTGGAACAAATACCGCCAGGAGGTAATTCTCTGGCAGATGCTAGAACAGGGAATGATCTCCCGTACGGAGTACGACGAGGCAGTGGCCCAGGAGCTGAATTTCGTCCGGGCCCAGGGCGAAGGCGGCGAAGAGCAAATCTACACCTGGTATGAGGAGACCGTCATCTCCGACGTCCGCCAGGCTATGGAGGATAACTTCGGCTGGTCGGATCAGCGCATCAACGAGATTCTCAGCCGGGGCGGCCTGCGCATCTACACCTGCTATGACCCCGACGCCCAGTCCATTGTGGACACGGTCTATACCAACCGTGCCAATCTGAATTACACCGCCAAAGACGGCCAGCAGCTCCAGTCGGCCATTGCGGTCATCAACAACGAGACGCACGACCTGGTGGCCATTGCCGGTCAGTTCGGAGAAAAGACCCTCAACTTTGGCAGCAACTATGCCAACGACGGTCACCGCCCCCCTGGCTCCTCCTTCAAGCCGCTGTCCGTCTATTCCCCGGCTCTGGAGTTCGGCAAGGTCAATCCCTATACTGTGCTGGACGACTACCCCTATCGGATGATGGGGAGCAAAGCATGGCCGCTGAACTCGGGCACCACCCGCTACCGGGGGCTGGTGCCTCTGTATGAGGCGCTGAAACGCTCGCTGAACACCGCCGCCGTGCGCATTATGTCCGACTATATCAACCCGGAGGAGAGCTTCAAATTTGTCCAGGAGCGCTACCACATTGATCTGGAACCCGGGCGGATGGTGTATGGGGAGTGGAAAACGGATATTGACGTGGCTCCCATGTCCATGGGCGGCCTGACCAACGGCGTCAACGCCCGGGATATGGCCGAGGCGTTCTCCACCTTCCCCAACGGCGGAATGTACACCGCTTCCCGCACCTTCACCAAGGTGACCCAGCTGGTCAACGGCCAGGAGGTCACCCTGCTGGAGAACAACACGGTCTCGGAACCTGCCATCAAGGCAACCACCGCCTATTATATGAATACCATGCTGCAAGGCGTCTTCTCTGAGGGAGGCACCGGCGCCCGGCAGGGGGGCATTCGCGGCCAGCACGCTGCCGGTAAAACCGGCACGACCAGCGACAACTTCGACCGCTGGTTTGTGGGCTACACCCCCTATTACACCGCCGCTGTCTGGACCGGCTATGAGCGCAATGTAAAAATCAAGGCGGACAACAACCCCGCCCTGGCTCTGTGGAAACTGGTGATGGCCGAACTCCACAACGGTCTGCCCGACAAGGACTACCCCGACCCCGGCGGCCGGCGCACCATCGTCTACTGCCAGGACAGCGGCCTGCTGGCCAACGAGTGGTGTGCTCTGGACCCCCGTGGCAGCCGCTCGGCCACCGGCTCCGTCTTCCCGGAGGACTACCCCGAGAACATCCACTGCACCGTCCACACCGAGGAGAGCACCCTAACCGTCTGTCTGGACTGCCCCGTTCTCAAGGAGGACGGCACCTCCACCGGACTTTATTACCAGGCGGGACCTTACTGCCCGGAGGACCGGCAGAAACAGATCTGCTACCCCAACTATGAGCGGGAGCAGCTTGGGAGCGCCACGGCGGATGACAACGGTTGGCGCTATGAGAAAGCCAGCGCCTATGGACCGTGCACCCTGCACACCGAACCGCCTGTGACGGAGCCCGACCCGCTGGACCCCAGCAATCCGGGCACAACCACCAACCCCACTAACCCCACTAACCCCAGCGACCCCTGGGGCATCTGGACGGATCCGGGCAGCACCAGCAATCCGGGCAGCACCGGCAATCCGGGCAGCACCGGCAATACCGGTACCACAGACCCGGGATATTCCACCGATCCGTCGACGTCCGACCCGCCGGACGTCCCCATCTCCCCCTCGCCGCCGCTGGATAATATGGTGGGATAGACCCGTGAAGCACACCGCGCCGCAGACAGGCCGTCTGCGGCGCGGTTTTGTCCAGTTGTGTGAAATATGACGAATCCCAGCCCCAGAAACAGAAAAAGTTCCACAAACCGGCCAGTCCTTTTTTGGTTGCGGCACAGGGTTTTGTATGTTACAATGGACGGCGGCGAAAAAACAAATGACCACGCAACACGGACAACATTTCTGCGTAGATTGGAGGAGTGTATGAGCGGTCCAGCAAAGTACTTTATTGTGGATGCCCGCGCCATGCCAGAAATTTTTCGCAAGGTGGCCGAGGCCAAGCGGCTGCTGGAGACCGGAGAGGAAAAGACCGTCAACGGTGCGGCCCAGGCAGTGAATATCAGCCGCAGCGCCTTTTATAAATATAAGGATGCGGTACGGCCTTTCAACGACATGCTTCATGGGCGCATTGTCACCTTCCAGGTGCTGCTGAAGGACGAACCAGGGGTTCTGTCCAGGGCCCTCAACGTACTGGCAGATACCGGGGTAAATATTCTCACCATCAACCAGAGCATTCCGGTGAACGGCTGCGCTGTGGTCACCATGACGGCGGAGACCTCCGCCCTCCAGGACTCCTTAGAGGAGGTTCTGGCCCACGTCACCGCCGGAACCGGCGTGATTAAGTGCGAGATATTGGCGGGATAAGGAAACAGCCTCCTTGCAAACGGGGGGCTTTCCGCTGCGGCGAACGAAAGCGATTCCCGAACACAGACACAAATTTGGAGAAGGAGAAAAAAGAATGGTTAACGTAGCGATTTTAGGCTTTGGCACGGTGGGCTCCGGCGTGGCCGAGGTACTCACCACCAATGGCGGACTCATCGACCACCGGGTGGACGACCTGGTACGGCTGAAGTATATTGTAGATGTGCGGGACTTCCCGGACAGTCCCTATCAGGGCCTGTTCGTCAAGGACTTCGCCGTTCTGGAAAACGACCCCGAGCTGGACATTGTGGTGGAGACCATCGGCGGGGCCACCATCGCTCTGGACTTTACCACCCGGGCCCTGAAGGCAGGGAAGAGCGTGGTCACCTCCAACAAGGAGCTGGTGGCCACCCACGGCTATGAGCTGCTCCAGCTGGCCCG
>CAMWBA010000070.1 GCA_947172355.1 uncultured Bacillota bacterium
TGGCGAACAAAATCAAGATCAAGACGCACAGCGGCGCCAAAAAGCGTTTCTCCCTCACCAAGACCGGCAAGGTCAAGCGGGCCATGACCAAGAAGCGCCACCTGCTCAACGGCCACGGCAAGACCACAAAGCTGAAGCGGGCACTCCGCGGCACCACCTATGCCGATAAGACCAATGAAGCCGCCATCAAGCGCATGATCCTGTATAAGTAAGAAGAGGGAGGAAACGAATCATGGCAAGAGTGAAAGGCGCGATGATGACGCGCAAGAGAAGAAATAAAATCCTCAAGATGGCCAAGGGCTACTGGGGTTCCAAGTCTAAGCACTTCAAGATGGCCAACCAGGCCGTGATGAAATCCGGCGTCTATGCTTATGTCGGCCGCAAGCGGAAAAAGCGCGACTTCCGCCAGCTGTGGATTACCCGTATCAATGCCGGGTGCAAGATGAACGGCATGAATTACTCCACCTTTATGAACGGTCTGAAGAAGGCCGGTGTTGTGATCAACCGCAAGATGCTGGCCGAACTGGCCGTTAACGACAAGGCCGCGTTCACCCAGCTCACCCAGACCGCCAAGGCGGCTCTGGCCTAATCAATTTGGAAAGCGCACCCCAGCGGGGTGCGCTTTTTTGAGGGAATTATGACGCAGCACGAGCTCTATTCGCTGATTCAGCTCCCGCCTGAGGCCGTCCGCCAGCTGGAGGCCGTCCGGCAGGAAATTGACTGGACGCAGGCCGCCCCCTGTCTTGACGGGCTTTTGGACGGGAACACCGCCCCATCCGCCTACTGCCAGCTCAAAGCGCTCCTCCTCCACGACGAAGGGCACTTCCAGCTGTTATACTGCTATCTGGAATGCGCCCGGCGAGCCTTTGACCGCTACCAGGAACGGCACATCCCATCTGCCGTCTACACTGCCACCATGGGGTGCTTTTCCCGCTTCCTTGCGGAATGCAAAACGGAATACGGATGGATGTATTTTGACCGGGGGTGGTGGACCTACCGGCAGACCAGTATGCAGCTTTTCCGCATCGGCGCCCTGGAGTATGAATTTTCTCACCACGAAGGACAGCCCGCCCTTACCATTCACATCCCCTCGGACGCAGATCTTTCCAGCGGCTCTGTGGACCGCTCTCTGAGGCAGGCGGAGTCATTCTTTGCGGCCTATTTTCCCGAGTACCGGTATGCCTATTACACCTGCAATTCTTGGCTGCTTTCCCCAAAAATCCGACCGCTGCTCCCGGAACACTCCCATATTTTGGCCTTTCAACGCCGCTTTCATATCCTGCGGGAGACCTTTGAGAACCGGGAATATATAGAATGTCTCTTCCAGGCTCCGCCGGACACGGACCGCTCCGCTTTGCCCGAATCCACGTCCCTCCAACGGAAGGTAAAGGCACTGCTTTTGGATGGTGGTTCTGTCAGCTGTGCATACGGTGTGATCCATTGTTGACCCTCCTATTCAGCGCGGGCTTGGCCGGTCTGGTCAAGCCCGCACTGTCACATTATCCAACCATCTGAATGTCCCCTACCGCCTGCTTCAGCATGTTTTCCGCCAAAATCCCGTAGCCCCGGGCAGGGTCGTTGACCAGCACGTGGGTCACCGCCCCCACCAGCCGTCCGTTTTGCAGGATCGGAGAACCGCTCATCCCCTGCACAATCCCGCCGGTGGCGGCCAAAAGCTCCGGGTCGGTGACTTCCACCATCATACTGCGGGTGCCATCTCCGTCCGGATAGAGATGGGTGATTTTAATCTCAAATTCCTCCACCTCATCCCCGCGGATGTTGGATAAAATGGTTGCCGGACCGGTCTCCACCTGATCCCGGCGTGCTACCTCCACTGGCTCCACCGCGCTGCCCACCGTCTCCTTGGGCATCTGGCCGAAAATGCCCAGGTTGGTGTTGGCGTAGAGTGTCCCCAGGTCCCGGGTCAGATCAAACTGGCCGTGGAGCTCACCAGGGTCGCCGCTGGCTCCCCGCTTCACCTCGATGACGCTGGCCGGCATAATGCTGCCCGACTCCAGCGGCATCAGCATAGCGGTATCCACATCGTTGATTCCATGGCCTAGGGCCCCAAATACGCCGCTGCTGGGGTCATAAAAGGTCATTGTTCCGATGCCTGCCATGGAGTCTCGCAGCCACACCCCCAGCTGATAGACCCCTTGGCTGTTCTCCGCTGCCGCCGCCGTCAGCTGGAGCTGCCGCTGTCCGCGCACCGCCTGGATGGTGAGGGGTTCCCCCTCCTGTTGGGCCACCAGCGCCTGGACCTCCTCAATGGTATCCACCTCACCGCCATTGATATGGGTGATGACATCCCCTGCTTTCAGCCCGCAGTCCCGGCCTGGGTAGGCTGCCCCGGATTGTGTCTCCACCGGGGACAGCCCCACCACCAGTACACCGTCTGAAAACAGTTTGATCCCCACCGCTTTGCCCAGCGGGATCACGGTGCGGGCTGCTTCCCCCGGCTGAGCCGCTGCCGGGAGCTCCGCCAGTGCGGAGGCTGTCATCGCCTCGGGCCGTCTCCAGTCTGCGGACAGCGTAAGCAAACAACACAGCGCCGCAGCCACCAGAACAAGGGCGGCCACCCACGGACCTTTTTTCCGCTCTGGTTCTCGTTCCATAATTCCACCCCCTTAACCAAACTAAAAGGACGGACGGACCACAACATCCGTCCGCCCTTTCATTATGGCCGGAGCTATCCCAATTCAACCGTGGGGAGGAATGCCACCATTTCCAGAATCGTCTCCGCCGGCGCTGAAATGACCGGATCAGAAGAGACTGGCTCGTGTTTCTATGGTGGTTTGGAACAAATTACAGCTTATCCTCCCACTCCTTTTGGCGAAATCCTGTCAGCACAAAGCCGTCGCCCACCAAAATGGGCCGCTTGACCAGCATCCCATCGGATGCCAGCAGCGCCAGCTGCTCCTCTTCCCCCATAGTGGACAGCTTGTCCTTCAGTCCCAGCTCCCGGTACAACATGCCAGAGGTGTTAAAAAATTTTTTCAGCGGCTGACCGCTGGCCTTCCACCAGGTCCGCAGCTCCTCTCCGGTGGGATTGTCCTCTTTGATGTGCCGCGCAGTATAGGACGCGCCCCGCTCATCCAGGAATTTTTTGGCCTTTTGACAGGTTGTACAGTTAGGATACCATAGAAACAGCACAACAATACACTTCCTTCTTTTTTAAATTACGGCTTGAACCAAGCCAATCGCTACCCTATAAAATACTCAAACAGGATCCGGTCCAGCAGTTCCGTGATGCCGCAGGCAAACCGAGTGGACAGAGTAGTCCTTGCGATGAAAAGGGCGCCTGTCTTTCTGCCGCGGACCACTGCAAAGAGCACACCAGCTGCCAACGCAAAGGGCAGTGCCCGTAAAAAACAACCAGGATATGTATCAAAAAAGAATGAAGAACGGTTATTTTTTCGAGAACTTGCATGGGATAACGGTACTGCTTTTGTAGGGCCGCCAGAGGCAGCCCTACAAGTCTCCTGCGGCAAAATGCTCCGCCAGCATCTTCAGTTCCCCCAAGGTGGACACTGTAATGCTGCTTTCCAACAGCCGCAGCTGTGCTTTGGCGGGCATCTGGTCCCAGTAGGACAGCAGGGCGGCATCGTGCCCCACCACGTCTTGCGGCAGGCGGTAATACTGTTCCATGGTCTCTCCCCTTTCTCCACGCAGTTTTCCCAAAAGCGGAGATTCCATGCAAACATGAAAAAGAGACCGCCGCCGGCGGTCTCTCTAGGGCGTTATGGCTCTTCGCCCTGCTTGTCCTCCGTCGGCTCCTCCTCAGGGGCTGCCTCAACAGAGGAGGCGGGCTCAGCCTCCACAACCTCGATCTCGATGCTCTCAACCACTTCCCCTTCGGGCTCTGCATCGCCAGGCTGCTTCAGCTCTGCAATGCGCTCATTATTGGTCTCAATCAGCGCCTTTGAGGCGGTGATCCGCTCGCAGGCGGCCGCGTAGGCCCCGTCGGGCGTGGCACCCTGCTCGGCATAGTAGAGCTTGCCGATTTCAATATATGCCTTTTTGATGGCATCCTCCTCGGCCATGTTGGCAGTCTTCAGCTTGGCAATTTCTGCCAGCCGCTTGGACTGGGCCACACCCGCTTGGGCCAAGTCAGTCGCTCTGTCCTTTAACGTCTCAAAGGTACTCTTTAAATCCATGATAGTGACCTCCTTCAATTTACGGTTTCCCGCTTGGTGTCTCTATTCTATCTGATTTTCCCCTGGGACGCAAGGGGCTTTCTTGTTATTTAATGATTTTTTCATCTCTAATATAGACCGCTTTTATTTATTTCACCAAAAGCCTGGCTCAATACCGTCCAAAGTCTCCGGAGCGGCCCTGGGTCACATCCGAGCCGAACTCATAGTCCTTGCCGGGGAGAATGGCGTTGAGAGCAATGCCGGCAATGGCAGCGATGGCCAGAGAGGTGAGGGTGATGGAGGTGCCGTTCACCGTGAAGGTCAGGCCGGAAAATTCGTTGTTGAAGCCCCAGATCTTAAAGCCCAGGCCACAAACCATAATCAC
Organism: uncultured Bacillota bacterium; assembly: GCA_947172355.1. GTDB lineage: Bacteria > Bacillota > Clostridia > Oscillospirales > Oscillospiraceae > Lawsonibacter. Next base: position 4,522 of record CAMWBA010000070.1, read on the forward strand.
TGCGGCAATAATCAGGTTCCGGGAGTTGGTAAAGTCCACTCGGTTTTCCACCACGTTGCGCACACCGATGGCCGAGATCATGCCATAGAGGATGAAGGACACGCCCCCGATAATAGCGGTGGGGATGGAGTTGATGACGGCGGCAAATTTGGGGGAGAAGGACAGCACCACTGCATAGACGGCGGCCAGCCGGACCACCTTGGGGTCAAAGACTCGGGACAGCTCCAGCACACCGGTGTTCTCGCCATAAGTCGTGTTGGCAGGACCGCCGAACAGGCCGGCGATGGAGGTGGCAATGCCGTCACCGATGAGGGTTCGGTGCAGGCCGGGGTCCTCAATGAAGTTCTCCTCCACCGTGGCGGAGATGGCGGACATGTCGCCGATGTGCTCCATCATGGCGGCGATGGCAATGGGGGCCATCACCAGAATGGCGGTGAGATCAAACTTGGCCAGAACAAAGGGCTGGATGCCCACCACATTGGCGGCAGCTGCCCCGGAGAAGTCCACCTGCCGGGTGACCAGGGCGGCTGCGTAGGGGATCAGCACCCCCAGAAGAATGGGGATAATCTTAATCATGCCCTTGCCCCAGATGTTGGCGGCTACAATGACAGCGATGGACAAAATGGCCAGCCACCAGTTGGTGGAGGCGTTGTTGATGGCGCTGGGGGCCAGGGACAGTCCGATTAGGATGATGATCGGGCCGGTGACCACTGGGGGGAGGAAGCGCATCACCTTGTGTACCCCCACCAGCTTGATCAGCCCGGCCAAGGCCAGATACAGCAGACCGGCCACCACAATGCCGCCCAAGGCATAGGGCAGCTTTTCTTCGCCGGTCATGCCGGCGTAGATGCCGGAGTCCAGCTCAGCCACGGCGGCAAAGCCGCCCAGGTAGGCAAAGGAGGAGCCTAGAAAGGCAGGGATCTTAAATTTGGTACAAAAGTGGAAGAACAGGGTTCCCAGGCCGGCAAAGAGCAGGGTGGTCTGGATGGACAGGGGCAGGCCGTAGCCCTGGACCAGAATGGGCACCAGAACGGTGGCGCCAAACATGGCAAACATGTGCTGTAAACCCAGAATCAACATCTTGGGCAGGCCCAGCTGGCGGGCGTCGCGGATGGGTTGGTTGTTGTTCATTGTTTTTTCTCCCTTCTCTTTTCCAATCGTACATTACCTCTGCGGACATAAAAAAAAGACAATCACAAAAATGATTGTCCAAAGGAAAAGAAAATAGAAAGACTAAGCGCCGCCGGACCGCTGTAAGACACATATCCAGACATCCCTAATCCCTCCTTTTCTCGAAGATATACTATAGCAGAAAGCTGCGGGATACGCAAGAAAAACTTTTCTCCGAGCTCCTTTTTGGGAAATCAAATAATTTCCAGCCAGTTTATCCCCTCTTTTTCGGCAAAATATCCGATACAATAAGGGCTCCGCACCACACCAGCAACAGAACCAGAATCAGAATGGCACAGTTGCGGAAGAAGTCCTGGGGCAGAAAGAGTATGATGGGATCGGTCTGCCAGTCGAAGATCCAGTTGTCTTTCCCCGGGAAAAAGAGGCTGTGGAACACGACAAAGGCCCGGTCGAAGTCCAGAGCGGCCAAGCTGCCCACAACCAGAAAGGAAGTCCCCAACCCCGCCGCTGCCCAGAAACCGGGCCCCCGGTTAAAAAAACGGCAGGGACCTATGCGTTTTATCCTGCACGCCGCCAGTACCGCCAGCAGCACGGCCAGCGCAGCCTTCAGCACCCAAAGGTCCAGCCGGAACAGCCCCCGTACGTCCGCAAAGTGGTCCGCCCCGGACTGGGAGAAGGCCAGCACCCCAGCCGAAAAATCCTCCCGCCGGCCCAGACAGAAGTCCATCATTTCGTTATAGGCTCTCTCAATTTCCCCTCGAGGTAAACCATAACCCTCCAGTCCCATCGGTCCAATGTGGGCATAGTAAAAACTCCGGCACAGCAGGGGTACGGCGATAGAGCCTGTCAGCACCACCAGAGCAATCAAAACGGACAAGAACACAGAGAGCACTTTACTGGTTTTCATAGGTGAGACCTCCTGGTATTCAGAAAGCGGGTCCGGTATTCCGAACCCGCTTTTTGCTCTGTTTGGATGGAACAGGGAATTTTATTTCTTGTTCTTCTTGAAGAAGATGGTCTGGATGCCCTCCCAGGCCAGGAACAGGGCCAGGACGATGAGCAGGGCGCCCAGGATAGCCTGAGCATAGGTTCCCCAGTCCACCTTGGCCAACACCTCGGGGTTATTGCTGGTGATCTGGCCGATACGGTTGGTAACAGTCTGGAACAGGGACCAGATGGTCACGATCATCATGAAGACCATGGGGATGTAGAACATCTTGTTGTTCCGGCCGATGTTGCCCAGCCAGGCGCAGACGGTGAGCAGGGCCAGACCGGCCAGCAGCTGGTTGGCGGCGCCGAACAGGGGCCAGATCTTGCTGTAGCCGGTCATGCCCAGGCCCACGCCCAGCACCACGGTGATGGCGGTGGCAACGATGGGGTTGCACAGGGTGGCCTTGATGCCGGTGACGTCCTTATAGGTCTCGCCGGGCTTGAGCCAGAACTCCTGGAACATATACCGGGCCAGACGGGTGGCGGTGTCCAGGGAGGTCAGGCAGAAGGCGGAGACGGTGAGGACCAGCAGGGTGTAGATAACGTCCTTGGTGCCGCCCAGGCCGGGGATGGTGGAAACCATGCCGGACAGGCCGCTGGCGAACACCACGGTGGGGGTGCGGGTGCCGGCCACATATTCGGCCCACACATAGCCCACAGCGCACAGGGAGATCAGAGCCAGAGCGCACTCGATGAGCATGCCGCCGTAGGCAATGGGCTTGGCGTCCCGCTCGTGGTCCAGCTGCTTGGAGGTGGTGCCGGAGCCCACCAGGGAGTGGAAGCCGGAGATGGCGCCGCAGGCGATGGTGACGAACAGGGCGGGGAACATGGTGCCCAAGCCGGTCATGGGGTCCTTCCACTCAGTGAACACGGGGATCTCCAAAGCGGTGTTCTGGCCCATGATGCCGGCGCCAAGCACACCCACAAAGGCGATGACCATCATGCCGTACAGCAGGAAGGAGGACAGATAGTCACGGGGCTGGAGCAGGATCCACACCGGGGCCACCGAGGCGATGAGGATGTACACGCCGATGATCCACATCCATACATCACCGCTCAGATAGATGGGGTGGAAGTTCAGGCCGATGACCAGGCACAGCACGATGCCAATGACACCCACAATGGTGGCCACAGACAGGGGCGCGCCACGGCGGTAGACACAGAAGCCGAAGATGATGGCCATCACAATGAACAGGATGGACACCATGGCGACAGAGGCATTGGCTGCGTTCTGGGTGCCGTCGTCGTTGAAGCCCTTAAAGGTACCGGCTACGATGGAGGCAAAGGCTGCCACCACCAGCACCAGGGTCAGGTAAGAGAAGATGATGAACAGCTTCTTGGCCCGCTCGCCGATGTTGGCAGCCACCACTTCGCCCAGGGTCTGGCCCTTGTGGCGGATGGAGGCGAACAGCGCGCCGTAGTCATGGACGGCGCCGAAGAAGATGCCGCCGATGAGAATCCACAGCATACAGGGCAGCCAGCCGAAGACGGCCGCCTGGATGGGGCCGTTAATGGGGCCGGCGCCGGCGATGGAGGAAAAGTGGTGTCCCATCAGGACGGGGGCTTTGGCAGGAACGTAGTCCATGCCGTCTTCCAGCTCATGGGCCGGAGTGACCTTGGTGTCGTCCACGCCCCACTGCTTGGCCAGCCAGCCGCCGTAGAAAATGTAACCGGCGATCAGAATGGCGCAGCCGACTAAAAGTACCAGTACTGCATTCATGGTTGATTTTTCTCCTCTCCTATTTGATTTGCTGAGATGATGCGATCCGTCAGCCGTTTCAGGTCCTTGACCATCGCCTTTCCGGCACGGTTAACGGTGATTTCGCCTGTGGACAGGTCCACAGCGGCTATTCTGAACTCCATCCATCCATGGAGCGATAGCTTATACTCCCGGCGCTTCTTCAGCCTTTTCAGCTGGACCAGAGCGTCCGGGCTGGCGCTGCTGTACAGCACCACAGCGGTGAGATAGGTATACATATGCTGGGAATGGGGCTTGACCCGGGGCTCGCCGTCGTCCAGCGTACGCTGGAAAACCTGTTCCACCCGGCCAGCGTCCAAGTGCTCCACATCCCACAAATAGAGGTATTCATGGTTCTCTGCCGCCCACAGTTCCGCCTTTTTTACCAGAACATACTGGCTGTCCCGCATGTGGTAATCGCAGCGGGCCCTCAGCGGCGTTCCGTCGTTAATCTCCTGAATGTCGAAGTAGGCGGCATAGGACTTTTTCAGTCCCTGGATGATCCTTTCGCTGAACTGTGACACGGTGTTCCTTTCTCCCCCTCCTGCAAGGCAGGCGGATTTATGAATAAATTATGAAGCAGAGATATCATATCAGATATCTCCACTTTTTTCAAGCAAATTCTTTGGTATATAAGCACAAAATATGCATAAATATATAGGATTTTTTCGCTCTTATGCACAGTTGAATGCGTGTTCCGGCCGTTGACATTCTTTCCGCAATTCAGTACAATAGCCAGAAGCAGGAGGTGAACCCTTTGACCCATGAAAAAAACGACTGGACCCCTGTGTGGGAAACGTGGAAACGGCTGGCTGCCCCCTCCCTCTTTTTGCTGGCGGTCCTTTACTACGAAGAGCTGTTTTTAAAGGTATACTGCTTCCACGCCTTGACGGTGGAGGGCGCTGTTTTTACCTTCCTCTTCACCCTCCCCGTGGCCCTGCTGCTGGGACTGCTGTGCGGCGGCGTCACTCCCCGGCGCGGACGCGTTCTGCTGCCGCTCTGCACCGCTCTGATCTCCCTGTGGATCGGGTCACAGCTAATCTACTACCATCTGTTCAAAACCTTTTTGACCCTCTTTTCCATCACCAAAATGGCCATGGTGGCCCAGTCCTTCGGCGATATGGCGGTGGGTGAGGTACTCTCCAACTGGTTCCCCATTTTGATGATGGTTATTCCTACCCTGCTGGCCTGGGTCCTTCGGGAGCGCCTTGTGTTGGACGTCCCTGACGCCGGTCCAGGCCGGCGTCTGCGTTGGGCAGCCATGGCCGCCGCCGTTCAGCTCCTCTCCATGGGGCTGGTGCTGCTGTGCGGCGGCGGCGTGCTCTCTCTGCGGTACATCTACTACCGCACCGCCTCCCCAGAGCTGGAGGTGCAGAACTTCGGCGTATTTACCCAGACTCAGCTGGAACTCAAGCGGGTCCTCTTCGGGATTCAGCCCGACATTCCAGAGGTGGATCCAGAGCCTGCCCCAGATATGGCGCCCCCCGACTTGGAACCCACCGTCCCGCCTCCCGATGATCCCGCTCCCGCTGGCAGCGTCTTTTCTCCTGAGATGATCCCCGGCTTCCATACCCTGCCCATCGACTTTGATACCCTCATCAAGTCTGAGAAGGATGAGGGGCTGAAGCGGGCCCACCAGTGGTTCTCCCAGCGGGAACCTACGCCGGAAAACCTGTGGACCGGCTATTTCGAGGGGAAAAACCTGATCTGGATTGTGGCAGAAGGATTCTCCACCCTGGCAATGGACCCGGAACGGACCCCCACCCTGTGGAAGCTGTCCCACCAGGGCTTTGTCTTTGATCATTTCTACACTCCCCTGTGGGGGGTATCCACCTCGGACGGGGAGTATGTCACCACCACCGGCCTTATCCCAAAATCCGGGGTGTGGAGCTACTCGATGTCCTCGGAAAACTATATGCCCTTTGCCCTGGGCAACCAGTTCCGTAAGGAGGGCTACCGCACCTTCGCCTTTCACAACTACCTTTATAACTATTACGACCGGGACAAATCCCATCCCAATATGGGCTATGACTACTATGCCTTAGGGCAGGGCCTGGAACTGGAAGAGGTCTGGCCCCCCTCCGACCTGGAGATGGTGGAAAAAATCCTCCCCCTATTTGTGGATGAGGACAAATTCATGGTCTACTGTCTCACCGTCAGCGGCCATTTGACCTACACGCTGGAGTCCAACGCCATGTCCGCCCGCCACTGGGATGCCGTGGCCAATCTGCCCTACAGCGAAGAGGTGCGGTGCTATCTGGCCTGCCAGATGGAGCTGGAGCTTGCTATGGAGCACCTTCTGGACCAGCTGGAGGCGGCGGGCAAGCTGGACGACACCGTGATTGTTCTCTCTGCCGACCACTACCCCTACGGCTTGACAGACGAGCAGTACAGTGAGCTGCTGGGCCACGAAGTGGACCCGGTATTCGAGATCTTCCAAAATACCCTCATTCTCTGGAGCGGCGATATGGAGGGCGCCGCCGTCCATGTGGACAAATACTGCTCCAGTCTGGATGTGATGCCCACCTTATCCAACCTCTTCGGCCTGGATTACGACTCCCGGCTGATTATGGGCTCTGACATCCTGTCCAGCGCCGACCCGCTGGTCATCTTTGCCAACTACAGCTTTATTGGCAAGGACGGCTTTTATAACTCCATTACCGACCAGTTTACCCGCTGGGACGGGGAAACTCCCGACTTGGAAGAGGTAAGCAAACTGGTGGCCGAGGTGCAGAACCGAGTGGCCTACTCCGGCACCATCCTGGACTGCGACTACTACCGCCTGGTGCTGGAGTGGGCTGGGATGGTAACCCATCCGCCAAGCAGCTAAACCAGCTAGCTCTGTCCTTTTGCTCCTCGAAACAACGCACATAGGCCCGCCGGATCATCCGGCGGGCCTATGTGCAGAAAAAGAGAAGGAAGTTATATATTTTGAACCGTCATGGGACGGGAATCTTTGGTCTGCCGCGCCGGGGCGGGCCTGCGGGGCGGCAGTAGGGCGCGTAACCTCGCGCCGGAGGTTTTGGTAAACAGTGGGATTACCAGAGGCGTCCGGTCGTTCGCGCGTTCTGCCGGACTGCGGGGCGGCTCCAGCCGCTCCAGGAGGAAAATCGGATCAGCTGTCTGACCTGCCCATAGAATACCACACATACTTGGTCCATTCTTCACCAGACTTGGAACTTTTTGTGAAGATTGTGTGAATAAGCGGGGGGAGTATCCCCCCGCCCTGGACATTGTCACATGTCATGTCCTTCCCGTTTCATCCGCATCTCCAGGGGATCTGCCATCGGGTCTTGGGCGTTGGCTGCGGTGTCGGTGCGGTTCTGCCCGGCGATGGGGGCGGAGTTCAGCAAACTGCGTCCGCCTCGTTTGTTTTGCTTCTTTTTGCCCATAGGAATACCCTCCTTGTTTTGGATGGACCTAGTATGCCACCGATCCGCGAAAAAAATCCACGGAGGAATCCCCCGTGGATTTTTTTACACAATGATCTCAAATGTATAGGCAAGCTCCTTCTTCTCCCCCGGCCGGAGGACAATGCAGAAGGGTTTCTCCTCAAACTTCCCGCTCTCATCCTCCCAGGCGGCACAGCCGTGCCAGGGTTCTAGGCACAGATAGGGGGCTCCAGGCTTTGTCCAGAAGGCCACCATGGGGAACGGAAGGAAATCCAGCGCAACCCCTTCGCCGGTGGCACGGTGAATCAAAGAGACCTTTCCCGAACGGAGCATACTGAAAATCACCGTGTCCATCCGGGCAAACCTCTCGTAGTCCAAGGCCATTTTGCCCGCCTCCAGCATCGGTTCCCGGCCGTCACAGCGAATCAGCCCTTCCCCGTTGAGCAGGTGGCTGTCCGCTTCCTCCGGCTCGTTGAAGAGCAGTTCATAGTCCTCAAACCGCTCTCCTGGCCGCAGAGGACAGCGGATTGCGGTGTGCGCTCCGATGCAAAATGGCATGGGCGCTGTCCCGGTGTTCTCCACGGTAAAGGCTGTGGAGAACCCGTCCTCCAACAGCCGGTGCGTTACCATCAGAGAGAAGGGGAAGGGATAGCAGGCCAGGGTGTCTTCGTTCTCCCGCAGCTCCAGGGTGATCACGTCCGCCCCCCGCTCCACCAGTGAAAACTCCATGCCCCGGGCAAAGCCGTGGCGTCCCATTGCATAGTGCTTGCCGTTGATGTCCACCCTGCCGTCCTTCAGCGTCCCCACGATGGGGAACAAAATGGGGTTCTGCCCCGTCCAGAAGGCCGGGTCCCCCTGCCAGATATACTCCAGGCCCTCCCCGTTTTGCAGAGAGACCAGCTCCCCGCCCTTGGTCCGGACCACCGCCCGCAGGCTGCCCTTTTTCAGTTCAAACGTCATAACTCTCCCCCTAAAATCCTTTATCCATCCTGCTGTCCATCCTCACTCATTCCCGCCCGTTTCCCCTAAAACGCCACTTGGAGGAACAGGGCTACCCCGCACAAAATCACTGCGCAGGGAACATAGAAATACCGGCCTGTGCAGTACCACCTCTGTCCAGTGCGCTTTTTGGCCCCGCGGTTGATCTCCTCCAGCAGCTCCTCCCGTTTCATGATCCAGAACCAGGACAGAGCTCCCAGGGTGGCCCCGATGGGGATAATATAGATGGATACAATGTCCATCCAGGGGCCCCACTTGAAGATGGGCTCCATGTTCAGGCCAACCCCCAGGCAGATGACACACAGCAGCGCCAGCATGGCCTTTCGGTTCAGCTTGGGGAAGCGGTGCAGCAGAGACTCGCCCACCGCCTCGAACATATTTTGCAGGGAGCTCACCCCGGCGAAGACCATGGCGGTATATAAAATCACCGCGAACAGCCGGCCCAAGGGAATGTCCTGCAAAATCCGGGGCAGGGTGACAAAGAGCAGAGCGGGCCCGGCCCCCACATCCAGCCCATAGGCGAAACAGGCCGGGATGATAACCAGGGCAGCCACCAGGGCGGCAATCGTGTCAAAGAGCGCGGTCTGTTTGGCCAGGGAGACCACATCTTCCTCCGGACTTAAATAAGCCCCGTAGACAATCATGCCGCTGCCCGTGATGGACAGAGAGAAAAACGCCTGTCCCATGGCCCAGATCCACACCATGGGATCCAGAAGATCCTCCCACCGGGGCGTGAACATATAGCGGTAGCCCTCCGCCGCCCCTGGAAGAAAGGCCACCCGAACGGCCAGAATCAGGAAAATGACAAAGAACAGGGGCATCATCACCTTGTTGGACTTTTCAATGCTATGGGCCCCCAGCAACAGTGTGAGCAGCGTCCCCACCACCACAATGACATGGAAGGGCACCACCGAATAGTCATGCAGGGAAAATCCCTCAAACCATGCCCCCGGATCCACCGTCATCAGCGACCCGCCCACCGAGGCGGAAAATGCCTTGAGCACATAAGAGATAATAACAGCATATCCGATGGCAATGCACATCGACCCAGCCAGGGGCAGCCAGCCCAGTGCGCCGCCCACCTTCCCCCACACCTTGCTCCGGCTGGCCCAAGCCATCCGGTAGGAACCAAGGGTGCCGGTATGTGCCCGGCGGCCCACGGCGTATTCCGCAGACAGGCCCACCGTGCCGAAGAGCATGATGAAAAACAGATAGGCCAGCAGAAACGCTCCGCCGCCGTTGCTCATTGGCCATCCCCACCGCCGAGCCCACCGCTGAGAGCACAAAGCCCCAGCCGCTGGAAAAGTGCCGGTGTTGTTTTTTTGCGTTCATAAAAAACTCCTTCATCCCGCGCGGCACATTCCACGCCATTTTTTCTCCAAAAGTATACTATCTAGTGCACAAACAAGCAATGGACAAATCCGACCCCGGATGGAATGTTGCCGGTGGGACCGGCTTGCGCTG
>CAMWBA010000071.1 GCA_947172355.1 uncultured Bacillota bacterium
GCGCCTTTAGCTCAGTTGGTAGAGCAACTGACTCTTAATCAGTGGGTCCCGGGTTCGAATCCCTGAAGGCGCACCATACGGCCCGTTGGTCAAGCGGTTAAGACGGCGGCCTCTCACGCCGCAAACATGGGTTCGATTCCCGTACGGGTCACCATTTAAAACTTTATATCGGTTTTAGTCACTATAGTGATTAAAATAGTAGGTGCTGATTAGGGCGAGGGTCCACCCGTTCCCATTCCGAACACGGAAGTTAAGCTCGCTTCTGCCGAAAATACTTGTCTGGAGACGGACCGGGAAGATAGGTAGTGCCTACATGAAGAGGAACAGTATCATGACTGTTCCTCTTTTCATTTAAATACACTTAATGCAAATAGGTGCGGTTCATTTGTGAGCAGCACAGGGGGAATAAATGATGTATTATGCGACAGAGTACTTGTCCCCATTGGGAAAGGTTACCATGGCCTGTGATGAAGAGGAGCATTTGGTTGGATTGTGGCTGAAGGGACAGAAACATTTTTTAGCTACCCTGTCAGAGAATCCTGTTTATCGAGATGATATGTCTGTTTTTGCCCAGACAAAAGATTGGCTGAACCGGTATTTTGCCGGGGAACAGCCTGCGTCGGAGGAACTGTCTCTCTCCCCTGCTGGCGGGGAGTTCCGCCAAGATGTATGGGGAATTTTGTGCAGGATACCCTATGGGCAGGTAGTGACCTATGGAGAGATTGCCAAGCGTATCGCTGAAAAGCGGGGATTGCAAAGTATGTCCAGCCAAGCGGTGGGAGGAGCCGTTGGACACAACCCGATCTCGATTATTATTCCGTGCCATCGAGTGGTTGGCAGCGGGGGCAGTTTGACCGGCTATGCTGGTGGAGTGGAAAATAAAATTAAGTTGCTGAAGTTGGAAGGTGTGGATACAGGGCGTTTTTTTGTACCCAAAGGATCCATCTCAATGTAGGAAGGTAGACTAGAACCATCATTTTACGGGGCAGGCGCATTGGCGTCTGCCCCCAATGTTTTATATCATTCTTTGGGGAAGAGAAAGGAGGGCACCAGTTTGGCTAGAATTGCGGCCAGATCTGCATGTCCTTTTTTGGTCAAATGCATGTAGTCGATGGAGTTAAATTCGCATTCGCAGGCGTCCAGGAAATGAGCGCCTGTCTCCGCTGCAACTCGGCGGTACTCTTCGGGAAGCTGGCGGGATTTCTCCACACAAGTAGGAGGAGTAATTCCCATTTCCGAAGCTACTGGGGAGGTGAGGACCCCTTCGTGAATGGGAGGTGGTGCGATAATAAGAATATTGGGGGTTCCTCCGGGCCCCCAGCAGTCGATGGTTGCAGCTTTCTGGACCAAACGGCGCATGCCAAGACCGATTGCGTAAGCGTTCATACCAAAACGCTCCTTGCTGTCGTTGGTTCCCAGCATGATAATAAGGAGACTAACTGGCTCATGGCTCTTTAGACAAGGCCATAAATAACTCAGGGCATCCAGCCCCTCATAGAGAGGGTCTTGAAAGACGGTGGTACGGCCGGACAGCCCCTCCTCAATCACCAAATACTCGTCGCCCAAAGATTTTTGCAGCAGTTTCGTCCAGCGTTCCTCCTCGTTGAAGCGAGAGAGTTCCGGATCAGTGCAGTCCATAGGGTCAGCACAGTAACCATGTGTATTGGAGTCGCCCAGACAAATAATGTGCCGTTTCATACATAAACACCTCTATAGTTTTGATGGTTGACAGATGTCCGATTCCGTAGTTCGGTGTTACTGGCCTGTGGCTGATTTTACTATAGTAAAACCAGATTATCACGTAAAGCACAGTATTTCATACAAAAATTTTGTTCGGAGGGAAATGCCTTGAGTGGTCAGAAATGCTTTCCGGTCGGACCGTGCTGGCGGCGGTATTCCATAGGATTGATTCCCTTCACCAGACGGAAGCACTGGGAGAAGTAACTGGGCGGGGAGAAGCTCAACATTTGGGCAATAAGGGAGAGGGAATGGTCGGTCTCACGCAGGAGGAAGCGGCTCTCGGCCACCCGTCTGGAGATAAAATAGCAAAGGCAAGGCATTGAACTCCCGATGGAGGGCATAAGCCAGGTAGGACTTGTTCACATGGGCCAGCTGTGCCAGTTGGTCCAGCCTTAGAGTTTCTTTAAAGTGGTTGCCAATGTAACGCCGGGCCAGGGCACACTCCCGACTGGACCGATGGTCACCGGAGGTGCTGGATAAGGCCAGTTGACCTTCGCAGTCCAAGCAGATGAGCACCACTTCCAGCAGATGACGGCATGGTCATTGCTCATAAAGCGGTATTCCCACGAAAGCAATTTTACAAAATCCAGTGCAGTCCATGTATACAGCTCCATTATAGCGCATCCGGGTTCATTGTGCAACTTTTAAAAAATTTTGCTATGATCTCCGGCGTTTTAGGGGGTATTCAAGACGCGAACCAAGAGAACCGTTTGGAATTTATCAATTGTCGCAAAAACTACAGAGAAAGAATCTTCTATTTTCGCCGGCCGGGAGGTTATCACCCTCTGGAAAACCCGGCCCATGGTCATTGTCAGCATCAACATGGCCTTCCTGCTGTCCGCCCTGGCCCTGGTTATCCGGCTGGTGGTGGCTCTGCCTGTCCCGCTTCCGCTTTCGGGGGGCAGTTTTTTCCTGGACTTGGAGGCCAACGAGATCCGCTGGCACGAGATGTAAACCGCAACAAGAAACCGCCGGACGCCCAGAAATTGGGGATCCGGCGGTATTTCGCAGTCAAAGTACAGCTCATCGCATGGACGGACAGGCTTGCCGTCTGGAATAGCGGCTTCGAGATTCCGGTGTGCGGACGCTATAACAGCTGGGTGTAGCTGGAAATCTGATAGTCGGCCAGGGCGTTGATCTGGTCGCGCTCCCCGTCGGAGTAGCGGTCGTAAACCGCAACAGCGGGGATGCCTGCGCGCTTGGCCGCCTCAATGCCAATGAGGGAGTCTTCAAAGACTAGACACTCCTCCGGCGCGGCGTTCAGCTCTGCCATGACCCGCAGGTAGATCTCCGGGTTAGGCTTGATCTCTTTGGCATCCTCCCGGGTATACACCAGGGAAAAGAGGTCGTCAATTCTGGCTTTGGCCATCATGTTGACATTTTGGGTACGGTAGATGTCCATATTTGCCCGTTTGGTGGTGGTAGCGATGACCAGGGTATACCCCAACTCCTTCGCTCTGTGAAGAAAGCGGTCAGCATCCGGCTTATAGTCGATGACATATTTCAAAAAGTCCTGAGCAATGTCATAGCGCAAGGTATGAATCTCATCCGGACTGAGGGAACTGCCGTATGTTTCCCCCAGAAAGGCACAGTAAGAGAGGTAGGGGCTGGCTTCTTTACTGAACCGGCGCAGAGCGTCATCCCGCTGCATCTGGACATCCCCCGGATCGGTTCCGCCGTCGGCGCGAATCTGTTGGATCAATGCCCGGTCCACGTCGTTCCAGACGCCCACCGAGTCGATCAAAGTGCCGTCCATGTCAAAAATCAGAACTTTTTTGCCCTCTAACATGTTGTCAGCTCCTTTTTGAAGCGGGACGGCACCGTGTACACCGCCCCGCTGTTGGGGTTAGACGATGCCCCGAATTTCGGAGATGGTTTCAATGTGGTTGTCCTCCAGGAATTTCTCCATGCCGTCGATCACATCCAGACACAGTCTGGGGTCCATAAAGTTGGCGGCTCCAATCTGAACCACCGAGGCGCCCGCCATGATAAACTCAATAGCATCCTGCCAAGTGGCAATGCCGCCGATGCCCATGACCGGGATGGAAACCGTGTGGGCCACCTGATGAACCATCCGCAGGGAGATGGGCTTGATGGCCGGACCGGACAGGCCAGCGTAAAGGTTCTCAAAGACGGGTTTGCGTTTTTTGATGTCAATGGCCATGGCCTGATAGGTGTTGGTCAGGGAGAGGCCGTCTGCTCCTTCCTCCTCACAGGCCCGGGCCAAGGCGGTGATGTTCTCAGCATTGGGGGAGAGCTTGACCACCAGCTTGTGCTTGCAGACAGCCCGTACCTTTCTCACAATATCCCGGGCCACCTCCGCTTGGAGGCCGAAACTCATACAGCCCGCCTTAGTGTTGGGGCAGGAGATGTTCAGTTCCAGCAGGTCCAGGGGGTACTGGTTGAGTAAAGCCACCCCTTCCAGGTAGTCCTCCTCGCTGTGGCCCCCCATGTTGACAATGTTTACCAGATCCAAGGCGTTCATCCGCTCCAGATCACAGTCAATAAAATGCTGAATGCCGGGGTTTTCCATGCCTACACTGTTCATCACGCCGCTGGGGGTCTCCCACACCCGGATGCCGTCGTTGCCCGGGCAGGGGTGGAGGGTCAGCCCCTTGGAGCACAGACCACCCAGTTTTTGAATGTCGAAGTACTCGTTAAACTCCTTGCCGAAGCCGCAGGTTCCCGAGGCCAGAGCCACTGGGTTTTTAAAGGTCACGCCGGCAAAGACCGTCTCCAACCGCTTGCTCATCCAAACACCTCCCAGCCTTCCATCACAGGGCCGTCCTTGCAGGCCCGCTTATTGCCGCTCTTAGTCTTGCAGGTACACACCAGACAGGCTCCAATGCCGCAGGCCATGCGGTTTTCCATGGACACATAGACTTTGGCCTTGGCGCTGGTATCTACGCATTTTTTATACAGCACCTTCATCATAATCTCCGGGCCGCAGGTCATAATCACGTCATACTGGATGGGGTCGATGTCGTCAGTGACAAAGCCGCCCACGTTGACCGTGACCCGATCCGCCGTCTTTTCGTACTCCTCCACCAGCATAGGCTGGCCGGAAAAGCCCAGGTAGATGTCTACTGTACTGTCCGGGTGACGTTTCTTTAGTTCCTTGGCCAGCAGGTACAGCGGAGCGATGCCCACGCCACCCCCTACCAAGGCGATGTTCCCCTGGGCGTCGGGGAAGCCGTTGCCATGGGGGCCGTCCAATTTGATTTGATCCCCAGGCTTTAGGGTGGTAAAGTGCTCGGTGCCCTGGCCCACCACTTTATACAGGAAGCGGACCGTTTTGCCGTCGGTGTCAAAGACGCTGATTGGCCGGGAGAGGACAGGGTACTGTTCCCAGGCCCGGAGCATATAAAACTGCCCCCCCGCCGCGGCGGTGTCCGCCTCCACCTGCATCATCCAGAAGTCATCGGCGACCAAGCGGTTTTGCAAAATTACTGCCATAAAATCCTCCTTTATCGGTTTTCATACACCCGCAGAGCGGGCTGCATCAATTCGCGTTATACTTTGTCTCGTCCAGTTTGCCCTCGCTCTTGGCCACACAGATGCTGGTCACCGCGTCACCCACCACGTTGAGCGAGGTGACCAACATCTCGATGGGCCGGTTAATGGCCAGAATCAGGGCATAGGCCAGCAGGGCGGCGTCGTTGGTGAAGCCCACGCCGGACAGAATGGTGAACAAAATCACCGCGCCGGCGCCAGGGGCGGCTGGAGTGCCGGCGGAGGCGATCAGGGCCAGCAGGGCAATGACCACCAGTTGGAAGAAAGTGACCGAATAGCCTGCGCAGCCGGCGATAAACACGGTGGCCACCACCTGCATGATGGCGGTGCCGTTCATGTTGATGGTCATACCCAGGGGCAGGACGAAAGAGGCAATGGTCTCATCTACCCCAAAGCCCTCGGTGCAGGTCTTCTGGTTGAGGGGAAGGGTGGCGGCACTGGAGGAGGTGGAGAAACCGAAGATAGCCACATTGGAAATTTTTTGAATGAAGGTGATGGGATTCTGCTTGGCCAGGACGGCCACAAACAGGGGGTAGCCCACCAGCAGGAACAGAAACAGCAGCACGGTGGTGACCACCACATAGGCCAAAGCGGGGCGCAGGTAATTGATGCCGTAACTGGCAAAGGTGCGGGTAAGCAGGACGAAGATGGCAAAGGGGCCAAATTTTGTGACCACATAGTTGAGGAAGACCACCACCACATCGTTGACCTCAGTAATCAGCTTTTTCAGCAGGGAGGTCTTCTCTGCGGGCAGCGCGTTCATGCAAAGGCCCACAGCCGCCGCCAGAAAGACGATGGACAGCACCGCCGTATTGCTGCTGAAAGCGGTGGCGATGTTGCTGGGCACGATGTTGAGCACCACGTTCAGCGGGTTGGAGCCGGTAGAGCCCGCCGCGCCGGTCAGCCCCTCCACCTGGGCGCTGAACATTCCCATATTGTAGCACAGAATACCCACCACACAGGCCAGCACCAGAGCGAAGAAGGAGCACAGCAGAAAGATGCCGATGGTTTTAGCCGAGATGCGGCCCAAGGTCCGGGTATCGGAGATCTGTCCAATGGCCAGGGCGATGGAGGTGAAAACCATGGGAACAATGACCAGCTGAAGGGACTTAATAAACAGCTGCCCGATGATATAGAAGATGCCAAGAGCGCTCTCCGCTCCGGCGGCGGTGATGTCCTG
Source organism: uncultured Bacillota bacterium (assembly GCA_947172355.1). Classification (GTDB taxonomy): domain Bacteria; phylum Bacillota; class Clostridia; order Oscillospirales; family Oscillospiraceae; genus Lawsonibacter. The sequence goes on from CAMWBA010000071.1 coordinate 6,434, forward strand.
GAACAGAATGTTGTTGATGGCGGTCCAGGCGGCCGCACTGCCCGAGCTGTTGAGAGACTCGCGAACAAACATCAGCGCAAGACCGGCCACCAGACCGCACACCAGAGCAATGGTCATTTTTTTCGCCAAGGAAGTGGTAGTAGTCTTCTTCATATTTTCTCTCCTTTTCTCATTCTCCTGCGTCGAAGCGTATGGGGGCTGCGCCCTATGCCTCAAAGACAACCCTGCCGCCGCAGATGGTATAGTGCACCGTTCCATATAGCTCCATGCCGAGGAAGGGGGAGTTGCAGGATTTAGAGCGGAACTTGTCCTCCTCTACAACCCATGTCTCCCGCTCGTCAAAGATCACCAGATCGGCTGCGGCGCCTGCCTGAAGGGTTCCGCAGTCCAGACCATAGAACCGGGCGGGGTTGATTGTCATCTTTTCCAGCAGCTGGAGCAGGGTCAGATGGCCCTTGCGGACCAGGTTTGTGATGCCAAGAGCCAGAGCGGTCTCCAGGCCGATCATACCGCTGGGGGCTTTGTTCAGGGGCTGGGCCTTTTCCTCCCGGCTGTGGGGGGCGTGGTCGGTGGCAATAAAGTCGATGGTGCCGTCTTTCAGCCCTCGGATTAGGGCATAGCGGTCGGCTTCGGTGCGCAGGGGAGGGTTGACCTTGGCCAAGGCACCCCGCTCCAGGGCCGCCTGCTCCGTCAGAGAGAAGTGCTGGGGGGTGACCTCGGCATAGACGCTGGCCCCCAGCTTCTTCATAGACCGCACCACGTCCACCGATACCCCGCTGCTGATGTGCTGAATATCCACCTTGGCGCCGGAGCGCAGAGCCAGCATACAGTCGCGGGCCACTAGGGATTCCTCCGCCAAGGCGGGGGCGCCCCCCACCCCGAGCTGCCGGGAGATGGCCCCCTGGTTGATGCCGGGGCTGGCGATGAGGGCAGGATCCTCTTCGTGGAGACTGATGGGCACATCCAGCTCCTTTGCCAGCTGCATAGCCGCAAAGAGGACGCCGGAGTCTGTAATGGGGATGCCGTCGTCCGTGAAGCCGGCCGCCCCCGCCGCCCGTAGGGAGCGCATATCGGTGATTTCTTTGCCTTGAAAGCCCTTGGTCACCGCAGCCGCGCTGAGTACATGGATGGGCAGCTGTTTCATCCGGCCCAACAGCTCGGACAGGGTTTCCACCGAGTCCACCACCGGCTTGGTGTTGGCCATACAGACCACCGTGGTAAAGCCTCCCGCGGCGGCGGCGGCAGCGCCGGTTACAATGTCCTCTTTATACGTCAGGCCGGGGTCACGAAAGTGGACATGGATATCCACCAGGCCGGGGGCTACGATCTTGCCCTTGGCGTCAATGATCCGCTCATACTCGTCTGACTTGGGGAACTTCCCCAGGGTCTTGATGGTTCCGTTATCAATTACAACGTCCAGCGCCTCGTCGATCCCGGAGGCAGGGTCCACCACGCGGCCGTCTTTAATGAGGATCATACCGCTTCTCCTTTCAAGAACTCATAGATGACCCGGGCTCCGTCGCAGATGCTGGGCAGGTTGGCAAATTCCGCCCGGTTGTGGGACACGCCTTTTAAACAGGGGATGAACACCATCCCGGTGGGGCACAGGGAGGGGAAGGCCATGGCATCGTGTCCGGCGCCGCTCATCATCCGGCGGCTGGAGATGCCCAGCCGCTGGGCTGCGTCCTCCAGTCCCAGCTGGACCCCGCGGCTCATGTCCACCGGCCGGAACTCGCTGAGTTTTTCCTCTAGATATTCAATGTGCCGCCGGGCGCAGATACGCCGGGCCGCGTCCTTCATCTCGGCTTCGATGCGGTCCAGGCTGGTCAGGTCAATGCCCCGGATGTCCACCCCAAGTTCTACTTCGCCGGGAACCACATTCATCGCGTTGGGATGGTTATAGACCACGCCTACTGTGGCCACCGACTGATGAATGGCCTCTTTGTTTCCGATGCGTTCAAGCTCCAGAATCAGCTCGGCGGCGGCGCACAGCGCGTCGCTGCGCATGGGCATAGGGGTGGCGCCGGAGTGCTCCGCAACCCCCCGCAGATACAGTTTGAACCGCCGGGGTCCGGCGATGGTCTGGACAATTCCCACCGAGGCGCCGCACTCCTCCAATACCTTGCCCTGTTCGATATGCAGCTCAAAATAGCCCATCAGGCCGGAGATGGCCGGGGGATTTAGGCTGTATCCCCTGCGCTGGAAGATGGACTCTAAGGTTTCGCCGCTTTTGGAGACCAGATTGGCCACATCCTGCCGGTGAAGCTCCCGGGTGACCAGTCCGCTGCCGATGGTGCAGCAGCCGAAATTGCTGGACTCTTCACAGCGGAAAGCTCCTACCCGGATGGGCAGGGACAGCCCATCCTCCTTGGCCCAGCGCAGAATCATCAGCCCAGCAAGGATGCCGGACACACCGTCATACCGTCCTCCGTCGATCACGGAGTCAAGGTGGGAACCCACCAGACAGAAGTTCCGGCTGGCGGTGTCGCCCACAAAGGTGTTGCCTACCTCGTCTTGTATGCTGCCGTAACCCAATTCCTTGCCGATGCTGGTAAAAACCTGATGCATCTGGTCCTCTGCTTCGGTGTATCCAAGCCGGGTCACGCCGCCGCTGGGCAGGCTTCCTATGTCATAAAACCGGCTGAACAGCGATTCACAGTATTGGATGTCAGCAATGGAATGCTCCATAACATTACCTCCTCTCTTTGAATTACCCTATTATATACTAAAATTTCCATTTAATCCAGATGGTAAAAGAGCGGTTTTTATGGTCAATTCTTGTATATATCGTTAATCGCCGGCTGAACCATGGAACGATGCCCGGCGGCAGAGAGCCCCGCCCTCAGGCCGGATGGACCGGCTTTGGACAGAGGGGCAGGCAAGGAGCGATTGGCGTTCGGAAAGGGGAGCTGCAGCGATCATATGTCGGAAAATATGCGATTCTAGCCGGAAGAAATTGATATTTCAGCCTGTTACCCAATTGAATCTCTCCTGCGTTTGTGCTACAATGCCAAAAGAGACGGCAAAACGCGCAGCGGCGCTGGTTGGAGGGAGCAAAGTTGGAGAACAAAGATTACGAAAAACTCAGAAATAAAATACTGGAAGCTGATATGGACAGCTGCCGTATGGTCCTGCATGTGGACCTCCTTCAAGATTACTGTACTGCAATGAAGTCCAGTTCGGACGGCTGGCAGCCGGAGGAGAACTCCCTGTCCGGGCAGCTGGAGCAGCTGGCTCGGAGCGGCGCAATCCACCCCCAGGACCAGGCCGCATTTATCGCCTTTACCCGGCTGGAGCATATGCGCTCCGCCTTCCGGCAGGCGGGTGGGCGGCCATCTCTGCTTTACCGCAGGCGGGCGGCGGACGGCTGGCGCTGGAATTTGATGGAGCTCGTTTTGGACCGGGACGGCAGGTCCGCCGTCCTGTTTGTCAAGGACGTCCACGACGCACTGACAGCCGTTCAAGTGCGGGAGGGGAGAGACACCCCGGAGCAGCAGCTTTACGCCCAGCGGGCTATGGAGATGGCGGCCATCCTCCACTCTCGGTTTAAGACGATGAATACGGTGGATGTGGAGAGCGGCCGCTGCCAGTTTATGGATCTGACCCAGCCCGCCAGTGCAGAGAGCATAGGGGATTATGGCCTCTTTGTCCAAAATGCAATTTCCAGTCATGTCCACCCGGACGACGTGGGGACCTTTTGGAAAACACTTTCCCTGGAACACCTGCGGAATACGGCCAGGGGGCTGGACGAGGACTATAAAGAGGAGGTCTGCCTGTACCGCCGGCCGGATGAGGGACCGGTGCGCTGGATGGAGCAGCGTGTGATTTACAGCCGGCAGGGTGAGCGGGTGGCGGTGCATATCTTAGGTCAGGATATTACCAGAGAAAAGTGCCAGGAGGAGGCCCGCGTCCGGGAGTTAGAGGACCGGGCGAATATCATCAGCAGCCTGAGCACCCTGTTTTTCTCCACCTATTATATGGATCTGGAGCATGATACCTTCCGGCCGGTTACCCAGCTGCGCCATGTGGGCGATCTGTTGGGAGAGGTGGTCCAGTGTTCCGCTGCACTGCAAATCTATGCCAACCACTTTATCCATCCGGAGGACCGGGCAGAGTATCTGCGGGTGATGAATATGCAGAATCTGCGGCAGAAGCTGCGGTGGTGGCAGCCCTATGTAGCGGTGGAATACCGCAAGCTGTGGGAGGGGGAGGAGCCGGATTCCTGGGAGTGGGTCCGGGCCACGGCGGTTCTGGCCCTCTCCGACGCAGACGATATGCCGAAGACCGCCGTGTATGTAGCCCAGAATATGACGGACAGCCAGCACAAGAACGGTGAAGCGAAGTAGACGGAACCGGAGGTTTTTCGGTTACCCGATGGAGACCGGATCGGGGCTCCAAAGTATCCGCCCTGCGCGGGAGACCAGTGAAAGGATAGAAGATATTCTATGGAGAAGGATAAAATATTAGTCATCGACGACAGCGCTGTACAGGCGGAATATTTGTGTTCGATTCTGTCCGGAGACTATGAGGTGAGCGCCTGCTATACCGCCCGGGATGGGCTGGCGAAGGCGAAAGAAGGGGGCTATTCCCTCATTTTGCTGGATGTGGTGATGCCGGATGTAGATGGGTTTATGCTGCTCCAGGAGCTGAAGAGCACCGTTTTGACCAAGCATGTCCCGGTCATTCTGCTCACCAGTCTGGCCGACGTTCAATATGAGGAGCGGGGGCTGCTGTTGGGCGCGGTGGACTATGTGGCAAAGCCCTTCAGTCCGGTGATTATCAAGGCGCGGGTGAACACCCACATTCAGCTGTATCACTATCAGACGGAATTTCGGGAGCAGGCCATGGTGGACGGGCTGACCGGCGTGCCCAACCGGCGCCGCTATGAGGCGGAGAGCATCATCAAGTGGCAGGAGGCCACTCGGTTTGGCCTGCCAATCTCCATATGCATGATGGATATTGACCACTTTAAAAGCTATAACGACACCTTTGGCCACCCTGCGGGGGACCAGACCATCGTGTCGGTGGCCCAGACAGCCGCCGCACACTTCCGGCGGGCCACCGACCTCTTTGCCCGATATGGCGGGGAGGAATTTGTGGCCATTTTTATGGGGAACGACGGCCCGTCGGCCTTTCAGTTTTTAAAGACACTTCGACAGGCGGTGGAGGAACTCCATATTCCCCACAATTCCCCGGTCAGCCAGTGGGTCACGGTCAGCGTCGGTGGAGTCAGTCTGGTGCCCAAGGTGAGCGACGACTATCACACCTATTTAAAGCTGGCAGACACCATGCTCTATGACGCGAAACGGTTTGGACGCAACCAAGTGGTGTGGTGCAATGAAAATAAGGACCAGCTGCGGGAGAGATAGAGCCCAAAGACGGTAAAAAAGGGGGAGCGCCGGGTGCGCTCCCCCTTTTTTGTATGGTTAAATTTGATTGACGACGCCGATAAACAGCGGCACGCCCGCCGAACGGATGACGAACAGGAAGGGCCGGTTTAGGTCCATGACGCAGACTTCCGGGTTCACCGGCGGCATGGCGGAGGTCATATCCATGGTGATAATGGTGACAGCGGCGGCCTCCACCCCCTCCTCATCCACCTTTACCCGGGCTAGCTGCTGGACGTCAGACACATAGGCGTCCCAATCGGTGAGGGCGGACAGGTCGGCCCGGTCCGGGTTCAGCAGATCAGAGATGCCCAAGGCGGTGAGTGTGTCCAGCAGATCCAGACCGCAGTCCAGGTCAAATTTAGGCACCGACCACCGGACCTCGCCCCAGGTGGGGGCGTCCCCATAGAACTCCAGCCGGGAGAGAAACTCCGCATCCAGGAGCAGAGACTCAGGGGATATGCCCTCGTCGGGTAGGACAAAGACCATCTCCCCCAGCCGGGTGTCCAGCTTAGCAGCCTGATAACCCTCCCGGCGCAGGAAGTTGGCGTCCTGGGTCTTGTGCATAAAGTCCGCTGGGTGCTCCTGGCCGGCGGCGTCGGTAAAGGTGTCCTGTTTGGTCAGGTGGGGCTGAAATTCGTCGGCCCACCCCGCCCGGTAGTACAGAGAGGAGGCCAGTAGCGCCAGGGTCTCCGCCTTGGTCCGGACCACCGGCTGGTCTCCGCCGATCAGGCCGTTAGTCTGTTCCTTTGCCCAGGCGGTCACCTGCTGGTCCGCCTCATCCGTCCCCATGGGAATGGAATAGACGCCCGCGTAGTATGTTTCAGCTAAGGTGGTTAGGGTCTCCGAAACATAGCTGCCCGGAAGGGCGCTGTTGAGCCAGATGGAGTTGGCCAGAAGGAGGGAACTGGCTCCGTCGTCGGTATACAGCCCCCGCCACACCTGCGCCACCTCCTCCTGGAGAAGTTCGGGGCTGGATACCCCCAGCGCGTCCAGGACCTGCTGCCGGCTGTCCCCCTGGGCGCACTGTGCCAGCATGGCCAGCGCGGACCACAAGGACACCGGGGAGTAGACCGTGTTTTTTCCTTCCCGGCCCGACAGGGCCAGGGCGGTGCTCCGTTCGGCAAACTGGTTCAAATGGGCATGGGCCGTCTCCGAAAGGCCGTTTCCCCGGATGGCGCGAAGGGCGTCGAAGTAGGCGGACTGGGCTTGGAGATAGTCCTCCCAGTTCTCGCCCGGCTTGGGCTCCTCGGGGTAAGCGGGAAACTTGGGATAAATGGGCTGAGCCAGCGTGCGGCTGGTGGAAACGGGAGACGGGACCGTTTTGGGAGGGGACGGAGGCTGTGTGCTCCCGTCAGGACCGGACAGGGAGCTGCCGCTGGGGCCGGCACATCCGGTGAGCAGCAGGAGAGCGGCCAGGGCAAAGGACAGGATACGTTTCATTGCGGATGCTCCTCTCTAGTTTGTTCTGTCTATATAGACGATGCAATGGGAAAAAAGTTTCCCCCTAGACGAAAATTTTTCCAAACAGAAACAGGGGGCGGAGACCGCGGTCTCCGCCCCCTTCTGGGGTGCGCGGGGGTTAACTGCGCCCATGGCGGGGACTTTTCGACACCTGCACCGCCGCCTCGCTGATTGCTGCTACCACATCGGCCCGAGACTGAAGCTCATAGCTTTGCAGCTTGACCATCAGCCGGCCCTGACGGGTGGCCACATAGTGGGGGGTTAGGTGGTTCAGCGCGTAGGCCGCCACGTCTGACTTGCAGGCGTCGCAGGTGCAGCCACCTTCCGCCGTCATCACGATATCCAGATTCTGCATCACGATATCTTCCATCAGGTTTCGGTACTCCACAGCCATCTCCGTATCCTCCTTTTGTATGTTTGCCATGGTTTCTCTTCCATTATATTTCCTTCTGCCCCAAAATACAATCCTAAATTTTGCCGTTCTGCCCTTCTATGGGGCGGCAAGATGGCTGTGGGACCGGCGGTTATATGTTAAAAAGCGGGGACCGCATGTTAAGATTTTGCAAAAGCACTGGGAACTCTGCCATTCTTCCAGTATAATGGACAGGAAATACAGTTGAGCAGGAGGCGGGGTGATTGCGGCTGAACCGGCATCTTATAGAAAAAATTCGGGAATCTATGGCCTCGGTGCTCCCCATCACGGCCATTGTGTTTCTGCTGTCCATGACCCTTGCGCCGTTGGACCCGGGGACGCTGGTGCTGTTTCTCTTTGGGGCCATTCTGCTGGTGGGGGGCATGGGGCTGTTCACCCTGGGGGTAGACATGTCTATGATCCCCATGGGAG
>CAMWBA010000072.1 GCA_947172355.1 uncultured Bacillota bacterium
CCCCTACACTCGGGCTCTGCTCTCCGCCATTCCCATCCCCGACCTCCACGAAAAGCGGCCCCGCATTCTGCTGAAGGGGGAGATCACCTCCCCCATCGACCCGCCCGATCAGTGCCGCTTCTGCAAGCGCTGCAACGAGGCATGTGACCGGTGCCAGAACCGCGGACCTGCCTTGCGGGAGATCAACCCAGGACATTTTGTCGCCTGCCATTTGGCATAAGCGAAGGAGGAAAAAGGATGCTCACACAAGAGCGCTGTGAAGCCTATATCCGGATCTTGGAGGAGGAGCTGCACACTGCCACAGGCTGTACCGAGCCCATTGCCATCGCCTACTGCGCGGCAAAGCTGCGGGCCCTTCTGGGCAAGCAGCCGGAGCGTATTCTGGCCGAGGTATCCGGAAATATTTTAAAAAATGTCAAAAGCGTAGTGGTTCCCAACACCGGCGGCCAAAAGGGTATCCGTGCCGCCATCTGCGCCGGCATTGTGACCGGCCGGGCGGAGCGGGAGCTGGAGGTGATCGCCTCCATCACTCAAGAGGAGCAAAGGGAAATTGCGTCCTATGAGGAACGGACCTCCATAGAGATTCAATGCCCCGACACCCCCCGGATGCTGGATATCCGGCTAACAGGCTTTGCGGGGACGGACCAGGCCGTGGTCCATATTGCTAACCACCACACCAATGTGATCTATGAGGCCCTCAACGGGGAGGTCCGGCTGGAAAAGCCCCTGTTGGACTCCCCGGAGGACAACCTGACCGATAAAAGCGTTTTGAACGTAAAGGATATCGTGTCCTTTGCTGACACGGTGGATTTGTCCCAGGTGAGCCAGCTGCTGCAGCGGCAGATTACCTGCAACGAGGCCATTGCCCAGGAGGGGCTGCGGGGCGATTGGGGGGCCGGAATCGGCAAGCTGCTGCTTGCGGGCGGAGACGGCATCCGGGCGGAGGCCCGGGCCTATGCCGCTGCCGGTTCGGACGCCCGGATGAGCGGCTGTGAGATGCCGGTGGTCATTGTCAGCGGCTCAGGCAACCAAGGTATGGCCGCCTCTCTTCCGGTCATTCGCTATGCCCGGCATCTGGGGGTCAGTCAGGAGAAGATGTACCGGGCACTGCTGGTGTCCGACCTGGTGACCATCCATCAAAAGACCGGAATTGGCCGGCTGTCCGCCTACTGCGGCGCAGTCAGTGCCGGGGTGGGCGCGGGGGCTGGAATAGCCTATCTGACGGACGGAAGCTATCACGCCGTTGCCCACACCATTGTCAACGCGGTTGCCATTTTGTCCGGCATGATCTGCGATGGAGCCAAACCCTCCTGCGCAGCCAAGATTGCCGCCGCGGTGGATGCTGGAATCCTGGGCTATCAAATGGTTTGCGGCAAAAAGCAGTTTCAGGACGGTGACGGGATTGTACATAAGGGCGTGGAAAATACCATTGCCAATGTGGGCGTCCTGGCCCGGGTGGGCATGGCGGCCACCGACCGGACCATTCTGGCCCTGATGATGGGCGGGCGCCCTCCATCCGGCGTATCGTCCGGGTCCTAACCGGGGCAGGAGCGGCATGATAACCAGCGATTGAACGACAAATTTTAGGCGCTGTTTAAAAAACGGAACTATGCACAACGGCGAGGAATTTTGTCGCCAGACAAACAAAATTTTTCGCAGGAATACTGGATGTATTTCAAGAAAAATTGGGGCAGTATGGCGGCAAAAGAACCGCCGCTTGGGCGTGTTGACATTTTTCAAACAAGCCCTAATACAAATTGGAAAGGAGCTTTTTATGGCTTGGACAAAACGAGACCGTGTGATGGCGGTCCTCTCCGGCGAGGTCCCCGACCGTCCGCCGGTCACCGCCTACCGTCATTTTCCCGTCATGGAGTTTGAGGGAAAAGACTTGGCCAAGGTGATGGTAGAATTTCAGCGGGTGTATGATTGGGACTGGATGAAGCTAAACCCCAGCGCCGTGTACTACTATGAGGTGTGGGGCAATCAATACGATTACAGCAATTACGAGGGCAACGTGCCCCGCCGGGAGTCCTGGGCGGTACACAGTGCGGCGGACCTGGAGAAGATTGCGGCGTGTTCCGGCGATACCGGGGCCTTTGGCCGTCAGCTGGAGTCCATCCGGCTGATTCGCGAGGCGATGGGCCCGGAGCTGCCGGTCTTTCAGTCGGTGTTCGCCCTCATTGCGGTGCTGCTGAACCTGTGCGGCGGCCGCAGCCCTGGCCGCTACCGTCCAGCCCCGCGGGAACAGTGCATGCTGCTGGACTACTTTCGCAATCATAAGGAGGCAACACACCGAGCTCTAACCCACATCGCCCACTCTCTGGCGGACTACTCCGTCCGCTGCATACATGCTGGGGCTGACGGTATTTTCTTCGCTGAGATGGGCCTGGCCCGAGAGGGGTATTTGACCCTTGCGGAGTGGCAGGAGTTCACCGAGCCCTACGACAGAATTGTGCTGGAGAGCATCGGGGACAAGCCTTCCATTCTGCACACCTGCGGCATCTACGGCAACCCGGAGCGCTTTGTGGGCTATCCCATCCAAGGACTGCACTGGGCAGAGAGCGCCCCTGGCAATCCTCCCATCGCCGGTTCCGAGCGCTGGCTGGGTCGGATTGCTGCCATGGGCGGCGTGGACGAGCGGCTGTTCGGCACGGGAGCGGAGGCGCAGATTGCCGTCATGGCACGGACGTCGGTGGACAACAACCGCCGCCGCCCCTTCCTGCTGGCGCCGGAGTGCACTGTGGACATGACCTCCACCGAGGCGGAGCTTAGGGCCTTGCGTGAGGCCGCGGAGAGCTGACCGGATGAAGAGCGCGGCAGAACGATTTTTAGACTACATCCAGTACGACACTGGCTCCGACCGGCGGTCCGACACCGTTCCCTCCACCGAAACCCAGCGCGTCTTTGCCCAGTATCTGGCGCAGGAGCTGCGCAGCGTGGGGGTGGAGGACGCTCGGGTGGACCAATATGGTTATGTCTACGGCTCCATCCCCGCCAACTGTGACCAGCCCCTGCCGGTGATCGGGCTGATCGCCCACCTGGACACGGTGAGCGAGCCGGCCAACGCCGGCATCAAGCCCCGGATTATACACAACTACAATGGCGAAGACGTGGTACTGAACCAGGCGCGAAATGTGGTGCTCCGTCCAGCGGACTACCCCAATCTGCGGCAGTACAAGGGCCACGACCTGATCGTCACCGACGGCACAACCATTTTGGGGGGCGACGACAAGGCGGGGGCAGCCGCCATTCTCTCCGGCGTGGAGCGGGCCTTGGCCAGCGGCAAGCCCCATGGGGCCTTCCGCATCGCCTTCACCCCGGATGAGGAGATTGGCCGGGGGACCAAATACTTCGACACAGCGGGCTTCGGCGCCGACTTTGCCTTTACGCTGGACGGCGGAAAACTGGGGGACTACCAGTATGAGAACTTCAACGCGGCCCAGGTGAAGGCGGTGATACACGGCAGGATGTGCCACCTGGGGCGGGGCAAGAGCCGGGGACTGGTCAACTCCATTCAAATTTCCATAGAGTTTCAGTCCATGCTGCCCGTGTTCCAGGACCCGGCCAACACCGAAGGACACGAGGGCTTTTTCCACCTGGACCGCTTTGACGGGCAGGTAGCCCGCACCGAGCTGCTCTACCGAGTCAACGACCACGACTGGGCGAAATTTCAAGAGAAAAAGGATCTGATGGGCGAAATTGCGGCTTTCTTAAATCGAAAGTACGGCCCCGGCACGGTGGAGCTCACCAGCGAGGACCTGTGCCGGAACATGTACGACCAGCTGAAAGACAAGCTCTATCTTCTGGAACGGGCCAAACGGGCTATGCGGGCTGTGGGAGCGGAACCCAACCCCCGGCCTGTGCGGGGCTTTACCGACGGGGCAAAGCTGTCCTACATGGGGCTGCCCTGTCCCAACCTGTGTATGGGCAGCGAGAATGCCCACAGCGTATACGAGTTTTCCTCAGTCCAGTCGCTGGAGGGGGTCAGCGGGATGGTGTATCATCTCATCACCGACCTCTCCCCCATGGAAGCGCCCCCTGCTCCGGCGCCTGACCGTTAACCGCTCCAAACCAACAACATGGGGACTGCGTTGCCGCAGTCCCCATGTTCGATTTGTCCGCCCATCAAAGGCGGATAATGTAGCAAAGCAAGCATCTGCACCTTCTCAGCCCGGTCTCTTTTATACGCTGTGCTCACAAGGCGGCGTTTCCGATTGGATCAGCGAAATCAAGCTCCGGGTAATCCGCCCGGTAACGCCCCATACCGCCCTCCCCTGCCAGGGGTAGACCGGAACATTCTCCCGTCCTCTCTGCCACGGATAGTCCCGGGGAATGCCGATAAGCTCATAGGGGAAGTTCTCCGCCGGGGTGGGAACCAGCTCATAGGTATACTCAATGGGTTCCGTCTCCAGCAGGTGGGCCAGAGGGATGAAGAAATATTCCTCCACCTCGGCGGGGTTGGGGTGCAGACGGGGGGAAACCGCTCCGCCGTCCACCACCCCTAAAATGGGCCACATCACGCTGTTGGTCCGGTGGGCGATAAAGTCCAGCCGGCCCAGCAGCCTGACCCGTTCCGGCGGGATGCCCAATTCCTCCCAGGTCTCCCGCAGGGCGCACTCTTCCGGAGTCTCCCCCGGCTCCATCCGCCCGCCGGGAAAACAGACCTCCCCGGGCTGACGGCGCAGCGTCCGGGCCCGGACCTCATAGAGCAGATGGAACCCCCCTTCCCGCTCCACCAGCGGGACCAGCATGGCGTAGCCCCGGCTGGCCCCCAGTACGCCAGGCGTGCGGGTCCTCATGGTCCGTTCCAGGGCGGTCAAGTCAAATTCCATTTACATCTTCTCCGGTGCGGCAACGCCCAGCAGCTGCAAGCCGTTGGCCAGAACGGCGCGTACGGTGTCGGCCAGCTTCAGGCGGGCAGACAGGAGCTCCGCTTCCTCCCCCTTTAGGCGGCAGGCATTGTAAAACCGGTGGAACTCCCCAGCCAGGGCGGTGAGATAGCGGTTGATTCGGCTGGGGTCATAGTCCCGAGCAGCCAGGTGGAGCTCCTCGGGGAACTGGGCCAGGGATTTGACCAGAGCTTTCTCCTCCGGGGTGGCCAGCAGGGCGGCGTCCACCGCTCCGGCGGAGGGGACGGTGGCCCCATCCTCCTCCGCGAGACGTGCAAGGAGGGAACAGATGCGGGCGTGGGCATACTGGACGTAGTACACCGGGTTCTCGCTGTCCTGGCGGACCGCCAGGTCCAGGTCGAAGTCCAGAGGGCTGGAGGGGGTCCGGTTGTTGAAGTAGTACCGGGCGGCATCCACCGAAATCTCGTCCAGCAGGTCGTGGAGGGCGATGGCCTTACCCGTCCGCTTGGACATCTTTACCGGCTTGCCGTCCTGGAGGAGGTTGACCAACTGCATCAGCACAATGACCAGCCGGTGGGAGCCGTCCAGCCCCAGGCCGTCCAGAGCCGCCTGGAGCCGGGCCACATGGCCGTGGTGGTCGGCTCCCCAGATGTTGATGGCCAGGTCAAAGTTCCGCTCTTCCAGCTTGTTGCGGTGGTAGGCAATGTCGGCGGCGAAGTAGGTGTAAAAGCCGTTGGCCCGGCGCAGCACGTCGTCCTTCAGCTCCAGCTTATCCACCTGCTCCTGACTCTTGCCTTCGGCCAGGTATTTCTGCTTCAAGAGCTCAGCGGTCTTCAGCCACAGGGCCCCGTCCTTCTCATAGGTCCAGCCCTTGTCGGTGAGGAGCTGCATGGTCTCAACCACATAGCCGCTGCTGTGGAGGGAGGACTCCAAAAACCACTGGTCGTACTCGATGCCGTACTTTTTTAGGTCCTCTTTCATCTTGGGGATGTTCCGCTTCAGGCCAAACTCCGCCATATCCTTCAGACGGGCCTCCTCCGGCGTAACGCTGGTCTCCCCGTTCTGATCCAGAAAGGCCTGGGCCAGCTCCCTGATATCCTCCCCGTGGTAGCCATCCTCGGGGAATTTATAGTTATCCTCTACCAGCGTAAGCTGCATACACCGGGCGAAGATGGACCGGGCAAACTTGTTGATCTGGTTGCCCGCGTCGTTGACATAGAACTCCTTCCACACGTTCCAGCCGTCCCGGGCCAGGACGTTGGCCAGGGTGTCGCCCAGCACGCCGCCCCGGGCGTTGCCCATGTGCATGGGGCCGGTGGGGTTGGCGGAGACGAACTCCACCATCACCTTCCGTCCCGCGCCCCCGCTGCCGGAGCCGTAGTCCGCCCCCTCGCGCTCAATGGCGCCCAGCACCTCGCCATACCACCGGGGGCCCAGGGTAAAGTTCAAAAAGCCGGGACCGGCAATCTCCACCTTGCTGAAATAGCTGCCCCCCAGGTCCAGATTGTCCACAATCGTCTGGGCGATCTGCCGCGGGGCCATACGCAGGGCCTTGGCCCCCGCCATAGCGAAGTTGGAGGCGTAGTCCCCGTGGACGGTGTCTTTGGGAATTTCAATGGTGGCGTTCACCTGGACCCCAGCGGGGAACGTATCCGCGGCTTTCTCATAGGCCGCCTGGGTCAGCGCGGCCGCTTGGTCCTTGGCGGCCTGAATCATATTTATCATTGGTTCGCACCTTCCTTCTCTATATTTCGGATCCCATCCGCCTGCTGGCGGCATCCCCGGTATGTTTGGGCGGATCGGTTCCGTCCTCTACTGCTTCAAACTGTCCAGGCCGCCCTCCGCCTCTTTCACATGAATGCGGAAGGTATTGCGCCCGGCCAGGGCGTGGTCCACCTCAATGGTGTAGTCCACCTCAATGTCCCCTCCCTGGTCGTTGAGGCTGGCCAGCAGGTGGCGGGTATTCACACCGATGGCCATTGCGCCATAAGGTGTATTGTACATGGACAGATGGCGGCGTCCCTCCTGGAACACCAGCTGAGAATTAAACTCCCCCACCCGCATCAGGGTAACCTGTTCCCCTTCCACCTGTATGGTGGTCAGGGTCCCTTCCAGCCCGGTAAGCTCACTTTCCTGATAGGACAGGGTGTATCCCTCTCCATCCCGGGCCAGCCGCCCTTTGGTCACCAGTTCCATCACATCCGGGGGTGTTCCTTCATACTTCTGCATCCCTTTAATGGAGATCAACACTTCCTTTTCCACAGGGCCCTCCTACGCTTATTTTTGGGTCCGCCGGAGACGAACGGTGGTATTATACACAGTTTGTTCCCCTATGTAAAGTGTCTCCTTTATTGTATGTCATTTTATCTGAAAAAACAAGTCAAATTGCCGTGTTTCTCCATTTGACAAATTTGAAATGGAGGCTATAATGCTATATGAAGAACTTTATTTCCTGGGAGGAGGCGTCCCCATGAATTTGGAATTGAACAAGAAGCAGTTTCGCCGGCTGCTGGACCTGGTGTACATCGGGAATTGGATTTTGAACTCAACCCGGGGGGACCAGCGTTTTGCCGACTATGACGAAGTGGAAAGCCTGCTGTTTGGCCGGGCCGCTCTAGAGGGGATGCCGCAGCTGGCAGAGCTGTATCAGGGAGAGATCATCCCCTCTCGGGCCTTTGTGGAAGGAGGCATCCACGAGGCCATCGTAGAGTATGAGAACAATGTGTTTTTTGAGATTCTGGCCGAGGACCTGGCCCGCCGTGACATGGACGATGCCCCCATTGACGAGAGCAACTATGCCGAGCTCACCAGCCGTATTGATGCCTACATCGCCGAGTTTGAGGAACACGGCACCGATAACATTTTGGTCAATATTGAGGACTGATTTTTCCAGCCCCCCTGCACCTTTGGCGCACGCCCCCAAGAAAAGGCCCGTTTGAGACACACCGCTCAAGCAGGCCTTTTTTGTCTAGGAAGCCGCAGAATATCCCGCCCCTTCCCTTTCCTTATTTTTTCCGCAGAAAAAATGTGAGGGCGAACCACACCGCCAGATACAGGGTAATGGCGGCGCCGGCGGAGCCGCCCACATAGTAGGAGGTCATCAGCCCGGCGATTCCGGCGAGGACCGCCCCCAGAAGGGAGAGCAGGTGATACTGCCGCATATTCCGGGCGGCGTTTCGGGCGGCGGCTGCGGGCAGGACCAGCAGAGAATTGATTACCAGCAGCCCTACCCAGGTCATGGACAGGGTAACCACCACCGCGATGGCCACCGAGAACACCGTCTCCTGCCAAAACACCTGGACCCCTCGGCTGTCGGCCAGGGCGGGGTGGACAGCGGAGAGCATCAGCTGATTAAAGCTGACCGCCCACAGCAGAACAATCAGCGCCAAAATCATGGCCAGCACCCCCACCTTAGCGGGTTCCACCGAGAGGATGTCCCCCACCAGCAGGGCGTTGAACCGGGTAAAGGACCGGCCGTTGAGGGTGGACAGGAAGATGCCCAAGGCCACAGCGGTGGAGGAGAACACGCCAATCACCGTATCGCTGGCCAGGGCGGAGCGGCGTTTGACCAGGTTAAAGAGCAGGGCAAACAACATGGCAAAGACCACCGCCGCCCAGGTGGGCTCGTGAAAGCCGCAGAGGGCTCCAATGGCCATCCCGGTGAATGCGGAGTGGCCCAGGGCGTCGGAGAAAAAGGACATCCGGCTGTGAACCACCATGGTGGACAGGATGCCGAACAGCGGCGTGACCACCAGCACCGCCAGCAGGGCGTGTTTCATAAAGTACATCTGTCCTGGCTGGGCCCACTCAAAGGGCAGCAGCTCCACCAATGCATACCAAAACTCCATCAAACGCCCCCCCTTCCCATCCGCAGGTGAAAGGTCTCATAAAACTCCGGGGAGGACAGCACCTCTTCCGGCGGACCGGACTTGAGCACCCGGCGGTTCAAGAGAATCACCTTGTCCGCGAACTGGCCCAAGGTGGCAAAGTCGTGGGTGGACAGAAAGATGGACAGGTCATACTGGGTGCGCAGCTCATCCAGCATCTCCAGCAGCTGGTGTTCCCCCTCGATGTCCACCCCGGACAGGGGCTCGTCCAAAATCAGGATGTGGGGCACCGGCTCCAGGGCCAGGGCCAGCAGCACCCGCTGGAGCTGCCCTCCGGACAGCCCGCCCATGGGCCTATCCAGGAGCTCCTCCCCGTGGACCCTTGCCAGACAGGCGGCCGCCCGGTCCCGATACTTCTTCGGCACCGGCAGCCACACCGGCCATTTGGCGGTGGCGGCGGTGAAAAAGTCCAGCACCGACACCGGGTCCCCCCGGTCGAAGTGGGGGGCCTGGGGGACATAGCCCACCAGGGGGCGCAGGCCGCTTGCTGGGTTGTCATCCAGGCGGATGGCAGGACCGCGGGCCGGAGAGAAGGTGATGGAGCCCTTGTAGCTCAGTTGGCCCAGAATACTGCGGAAGAGGGTGGACTTGCCCGCCCCGTTGGGGCCAATGAGGGCCACAATCTCCCCACAGTGGAGGTGGAAGGACACGTCCTCCAGAATGGAGTCCCCCTGGAGCTGAACGCTCAGCCCCTCCAGCTTCAGGCAGCAGGAGTCCGCACACCCGGCGGCCAGCTTTCCGTGTTTGATTTTTCTCATCCGTTGGACACCGTTCCTTCCCCGGCAAAGCCGTTGATTAAATTCGCAATGTTCCAGCACAGCTGGCGGTAGTGTCCTGCTCCGCCAAACTCCGGGTCGGAGGCATCCGGGCCGTCCATAATCATGGTGAGCTGGGCCACCCGGCAGCCCGTCTCCCTGGCGATGGCGGTGGCGGTGGCGTCGGACCCGTTGCGCTCGGTGAAAATCACCGGGATGCTGTTTTCCTTCACCAGCTCGGTAATCTCCACAATTTCATGGGCGGACGCCTCGCTGCCCGCCTCCTCTTCCACCGCGGCCAGCAGGGGGAGGTCAAAGGCGTTTGCGAAGTACTGGAATCCGTCATGGAAGGTAACCAAGCCTGGGATCCCCTGGGGCAGATACTCTGCCAGCAGTTCCCTGGCGTCCTCCTCGCACCGGAGCAGAATCCCCTCCGTCCTCACCGCGTTTTCCTCATAGGCGGCGGCATAGTCCGGGTCGGTGAGAACCAGCATATTGCGCAGATTCGCCGCCATAATCCGGGCGTTGGCTGGGTCCATCCAGTAGTGGGGGTCCCAGTGGCCGTGGTCATGGCCGTCTTGGTCCCCCTCGTCGTGGTCGTGGGACCGGTTTTCCAGCAGCTCCACCCCCACAGAGCAGTCGATAACCGCCGCACGGGAGCTCTCCAGGGCGTCCTCCAGAAATTCCTCCAGCCCCGCGCCGTTGATGGCGATGAGGTCGGCCCGCTCCAGCTTCTTCATGTCCGCCATGGACAGCGCGTAATCATGGAGGCAGCTGGTGCTGCCTGTGTCCAGCCGCTCCACCGCAACCCCCTCCACCCCGTCTGCAAGACTGGACACAAAGAGATAGATGGGGTAGGTGGTACATACCACCGTCAGCCGGGCCTCCGGCTCCGCCGGGGTGCACCGGAACAGGGACAGCATCAGAGCGGCCAGCACCGCGATTAACATGGTTTGTTTCATATTTGTCTCCTAGACCTGGTTTGAACCTTGAGATTCTCAACAAAAATTGGGCGAGTCCAGGGGGAAGCAAGGGGGCGGCGCCCCATGGCTGCCGGAGGAAACCGGCCGTTTCCCATGGTTCAAACCGGCCCGAAAAAGCCGCCCTCTATACCGCAAAAAAGCTCTTGACAATCTTGATCTCCTTGCCCGTATACCGGCCCACCGCCAGAAATTCGTTGCGCGGGCCGTCGTAGATCCGGCAGAGCCCGCCGTCGTGCCAGGTGGTGCAGCCCTGGGGGGGCTGGGCGGGGAAGGGTGCGCCGTTCCTCGCCTGAAACACGGCTCTGCCCTGGATGACCACCGCAGGCAGGTCCGAGAACAGTCGGTCTACCGGCAGGAGCAGCTTCTCTGGGTGTTCCGTGGTCAGGATCTGATCCAGCGTATAGGCGCCATTCATGTAATCCGGTACCAGCGTGAAGCCCGCCGCCATGGTCCGGCGCAGAGAAGCCATACACCCCCCGCATCCCAGGGCCTGTCCAATGTCGTGGCACAGGGTCCGAATGTAAGTTCCCTTGGTGCAGCGGACCCGAATGGTGTAAAGGTCTTCCCCCTGCTGTTCCAGCAGTTCCAGCGCCTTTATTGTCACCGGCCTGGCAGGCCGTTCCACTTCACGGCCCTTCCGGGCCAGCTCATAGAGCTTCTTTCCGTTGATCTTAATGGCGGAGTACATGGGAGGAATTTGCAGAATGTCTCCTCGGAATGGTTCCAATACCTCCTCCAGTTGTTCCCGGGTTACGCGGACCGGCCGCTGCTCCAAAATTTCTCCCGAGGTATCCTGGGTGTTGGTGATTACGCCTAGTTTTAATCCAGCAACGTACTCCTTGTCGGATTGTTCCGTAAACTCCACCGCCCGGGTGGCCCGGCCAACGAAAATGGGCAGGACGCCGGTGGCCATGGGGTCCAGCGTCCCTCCGTGGCCCACCCGCTTCTCATGGAAGACGCCACGCAGCTTGGCGCACACGTCCATCGAGGTCCAGCCTTCGGGCTTGTCAATGATTAAAATACCGCTGGGCATGGCGGTTTCCTCCTCCAAAATCCGCCTCCAAATGTCCGCCAGAGGTGGTTTTTTATACAATCCGTATTATTTATATGCGATAATACACCTCTATCGGGGCGTTTCTTCATCTTTTTCGGGGAAAAACTGGGGTTTATAGGGGATTTTTTCTACTGTCCGCCAGAGGCGGACGGTCACCCCCCGGCCCGCACCTGCTCCATCGCGACGATGACCCTCTGGCGGACCTGCTCCATGGTCCCCTCCACCATAGCGCCGGCAGCAGCGGCATGTCCCCCCCCGCCCAGCCGGGCACAGACCGCGCTGGCATTTAAATCGCCGGGGTCGGTGCGCAGGGAAATTTTCACGTGGCCGTCAGGGGTCTCCTTCAAGGTGACCCCGTTTTTGACCCCCTCAATCTGCCCCACAAAGGCGGAGATGTCGTCCATGTCCCGCTCGCCGGCCTCCACTGCTTCGACCATGCTTCGGGTGAGGAAGACCAGGGCGGTTTGGCCTCCGTCCCGCAGCTCCAGCCCCTGGACCAGCAGGCTCTCCAGCTTCAGCCGCTTGAAGGTCTTGGTGCGGAAGTGGCGGCGGTTCACCGGATAGGGATCAAAGCCGCTGTCCATCAGCTGGGCGGCCGCCCGGTGGGCGGCCGCATCGGTGTTGCTGTATTGAAAGCAGCCGCAATCGGTAGCCACCGCCACATAGAGGGCCTCCCCCAGTTTCGGGGTGATTGGGGCAAACTGCTTCACAATCTCATAGACAATCTGGCCGCAGGCCGCCGCTCCGCTGTCCAAGCAGGTCTCCTTGGCAAAAAATTCCTGGCTGGGGTGGTGGTCAATGGCCAGATCCACCCGGTCCAGATAGGGTTTGGCGTTCTCCGGAAACAGGCTCCGGGCGGCAATATCCACCGAGACCACCGTATCGGGATGAAACTCCGGCCCGGCGGTCAGCCCCTCCAAATAGGGGGCAAAGAGGGCTGTGACCTCGGGATTTTCCAGAACAAAGGCGTTCTTGCCCGTCTGCCGCAGGGCGCGGCACAGCCCGGCAGCACAGCCGATGGTGTCGCCGTCGGGGCGGACGTGGGTGAGAATTAAAAGGTTATCCCGGGCCGCCAAAAAGGCAGCCGCTTCCTGTATGGTCATGGGTCAGTCCTCCTCCAAAATGATAGACTCGTTGGCTGGGTTGGCGGGTTTGACCACCTCCGGGTCGCGCAGCATCTCTAAAATTTTGGCCCCTTTGGCCATGGAATCATCCTGGAAAAAGGTGAGCTCCGGGGTGTGGCGCAGGTTCAGCTGTCTCCCCAACTCCCGGCGGAGATACCCGGCGGCGGACTTCAGCCCCTTGAGCACCTGGCCGCTGTCCCCCTTGTCCAGCACCGAGATATACACCTTGGCGAACTTTAAGTCCGGGGTGACATCCACCGCCGTCACTGAAATCATTCCGGTCACCCGGGGGTCCTTCACCGTGGGAATGAGGGCGGCCAGCTCCCGCTGGACCTCCTCGTTGATGCGTCCGATTCGATTGCCTGCCATGGTGTTCCTCCTTTGAATCGTTTTACTGCCGCTCCCTTACATCAGAGCGGCCCATAAGATAGTCCAGACTGACGTCGAAATAGTCGGCGATGGCCACTAACTTCGCTACCTCCGGGTAAGATTCTCCATACTCATACCCCTGATAGGTGCGCAGCTTTACAGAGAACTCGTCCGCCAATTCCTGCTGTTTTAGTTTCTTCTCTTTTCGCAGCTCTTTCATACGTAAAGCAAAATTTGACATTTTTACCTCCGACCTATTGACACGTGAATTATTTGCGTTTATAATAAAGGCGTGAATAATTCACGCATTATATTATTGCACAGGAGTGATGAAAATGCAAGACCTGCTTGCTGAACTGTTTTGGCGCAATACGGAACTCGACGAAGCCGCCGGACGGCTCCGCCAGACCCTGCCCGGATTCCAGGAGGCCAAACAGGCTTATGATGAGCTGGCCCAGCAACTGAGGGAGCTGGCCGGATACGACCTGTATGACAGGCATTTCACCCAGCTAATCCGCTACACCGGTTATGAGGTCCAATCCTATTACTCCCTGGGCCTGGGGCTGCGGAAGGAGATCGTCCAGGTGCTGGAGGTATAAGCAAAATGGGACGGGCGAAAGCGCCCGCCCCGTTGGCTTAGTCTTCAAGTGTCAACTGCATATCCTCAAGGAGTCCGGCAATCAGCTCTTTCATTTCCGCCACATCGTCAGTGGCCAGAGCTTTCCGCAGGGTCCGGATCGCCTGCCGCAGAAACCCGGCAAACTGCTTATCGGTCATGCCCATGTTGTTATCTCCTTTCCGTAATCTGTGGTTTACACCTCAATCTGCTCCATGAGATAGGCCTCAATGATGTCGCCCTCCTTGATATCCTGGAACTTCTCGAAGGTGATGCCGCACTCGTAGCCGGAGGCCACCTCCTTTACGCTGTCTTTGAACCGCTGGAGGGAGGCAATCGCCCCGTCGTAAATGACGATGTTGTCCCGGAGCAGGCGCATCTGAGCGCCCCGCTGCATCTTGCCGTCCAGCACGTAGCAGCCGGCCACCATGCCCACGTTGGTAA
>CAMWBA010000073.1 GCA_947172355.1 uncultured Bacillota bacterium
GAATTGGAAAAGGCCGGGAATCGGATGAGAGAAAGTGAGGTAAAAGGTGTTCCAGATCGGGGATAAGGTAGTCCACCCTATGTATGGGGCGGGCGTGGTGGACAGCGTTGTCCAAAAGACGGTCGAGGGTGTGGTGCGGGATTATTATATTCTCAAACTGCCCAATCGGTCCATGGTGGTAATGGTTCCCACAGAGAACTGTGAGGAGATTGGCGTGCGGCCGGTGGTGAACCAGGAGCAGGCCGACAAGGTTTTAGCCGCTATTCCCGATATTCAGGTGGAGATGACCGCCAACTGGAACCACCGCTACCGGGAAAACATGGAACGGATGAAGAGCGGCGATCTTTTGGAGGTGGCCCGGGTCATTAAGGGATTGACCATGCGGGATCAAAAGCGGGGACTGTCCACTGGTGAGCGAAAGATGCTCCATTCCGCCAAGCAAATTCTCATCTCTGAGATCGTGCTGTCCAAAAGTGTTAGTTACGAGTCGGTAGAGGAGGAGCTGAATACCGCACTGGCCTAGCGATTCAAAATCATCAGGGCGGCTTTTTTGTTCCGGGACCGGAATGAAAAGGCCGCTGTATTTTGTATACTGGAAGGAAACGCTATGAACGTCTATGACACCCCCGAATACCAGAGTTTTCGCCGGGAATTTGACGAGTTCTTCTGCGCGGACTGCCGCGATCCCTCCGCCGGGGAGGCCCGGGAGCTGGCCGGCGGGTATTCCCTCCGCACAGAGCACTACAGGAGCAAGAGCTCCCAATTTACCCTCTCTCGGCACCGCCTGCTGGACCACCGGGGCGAAACGGTGTACACCTGGGACAACATTGATAACGATGGGGAGTTCGCCAGCCTGATCCCCCACGCCAACGGGAGGCACTACTTGGTCTTCCGGGAGGATCTGTATGGCTACAGCGTTCTGGAGGTGGAGACCGGGCGGGGCGTCCACTACTTTCCGGACCGCTCCTGGGAGAAAGGATGGGAGACCTTCATCTGGACGGGAGTGCGATACGATCCCCGGACCAGCCTGCTGGCCGTCTCCGGCTGCTACTGGGCCTGTCCCAACGGGACGCTGCTGCTGGACTTTTCCGATCCGCTGGAGGAGCAGGACTGGGCGGAGTGGCTGGACATTCAGAATGTGGTGGACCCAGACCTGGATGAATACGATGACATTGATCTGGAGCGGTTTGGGCCGGACGGCCTGCTGTGTTTCAAAACCTTCAGCGCGGAGGACGGAGCACCGGGGACATTTACCATCCCGGCGGAACAGGTCCTGTGGCTGGCTCAGGAGAAAAAAACGACATATAAGGAGCGAGAATAATGGGGCTGCTGTCGCTGTTTAGGCGAAAGAAGGAGGAGCCGCCCACCTGTTCGGTGGTAATTGTAGCGGCTGGGTCTGCCCAGCGGATGGAGGGCATTGACAAGGTTTTGGCTCCTCTGGGCGAACTGCCTGTGCTAGTACATACCCTCTACGCCTTTCAAGACTGCCCAGCTGTGGACGAGGTTGTGGTAGTTACCAGGGAGGACCTGCTGGTAGAAGTGGGCCGGCTGTGTAAGGCGTTTAACTTGGACAAAGTAAGAAAGGTGGTTGTGGGGGGGCAGGAGCGTATTCATTCCGTTCAGGCGGGGCTAGAAGAAGTGGACCCAGAGGCAGGGCTCATTGCCATCCATGACGGCGCCCGGCCGCTGGTGTCCCAAGAGATTCTCAGGGATGTGGTGGCCCGTGCCTCCCTCACCGGAGCCGCTGCACCCGCCGTTGCACTGGTGGATACCATTAAACGGACCGAGAATGGTCAGACAGCGGAGACGGTGGACCGGTCCCAGCTATGGGCGGTACAGACCCCTCAGGTCTTCGAGGCAGGACTCATCAAAGCGGCCACAAAGAAAGCCTTGGAGGACGGAGAACTGCTCACCGATGACTGTGGTTCGGTGGAACGGCTGGGAATGCGGGTGACACTCACCCAAGGGAGCCGGGAAAATCTTAAGATCACCACTCCGTTGGACTTGATTTTGGGAGAGGCTATCCTCCAGGCCAGGGGGGAGGGGTTGTTATGAGTCATTTTCGCATTGGCCACGGCTATGATGTCCACCGGCTGGCAGAGGGCCGAAAGCTGATTTTAGGGGGGGTGGATATTCCATGGGAGCAGGGACTGCTGGGACACTCCGATGCCGATGTTCTCACCCATGCCATCATGGACGCCCTGCTGGGGGCTGCGGCACTGGGGGATATTGGAACACACTTCCCTGACACCGACCCCGCCTACGCCGGAGCAGACAGCCTAAAGCTGCTGGACCATGTGGCGGGGCTGTTGAGAGCGCAGGGCTTCTCCGTGGGCAATGTAGACGCCACCATAGTTGCCCAGCGCCCTAAGCTGGCGCCCTATATTCCCGCCATGCGGGACAATCTGGCCCAGGTGATGGGGGTATCTCCTGAGGAGGTCAATGTGAAGGCCACCACCGAGGAGGGGCTGGGATTCACTGGTTCCGGAGAGGGGATATCCGTCCATGCCGTCTGTCTGCTGACACGGGAAAGCTGAAAACAAGCGAAGATGACCCTTTGCATCGTCAAAAACCGCCCTTGTCTCCGGCGAGACAGGGCGGTTTGTTTACTCCCCATTGGAGAGAGGCGGGCGGTTTTGAACCAATATAATATCCTCGCCAAAGCGGTGTACACAGCTCCAGGGAATTACTTTGTCCTCTTCCCGGCCCAATAGACCGAACAGACGCCGGCGCCCTGGGACAACCAGGGCCCGAACCTGGCCGGTTTCCAAGTTGACCTCCATGTCCCCCACATAGCCATACCGGCTGCCGTCCTCCACACTGATGACTTCTTTATACCGCAGTTCTGCTATTCTGGTCTCCATAGGCATTCCTCCAACTATCTTTGGAAAAGAATATGCACCACTGGGCGTGTCCTATGCAGAGGACAGCACGTTAAGAAAACCTTTAGCAAATCTTAATCTTCCTCCCACTCTGTCCTTAAAGAAGCTCTGCTATCCTTATGGACAGAACAAACGAGAGGAGGCGCAGGGATATGGATTGGCTGTTTCCTGCTGCACTGGCCCTTACGGGCACAATGGGAGTTTTGATGACGTTGTGGGGGCTGTGGTATATGGTTTCCGGTCTTGCCTGTGTCAGAAAGCCTATGGACTATGGCTTTCACCCTGCCAGGACCAAATTTGCCGTTTTAATTGCCGCCCGAAACGAGGAATTGGTCATCGGTCCCCTCATCAACAGTCTGTTGAACCAGAATTATCCCGCAGACCTGTATGACATCTGGGTAATCCCCAATAACTGTGCCGACAATACCGCTTTGGCAGCACAGAATTTTGGGGCGAAGGTGCTAGAGTGTACCATTCCGGTAAAGAGCAAGGGAGAAGTTCTCCGGTTTGCCTATAACCGTCTCCGGGGCCGGCAGTACGACGCGTGGCTAGTCTTTGATGCAGACAATGTGGTGGATAAAAACTTTTTGGCAGAGATGAACAACGCCCGAATGACTGGAGTAAACGCCGCCCAGGGTTACCGGGACAGCAAGAATCCCTATGACACCGCCATATCCGGCTGTTCCTCCATCTACTACTGGATGATGGACCGCTTTCATAACGGGGGTAAAGCAGGGATTGGCGCTTCCGCCATGATTGGAGGCACCGGTTTTATGGTGACGCAGCAGCTGTTAGATAAACTGGGCGGCTGGTGTACCGAGACCATCAGCGAGGATTTGGAGATCACCGCCCAGGCGGTTCTGGCCGGGGAGCGTGTAGCTTATGTGCCCAAAGCGATTACCTATGACGAACAGCCCATCACTTGGGAACAGTCCTTTACGCAGCGCCGCCGCTGGACCAGCGGGACCCTCCAAGTGGCCCAAGAGTATCTGCCTGCGCTGGGAGAAAGCCAGGCCAACCGCCCCCGGCTGACTCTCTTCGACTTGGAAGCCACCTTGCTGCTGCCCGCTTACCAGCTGGTTGCATTGGTGGGATTAGTGTGTACAGCGTTCACCGCCGCCCTGGGGGGAAGAACCCTGCTCCATGCTCTGGTATTGGCCGCAGCAGGGACATTGGGCAATATCGCCTGGGCAGCCCTTACCGCTACTGTAGCCGCCGGTATTGTGGTTACGCTGGAGGATAAGTGGGACCGCCGGCTGTGGAAGGGCCTGTGTACCTATTGGCTGTTCCTCCTCACTTGGCTGCCCATTACTGCTATCAGCGTCTGGAAAAAGACCACCGTGTGGGAGGAAATTCGCCATACCCGCACCATGGCGCCCCAGTTGCCTGGGAGGTAAACGGGGCGGATTTTGGAATCTTGGATTGAGAAGATAAAAGACTGTATGAAAAAAATGCATGGGAAAAGTTTTCTGTATCCCTTGTCAAAGACTCACAGACTTGCTATACTATAGGCAGAACACAGGACAAGTGAATCATCAGGGGGGCTGCCGCGCAGCTGAGAGTAAGACTATAGGTCTTTGACCCTTTGAACCTGTTGGGTAATGCCAGCGTAGGGAGTTATATCTGAGTGGAATCAGAGCATCCGGATGGCATAGCTTGCCGGGTGTTCTGATTTTATGTTAGGAGGAACCCACTATGAAAGCACATGTCGCAATCCAGATTCTGCCCACCGCGCCCAACGACCAGGAAATTGTCCGCATTGTAGACGAAGTAATCGCCTACATCAAGTCTACCGGTCTGCACTACTTTGTGGGGCCCAGCGAGACCTCTATCGAGGGGGACGACCTGCACCAGCTGATTGAGATCGTTGAAACCTGCATTCTTACCGCCAGCCGGGCAGGCAGCGCCAAGGTGTCCGCCTATGTAAAGCTGGGCTACAACGAGGGGGGCGTGCTGACCATTGATGAAAAAGTCACAAAGCATCATCAGTAAACTCCCTGCCGCTGCGGCGCTGGTCCTGCTGGTGCTGGTATGGCTGCTGGTATCTGAGGGGGGGCTGGTCCCGGAATTTCTGCTGCCTTCTCCCGTCCAAGTGGTCCAAGCGCTGGCTCATGATGCACCCATCCTGCTGAAAAATGCCCAGGTGACCTTGATTGAGGCTTTTTGGGGCTTAGGAGCGGGCGTGATCTCCGCCTTACTCTTATCCACCCTGATGCATCGGACGCGCCCCATCTACCGGGCATTTTACCCCCTGCTGGTCATCACACAGACCATCCCCACCATTGCTATTGCTCCATTGTTGGTGCTGTGGATGGGCTTTGGCATGGCCCCTAAAGTAACGCTTGTGGCGCTGACGACCTTCTTTCCGGTTACGGTCAGTCTTTTGGAGGGATATGCCAGCACGGACCGAGCGGCGGCGGATCTGCTGCGGTCGATGGGAGCCAGCCGGTGGCAGGTCTTTCGGCACCTGGAATTTCCCTGCGCACTGAGCTATTTCTTCTCCGGACTGCGGGTATCCGCCTCCTATGCGGTGGTTGGAGCGGTAATCTCGGAGTGGCTGGGAGGCTTTGAGGGACTTGGCGTTTATATGACCCGGGTAAAAAAAGCGTACGCATTTGACAAAATGTTTGCGGTTATTCTTGTTATTGTGGCGGTCAGCCTTGGGCTGATGGCTCTGGTAAGCTGCCTGCGGCGGCTGGCCTGCCCCTGGGAAGCCTATGAAAAAATCGAAAGGAACGATTAACCTTTGAACAATAAAAAAATAATTTGTACCGCAATCGTCTTGGCTCTGGGGTTGGGACTTTCGGCCTGCAGAACGTCTGGTTCGGAACAGAATGATGTGTTGACGGATGTAACCCTCTGTCTAGACTGGACTCCGAACACCAATTTTACCGGAATTTATGCCGCCAAGGAGCAGGGCTGGTTTGAGGAAGCGGGGCTGAATGTATCCATTATCCAGCCTCCGGAGGACGGCGCAACCGCCATCTGTGCTGCTGGACGGGTGGAATTTGCCGTTACGGCACAAGACTCTGTGGCCTCTGCATTTGCCCGGGAAACCCCCTTGGAAGTTACGGCGGTGGCCGCCTTACTTCAGCACAATACCTCTGGCATTATTTCCCGGGCTGGAGAGGGGATGGACCGCCCCGGCGGATTGGAGAGCCATACCTATTCCACCTGGAATACCCCTACTGAGCTGGCCATGCTGGAACAGGTTGTCACAGCGGACGGCGGCGATTTTACAAATGTGACCCTTATTCCCAATAATGGTGTGGATGAAGCTGGAGCCCTGCGGGAGAAACAGACCGATGCCATTTGGATTTTCTATGGCTGGGGCGGCATTTCTGCCGAGCAGAGCGGGCTGGACTTTGATTACTTTTACTTTAAGGATATAGACCCAGTATTTGACTATTATACGCCCATTTTAATCGCCAACAACAGCTTTTTGGCGGAGTATCCGGATATCGCCAAGGCATTTCTTGCCGCTGCTGCCCGCGGCTATACGTATGCCATCGAACATCCGGCTGAAGCTGCCCAGATGCTGATTGACGGCGATGATACCGGCTCTCTAGCCGGAAGCGAAGAGATGGTACAGGCGAGCCAGGCATGGATTACCAGCCAGTATAAAGCAGAGGTGGAGCGGTGGGGATACATCGACCCGGCCAGATGGAACGCTTTCTATTCATGGCTGAACGACAACAACCTAGTGGAACGGCCCATCCCGGAGAATACCGGCTTTTCCAACGATTATCTGCCCCAATGAGAGGTGTAGAAAAGGAAGTCCTTCTGGCGGAGGGGTTGTCCAAGTCCTATGGGGACCGGATGATTATACAAAATATCTCCATCTCGCTGAAGGAAGGGGAACTGGTGAGCCTGCTGGGGGTCAGCGGTGCGGGGAAAACCACGCTGTTTAACCTTCTTTCGGGGCTGGAACATCCAGACCAGGGACGCGTGCGGCTGAATGACCAGGACATCACTGGAGCACCGGGCCAAATCAGCTATATGCTCCAAAAGGACCTGCTGCTGCCCCACAAAAAAGTTGCGGACAATGTGGCCCTGTCTCTGGTACTCCAGGGGCAGGGCAGACGGGAGGCGAGAGATACGGCCATATCCTATTTCGAGTCCTTTGGTCTGGCGGGTACGCAGGACAAGTACCCGGCCCAACTGTCCGGCGGGATGCGCCAGCGGGCGGCGCTGCTGCGGGCTTTTTTGGGGTCCAAGGGAGTGGTTCTGCTGGACGAGCCCTTCTCTGCGCTGGACGCTTTAACAAAGCGGGAGATACACCGGTGGTATATGGGTATGATGGAACAGCTGAATTTAGCCACCCTATTTATCACCCACGATATTGATGAGGCAATTCTGCTCTCTGACCGGGTCTGCATTTTGGCAGGACAGCCGGGACAGATTGCCGCCGAATTGGAGATCCTGCCCCGGCGGCCCCGTGAACTTGCCTTTACGCTCAGTGAAGAATTTGTAGCATATAAACGGCAGATTTTGTCCCTTCTGGAGAAGGGACAGACGATGTAGAGGAGGCATGGAAAAGACCGCAGGGGATTTCTCGGGAAATGGACAGAAAGCATTGACAAATAGTCTTTCTCCCCCATATAATAGAAACCAGCCATCCGATCCTGACAGTGCGGTGGAAGAAGGCTCCCAGTGGTGTGATATGTAGGTCTTTTTTAAGTCCGGATATGCAGGGAGAATTTTTCAAGCCAGAGGAACAGAAATCCGGATCGGGAGTATCAAAGTTGAGGTGGAGAGAGATGAAGAGTATCCGTAAAAAGATTACTGTGTGTTTGATGACGACCGTTGTAACCGCACTGGTCTTAGTGGGGGTGTCCAGCATCGCGCTCAATTACCGAAGCACCATTGCCACGGTGGACCGGATGATGAGTGAGACCGCTGTATTGGCGGCGGAGCGCATTGAACAAGAGTTGACCGCCTATCAAAATGTGGCCATGGACACTGGCTGCATCCCCCAGTTGTCATCCGGAACGGTATCGGTGGAGGATAAAAAGAGCATTATTGACGAACGTGTGCGGATGCACGGGTTTCAACGGGGCAACATTATCGGCAGAGATGGAATCAGCATCTTTGACGGAAACGACTACTCAGACCGGGAGTATGTGAAGAAGGCCATGACTGGGGAGGTCTATGTTTCAGAGCCTCTAATCAGCAAGATTACAGGGGAGTTGTCCATCATGGTGGCAGCGCCCATCTATGAAGGCGGAATACAGGGGGCCCGCATTATGGGCGTGGTCTACTTTGTGCCGCAGGAGACCTTCTTGAACAATATTGTCTCCTCCATTCAAGTCAGCCCCAACAGCAAGGCGTATATGATTAACAAATCGGGTGACACCATTGCCGATATCACTTTGGATACCATCACAACCCAGAACATTGAGCAGGAAGCTCAGAGTGATCCCTCATTAAAGCAGCTGGCTGCAATCCATGAGGAGATGCGTCAGGGAAAAAATGGGTTTGCCAGTTTTCGCGCCTCTGACGGCCCCCGTTATGCAGCCTATGCTCCGGTAGGTGGCACCGATGGGTGGAGCGTTGCAGTGACCGCTATGAAAAAGGACTATCTAACCGATACATATGTGGGCATTCTTATCAACATCTTGGTGATGGTGTTTTCTGGATTAGCTTCCATTGTAGTGGCGGTAAAACTGTCCAGCAACATCAGCAACCCGATGCGAGCCTGCTGTGAGCGAATGAAGCGGTTGGTAGAAGGAGACTTGGAGTCGCCTGTCCCGCAGGCCATCGGGCAAGATGAGACTGCGGAGCTGACCCACTCTACGGCGGAGATGGTGCGAGGTCTGAACACCATCATTCATGACATCAGCTACCTGCTGACCGAGATGGCTAATCAGAATTTTGACATTCAGTCCACCCATCGCGAGGCGTATGTGGGTGAATATCAGAACATCCTGACCTCTATGCGTACACTGAAGGTGGAATTGAGCGGCACCATTCGCCAGATCAATGCTTCCGCAGGTCAGGTGTCTTCGGCCAGCGGCCAGGTTTCCGTGGGTGCTCAGACATTGAGTCAAGGCTCTATGGAACAGGCAAGCGCGGTGGAGGAGCTTGCGGCGACCATTACTGATATCTCTGCCAGTGCTAAGAAAACCGCAGATGCCGCGAAAGAGGCGGGTCAGTTTGTGGGGCAGGCAGGCGGACAGCTGGGCATCAGTGTTGAGAATATGAATGATTTGAATGCGGCAATGGAAAAGATATCCAACTCTTCCGCTGAGATTTCCAAGATTATTGCTGCGATTGAGAATATTGCCTTCCAGACTAATATTCTGGCACTTAACGCTGCGGTAGAGGCCGCCCGGGCGGGCACAGCTGGCAAGGGATTTGCGGTGGTGGCCGACGAGGTGCGCAACCTGGCTTCCAAGTCTGATGAGGCAGCCAAAGCGACCAAAGAACTGATTGAAAGCTCAATTGCCGCAGTAAATGAGGGGAATCAAGCGGTGACCAGGGTTACCGAGTCGTTGGAGCGAACCAGCTTCTATGCGGGCCATGTGACGACCCAGATGGACATTGTGGTGGAAGCGGTAGAAAAGCAGACAGCCGCCATTGCTCAGGTTACAGAGGGTGTGGACCAAATTTCCGCTGTGGTGCAGACGAACAGCGCTACCGCCCAAGAGAGTGCCGCAGCCAGCGAAGAGCTTTCCGCTGAAGCATCTGGGCTCAAGCAGTTGGTGGACCGGTTTACGCTGGCCAGCGATTTCTGATTACACGATCCAGTTCCTGCGCTTGTATCACGAAGAATGGGCCCCGGAGGGCTGTAAACTTCCGGAGCCCATTTTTATATCAATAAGCGGAGGAAAAAATCAAAATGACTAAAATTAGGAGAGTAAGAAATTGAGGAAACGATAAGGAAGATAACTCTATGAAATTGATGGTTGATGATGCAGATGTTGGAGTTGGCAAAGTATGGCGTAGGTGCAGCTTCTTTGGATGTGGCGGTTTTTGACGTTCTGCTCCAAAATACTTGTGTAACCGCCGCAGTGGATCTTTGCATCAGACTTTCAAAAACGTGCGGCTCTGGCAAAACAATGGCTGATTGCGGATAGAAAACTAAACTGGTGGAGCTTATACTGTAAAGAGGCAAAAATCCTCAGAAGTTTCCAGTTCTATTATAAAAGTAAGAGCAAGCGCTATAACGCTTGCTTCAATGTGTTTTGTGTTGACAAAAAAGATGCAGCCTCCAGGTTCACGTCCATAACCAAATCGAAGTCCGGCACAGCGGGTCCGATTGGGAGAGGAGGAGCAAGAAAGCCGGTGACGTTTTTGAAAAAATGTCGGAGCAAAGCTTGCTTTGCTCCGACGATGTGGTGCGCCTGAAGGGACTCGAACCCACACGCGTTGCCGCACGAGAACCTAAATCTCGCATGTCTACCAATTCCATCACAGGCGCTTTTGTGAGCGGCAGAGCAAACTCAACCGCTTTTTGACATGATGCAGGACGGGAGATGAAATTTCTGCATCTGCTCTACAAGACTATATCATACATGAGCCAGCAGAAAAAGTCAATCATACCTTGAAAAAATTTCGCTAATTCACAATTTCCGCTGCCAACCGTTCAACCGCTTTGGCTACGTAGGCAGGCAGGGACATATCTTCTACTCCGGCTACCACCACGCCGCAGCTGTTCATTGGAACAAGGTATTTCCGGGCACAGCAACTGCCTACCGCTTGGGCCATAGCGGGGGTGACCTCTCCTAGAATCGAGTTCGCTACAACAATTCCCACCGGTCCAAGAACACCGTCAGCGTCCATGACACCCCGAACCACTGGGTTCTCTCCAGTAGCGCCAAAGTCGGCGCCCGCTTTCAGCATGGCGGCGGTAGCCACAGTGTTGGTGCCAAGAGCATACACCTGTGCCTGAGGCAGCCGGACCTTAACTCTCTCTACCAGCATTTGGCCAAGCCGCCCGCCTTGTCCGTCGATGATAACAATTTTCATAAAAAACTCCTTTATTTTTGCACCCAAACGCCCTCATCTCTCATAAGATAGTGCGGGGGGTGGTCGTTTTGTCTTCCATTTATAACGCGAACAGCGGAGAACTGCTTACTATGGCTGTCGCACTCTCCGCTGCACTGGCACAGGGGCAAAACCAGTCTCAGCTGGCAAAACTAGGGGCCTTCTTCACCATTGTGGGGGACACACTGAATTTGTATGCCCTCCAGCCCAGCCAGACCGACCGGGTCTCAACGGCGCTCAGTCTTGCAGATAATCTCTGATTTCATCCATGCGGTCCGCCGCCATCTGATAGCCTGCTGCCCATAATAGGCGGAGTTTCTCTGTGTCCCGCTCCGTTCGGGCTACGCCTAAGGTGGACTTTGGAACAATAGCCAACAGCTTTCCCTCTCGCTCAGCTTGGAAAAGGGCATCCCGGTCTTGGTTGTAGACTTCTGCCCGGCGCTCCATTGCGGTTACAAACTCGGGATAATTTCGATATCGTTTTCGGATCAGATTCATCATATGGTCCGGTTTACGGCGGTAGTTTCGGGGACGGGTGAGGACAACAATGACTCGGTCGCATTTATCCAGCGCCCTTCGCCAAGGAATGGCGTCGCCAATTCCACCGTCCAGATAGGGCTGGCCGTTGATAGTAAAAATGGGGAAGAGCAGTGGCATGGCACAAGAGGCTTGTAGAACAACCGACTTCTTGTCCTGCCGAGGCACACTTAGATAGTCTGCCTTGCCGGTGTTCAGATTGGTGACAACCGCCTCCACTTCGCCTGGATAGGCGGCGAAGGTGTCATAATCGAAGGGAACCAGTTCGTTTGGGATGGTGTCATAGGCAAACTTCAGTCCGAAATAGCTGTGGTTCTTCGGATCCGTCAAATTGCGCCAGCCCATGTAGCGTTTGTCAGGGGCAAAACGGGTGACCACCTCCAGATTTCGGCGAGGCTGCTTGGATACATAACTCACCCCATAGGCAATACCCGCCGACACGCCAACCACGTAATCTGCCATGACACCGCCCTCCAGCAGACCGTCGCATACACCGCTGGAGAAAATTGCCCGGAGGGCTCCGCCCTCCAATACCAATCCTGTTTTCATAAAGACCTCCTGCGCTCCGGCTGGGGCGCTGTTTTCTTTATATTATACCTCTCTGCCCCCCGATTTGTAAACCATTTGTAAACCCGTCAATTTCCTTGACACCCCCGCCGGTTCGGGGTAAAATATAAATAAGTCATTTGATACGGAGGTGCGCTATGACCACCCACAAAAAAGTGTCTGTATTGCCCATCTACCTGGTGGGCCTTGTCTGGCTGGGGTATGCCCTGATTTTCCCTTTGTGCACTCCGCTGCATTATGGGGTATGTGCGGCGCTCTCCTTTGCCGCCTTTGTATTGGGCAAGGCAATTTTTCCGGATAAAATTTACCAAACGCCTGGACCAACGAAAGAAGGAACTCCCAAAACCGAGGCACAGACGGGGTCAAAGACTGTTGATCCCCAGGTGGCTGTCCTTCAGAAAGAGCGGGATCGGGCTATCTCCGAGCTGCGGCGGCTGAATGACGCTATCCCGGACAAGAAAATCTCTGCACAGATTGACCACTTGGAAGAGGTCACAGGAAAAATTATTGATCATGTTATTGCCAAGCCGGATAAGAAACCTCAGATTTCCAGGTTCCTGGACTACTTCCTGCCTACCACGTTGAAGCTGCTCAACGCTTACGACCGAATGGACTCCACCGGCGTCTCAGGCAGCAACATCGACACGACCAAGGCCAAGGTGGAACAGATGCTGGACACCCTGTGCGCCGCCTTCGACAAGCAGCTGGACGCCCTCTTTGGGGACGAGGCCCTGGACATCTCCACCGATATCACCGTGATGGAGAACCTGCTGGCCCAGGAGGGCCTGTCCGGCGGCTCCAAACCTACCGGCGGGACAGGAGGACCTACGCTGGAGTTGTGACCTTTTTATAGGTGCAGCCTGTGGCCGCCCCTACAGGAAAGGAGATGCCATGAAAAAGTACACCGAAAAGAGGCGTGCCTTAAGAAGTGCCGTAATCTGGACTATCGTGGCAGGCGCTTACTTGATCGGCCTGCTTAAACCGCGCTGGAATGGTCTATGGATCCCTCTTTTTCTATTTTTCACCATCAACGCAGTAAGTTCTTGGATAAGTTACACAAAAAAGCGACAGGAGGCCGACGATGAAAAAGAACCCTCCTGAGTGGCTCCGGTGGCTGTATCTTGCGCTGGCGTTCTTTGGCCCCTTTGCCGCCTGGATGGACTTTCGGGACTACCCGCACTACTATGAATTGGGCCTTTTCAGCGAGGAACGCTGGGCCGAGGTCATGGCCGGCTTTCGGTTCCGCTGGGCCATACAGGGGCTGGTCGCGGCTGGTTTCCTGTACCAGTTTATCCTTTTCACCTGGAGGAAACATGGGGGCAGGGAGATTGTCCTGGCGGATCAGACCTTTAGTACCGCCGTGCTGCTGATCTGGGCCGCTCTGCTCCCGCTGAGGCTTGTCCCTGGCAGTGTGCAAGCGCTGTGGGGTATTATGCTGATCGTCTTTGTTGTTGTTGTAGGACGCAGCTGGGTAACCTATTTTGAAAACAAACGACTGGAGGAACAAAACCATGAGTGACGAACGGAACCTGACCCCGGAACTGACCTTTGAGCCCTCTGCCGCCCAGGCAGTAGCTGCTCCTGAGCTGACCTTGGAACCTTCCGCTCCTGCTGCCCCTCAGGCGGATGAGGCGGCCCAGGCCGCCCGGGACGCAAACGCCGTTAAGCTGGATGAATCCATGCTCAGCGAGGCGGAGAAGAAGATGGTAGAGGACTTCTCCCAGAAGATTGATGTCACCGACAGCAACTTGGTGCTCAACTACGGTGCTGCCGCTCAGAAGAACATTGCCGCTTTCTCTGAAAGCGCGCTGAACAATGTAAAGACGAAGGACTTGGGGGAGGTAGGCGAAGCTCTGTCCTCCCTGGTGGTAGAGCTGAAAACCTTCGGCCAGCCGGAGAAGAAGGGGATTGGCGGATTTTTCCAGAAGAAGAAAAATGAGCTGGAGGCTATGAAGGCCAGCTATGCCAAAGCAGAGACCAATGTGGACAAAATTGTCAAGGTGCTGGAGAATCATCAAATTACCTTGATGAAGGATGTAGCTATGTTCGACCAGATGTATGAGCTGAACACCAAGTATTACAAGGAGCTCACCATGTA